>NZ_AYVK01000024.1:0-128926 GCF_000503155.1 Mesorhizobium sp. LSJC285A00
GGCGGCGCCTGCCTTGCGGGCGCGGCGGGAGCGGGTTGTGCTGCGCGCGGACGCGGCGCCTGTTGCTGCTGGCCAACACCGCCATCGCCGGTCAATGCCGGACGGCGTGGCGCTGCAAGCCTGATATCGCGCTCGACGACAACGTCGGTTGGGCCGCCGATCAAAAGCAGGTGTTCGATGTCGTCGCGACGGATGAGCACCAGCCGGCGGTGGCTGTCGACCGCCGTGGCGTCCATGACCGCCAGCCGTGTCTTGCGGTTCCTGCCGCCGGCAACGAAGGTGCCGAAGGTCAGGTTGCGGACCAGCCTGATGATGATGAGCACGATGACCAGCAGGACAAGGGCAGCAAACGTCCACAGCAGCGCTGCGGCATATCCGGGACCCGCCACATTATCCAGCCACTGCATCGGTGCCCCCAATCGGCTTTTGAAGTGGAGGGACACTAGACCGTTGCGGCCAGCCACCGCAAGTTGCCTTCACGCTTCGTGAACAGCTTGAAAACACCGACGCGTCATTTTTATCCGACATTTGCCGCCAAGGCCTTTTCCGGATTAGGAGAATGTGATTCAACCGGCCGGGGGCGGTGTCGGACAACTCACGAGCAGGGGGCATATGGCCAGGGAAACGCGCGGCGATTTCTATCCGGTACCGATCGTCGATCAGAACACGCGGCCAGGCGCGGTTACCCGGCTCATCGTGTTCATCATCGTCCTGACCGGGGCCGCGATCGTTTTCGGCATTTTCCGCGAGCGTCTTGGCGATCCGTTCCTGCTCGGCATGCTGGGCGTGCTTGCCATGATCGGCGTCGGCTTCCTGTTCGCCACGGCCATCGGCTTCGTGCAGATCGCGCCGCGTTCGACCGGGGATGAACTGTCGAAGGCCTTCGTCGATTCGATGTCGCAGGGCCTGATCGTCACCGACACCAAGGGCCGCGTCGTCTACGCCAACCGGGCCTATGCCGAGATGACCGGGGCTGCGTCGGCCGCCGATCTGAAGACGGTCGAAGGCCTGCTTTCCGATGTCCCCGAAGCTTCGGTGACCATATACCGGCTGGCCTCGGGTTTGCGCGACGGCCAGGCCGGCGACGGCGAATTCCGGCTGGCGCAGTCGATCCGGCCGGGCGCCGAACCCGGCGCGCGCTGGTACCGGGCGCGGGCCCGGACCTTCAGCGTTCCCGGTCAGCGCCTGCCGATGCTTGCCTGGCAGCTTGCCGACATCTCGCAGGAACGGGCCGAGCAGGAGCGTTTCTTCCTCGACTTGCAGAAGGCCATCGACCATCTCGACCATGCGCCGGCCGGTTTCTTCTCGGCCGACCAGGAAGGCCGCGTCACCTACATCAACGCCACGCTCGCCGAATGGCTGGGCATCGATCTGGCGAGCTTCACCCCTGGCGCCGTGACACTCCCGGAAATCGTCGCCGGCGATGGCATGGCGCTGGTGCGCTCGGTCAAGGCCGATCCCGGCACCACCCGCAACGCCGTCATCGATCTCGATCTTACGACGACGACCGGCGAGGCGCTGCCGGTGCGCTTCATGCATCGGGTCTCGGCCAGCCGCGAGGGGACCAACGGTCCCACCCGCACCATCGTGCTCAACCGCACGCAGGGCGAGGACGCATCGGCCGATCTTCGGGCTTCGGAGGTACGCTTCACTCGCTTCTTCAATTCGACGCCGATGGCCATTGCCGCCGTCGACAATGGCGGCCGCATCCTGCGCACCAATGCGCCGTTCCTGTCGCTGTTTTCCTCCGTCGTCGACGGCGACGCGGTCGACCGCCGCGTGCGGCTGGACACCGTGATCCACGAGCGCGACCGGCCGGCCTTTGCCGCCGCGTTCGAAAAGGCGCGGCTGAGGCAGGCCGACATCGAGCCGATCGACACGCTGCTGCCCGGCAATGAGGAGCGTCACATCCGCTTCTACGTCAACGCCGTCGCCGACGGCACCGGCGAGGGCGCCGAGGAATCGGCCATCGTCTATGCCGTCGAGACCACCGAGCAGAAGGCGCTCGAGGGCCAGATGGCGCAGAGCCAGAAGATGCAGGCGGTCGGACAGCTCGCCGGCGGCATCGCCCACGACTTCAACAATGTGCTGACCGCCATCATCATGGCGTCGGATCTTTTGCTGACCAATCACCGGCCGTCGGACCCATCCTTCCCCGACATCATGAACATTAAGCAGAATGCCAACCGGGCGGCCTCGCTGGTGCGGCAGTTGCTCGCCTTCTCGCGCAAGCAGACATTGCGGCCGGAAGTGCTGAACCTGACCGACGTGCTTGCCGATCTCCGGATGCTGCTTGCCCGCCTCGTTGGCAACGAGATCAAGCTGAAGGTCGACCACGGCCGCGATTTGTGGCCGGTCAAGGTCGATATCGGCCAGTTCGAGCAGGTGGTGGTCAACCTGGCCGTCAACGCGCGCGACGCCATGCCGGCCGGCGGCGACCTCACCGTGCGCACCCGCAACGTCACCGCCGAACAATGCAAGAGCTTCTCCTACCGCGAGCTCACGCCTGCCGACTATGTCGTGGTCGAGGTCGAGGATAGCGGCTCGGGCATTGCCCCGGACGTGCTGAAGAAGATTTTTGAGCCGTTCTTCACCACCAAGGAAGTCGGCAAAGGCACCGGCCTTGGCCTGTCGATGGTCTATGGCATCATCAAGCAGACCGGCGGTTTCATCTTCTGCGATTCCGAAGTCGGCAAGGGTTCGACCTTCCGCATCTTCCTGCCGCGCCATATCGTGGAGGCGAAGAAGCCCGGCGACGTCAGCGAGGCGCCGGCTGCGCCGGTGAAAGCCGCCGACAGCGCCAAGGACCTGTCGGGCTCGGCCACTGTGCTCCTCGTCGAGGACGAAGACGCCGTGCGCATGGGCGGCTCGCGGGCGCTGACCTCGCGCGGCTATACCGTCCATGAGGCCTCCTCGGGCGTCGAGGCGCTGGAAGTCTTCGAAGCGCTCGGCGGCAAAGTCGATATCGTCGTGTCCGACGTGGTGATGCCGGAAATGGACGGACCGACGCTGCTCGGCGAACTGCGCAAGCGCCAGCCCGACATCAAGTTCGTCTTCGTGTCCGGCTATGCCGAAGACGCTTTCGCCAGAAACCTGCCGCCGGACGCGCAATTCGGCTTCCTGCCGAAGCCGTTCTCCCTCAAGCAACTGGCCACCGTGGTCAAGGATGTATTGGAGTCCTAGGGCGCCCTAATTCAAAGGTTGCGCAATGACGTGACACTGCCATGATTGCAGGCGAAACGGGCGGCGGGTTTTGGGGAGCATGTCGTGACGCCGCACAACGAGGCTGCCAGGGGCGACTATGCCGCAACGGTGCTGTTGCCGGGCGATCCGCAACGCGCCGAGTGGATGGCAAAGACATTTCTTGAGGCGCCGCGCTGCGTCAACCGCCGCCGGGGCGCACTCGGCTTCACCGGTCTCTATCGCGGCCGTCCCATCAGCATCCAGGCCACCGGCATCGGTGTCCCGTCCTTCCTGGTCTATGCGCATGAACTCCTGGATGTTCACGGCGTAAAAACGCTAATCCGCACAGGCACCTGCGGCGGCCTGACACCCCGCGTGCCGCTGCGCTCCTTGGTGATCTCGCAGTCGGTGCGCGCCGAAAGCGACCAAAGCGGCCAGGTCTTCGGCCTCTACGATGCTGCCGCCGGGCCCGATCCCGGCCTGTTCGCCCACGCTTTGGCCTGCGCCGCCCAGCTCGGCATCGACCACCAGGCCGGGCTGACCATCTGCAGCGATGTCTTCTACCACCCTGAAGGGCGCGACCGCTTTGCCGAAGCGCAGGCGCTTGGGGCTCTCGCTGTCGATATGGAAACCAGCGCACTCTACCGAATCGCGGCGCATTTCGGCGCCCGCGCGCTGTCGCTGCTGACCGTCGTCGACAACATCGTGACCGGCGAACAGACTGCCTATTCCGAACGTCAGGCGCTGTTCACCGATATGGCGCGGCTCGGGCTCGACGTTGCGGCGGAAGGCTAGCTTCCTCAGGCCGCTTCGCGCTTCGGCGTCAGCTCATCCATGTCTGGCCGGTGACCGCGCAGATAGAGCGCGCAGGTGGTACGCAGCATCGACGCGAAATTGGGAATGGCGCCGTTGATCTCGATCGCCTCGTCATAGAGTTTTGAGATGAACTTCGGCGTCGTCAGGCCCTGGCTGTCGGCAATTTCGTCAAGCAGCGCCCAGAACGTTCCTTCAAGCTGGATACTCGTAGAGTGACCGTCGATGCGGATCGACCGGTTGATCTGTCGATAGCCTTCCGGATCCTGCCCGGCAAAAACCCTGCACATCCTTACCTCCCGATATTGTTGGTTTTGGGCGCAGCGTGTCGCGCCTTCAAGTTGTGGTTGTCCCTGCATGTTCGGCCTTGTGGGCCGAATCGGCAATCGGACTTTCGTCTTTAGGCGCAGGCATAGCAGCGATTGCAAATTTAGCCGTGGTAACCGGCTGCCACCACCTTTCGCGCGTGCCGCCCATAATCGCCTCCAGCATGCAGCGGCGGAGACTGATTTGGCGAAGGCAATCCACTCCATGATCCGGGTTCTCCAAGAGGCCAGATCCGTCGATTTCTACAGAAACGCTTTCGGGCTCGATGTCGCCGACAGGCTGGATTTCGAGACATTCACGCTGATTTACCTTGCCAACGCCGAAACGGGGTTCGAGCTCGAACTCACCGTGAACAAGGGCCGCACCGAGCCTTATGAGCTAGGCGACGGTTACGGCCATCTGGCGGTCTCGGTGTCCGATCTCGACAGTGAACACGACCGGATCGGCGCGCTCGGCCTCAACCCCAAGAAGATCGTCGAATTCAACCGCGACGGATCGCTGATCGCGCGCTTTTTCTTCATCGAGGACCCCGACGGCTACAAGATCGAGGTTCTGCAGCGTGGAGGGCGCTTCCAGTAGGGGATTATCGGCCGCATTCAGCCGCGCGACGCCAGCAACGGCGCTGTTCAAGGGCGCAAACAGCAAGCAGGGAGGAACAAAATGGTCACGATCTATGACGCGAGGCTCTCACGTCGTGAACTTCTCAAACGCGGCGGCATCGGCGCGTTGCTCGTCATTTCCGGCAGCGCCGTCATCAGCCCTGAAAATGCCTGGGGGCTCGAGACATCGGCGCTCAAGCCCGAAACCATGGCAACGCTGATCCAGATGGCGCGCGACATCTATCCGCACGATCAGGTGCCCGACAAATACTACGCCATCGCCGTAAAAGGGCATGATGAGCAGGCCGGCAAGGACGCTGCCTACAAGACGATGATCGAAGACGGCATCGCCGACCTCGACAAGAAATCGGGCGAGGGCGGCTATCGCGGCCTCGGCTGGGAGGAGCAGCGCGTCGCCGTGCTGCAGCAGATCGAGGCGACGCCGTTCTTCCAGTCCATCCGCGGCGGCCTCGTCGTCAGCCTCTACAACCAGCAGGAGGTGTGGCCGATCTTCGGCTACGAGGGCGAATCCTACTCCAAGGGCGGCTACATCGCGCGCGGTTTCGACGACATAGAGTGGCTCTGAGCCCTCCGTCGTTTTGAAACCCCGCAAACAGGAATTCATGGGAGGAAACCATGGCAGCTTCATTTGATCTCAACAACGACGGCGTGGTCGTGATCATCGGCTCCGGCGCCGGCGGCGGCACGCTCGGCAACGAACTCGCCCAGAAAGGCGTCGATGTCGTCATCCTCGAGGCCGGCGCGCGTCACGAATACGAGGATTTCATCAATGACGAGTGGGGTTCCTTCAGCCAACTCGCCTGGACGGACAAGCGCACGACGTCCGGCGACTGGCGGGTGTCGAAGGATTTCCCGAATTTGCCGGCCTGGATCGTCAAATCGGTCGGCGGCTCGACCACGCACTGGGCCGGCGCCTCGCTGCGCTTCCAGGAGCATGAGTTCAAGACGCTCTCGACCTACGGCAAGCTGGAAGGCGCCAACCTGCTGGACTGGCCGGTCACATTGGCCGAGATGGAGCCTTACTACGCCAAGGCGGAAGCCAAGATGGGCGTCACCGGCACCAATGGCTGGCCGCGGCTGCCCGGCAACAACAATTTCAAGGTGCTCAAGGCCGGCGCCGACAAGCTCGGCTACAAGGAATGTCATACCGGCAACATGGCAATCAATTCGGTCGAGCGTGATGACCGGAACTCCTGCCAACAGACCGGCTTCTGCTTCCAGGGCTGCAAATGGGGCGCCAAATGGTCGACGCTCTATACCGAGATCCCCAAGGGCGAGGCCTCCGGCCATCTCGAAGTCCGGCCGAATGCCATGGCGATCAAGATCAACCACGACGCCTCAGGCAAGGTGACCGGCGTCGTCTATGCCGACAAGGACGGCAAGCTGCAGGAACAGAAGGCCCGCATTGTCGCCGTCGCCGGCAACTCGATCGAAAGCCCGCGCCTGCTGCTAAACTCCGAGTCAGCGAAGTTTCCGCAAGGGCTTGCCAATTCGTCGGGGCAGGTCGGCAAGAACTACATGCGCCACACCACCGGTTCGGTCTACGCCATTTTCGACCAACCGGTGCACATGTATCGCGGCACCACCATGGCCGGCATTATCCGCGACGAGGCGCGGCACGATCCCTCACGCGGCTTTGTCGGCGGCTATGAATTCGAGACGCTGTCGCTCGGCTTGCCCTTCATGGCCGCCTTCCTCAACCCCGGCGGCTGGGGCCGTTCATTCACCACCGCGCTCGACCACTATGATCACATGGCTGGCCTGTGGATCGTCGGCGAGGACATGCCGCGCGCGGAAAACCGCATCACGCTGCACAAGGACGAGAAGGACGCGCACGGCATGCCGATCGCCGACGTGCATTTCGATGATCATCCCAACGACACGGCGATGCGCAACCATGCCTACAAGCAGGCCACAGCGCTTTACGATGCGGTCGGCGCGACGCGCTCCTTCCCGACGCCGCCCTATCCCTCAACCCACAATCTCGGCACAAACCGGATGAGCGAAAAGGCGGAAGACGGCGTCGTCAACAAGCACGGCCAAGCGCACGACATCAAAAACCTGTTCGTGTCGGACGGCAGCCAGTTCACCACCGGTGCGGCTGAAAATCCGACGCTGACGATCGTGTCGCTGGCTATCCGCCAGGCCGAATACATCGCTTCGCAAATGTCGGCCAAGACGATCTGAGCCGTCCTCCCGGATCGCTACGCGGAACGCGCATGGCGCGTTCCGCCCTTTTTTCCTAGGACTCACTATGCGCCGACCGGCTGTCCGTCCTTGCGGCGGATGGCGACGACGGACGGTCGCGGCAGCTGGCCATCCCTGAAGTCGGGCCACAGCGTCTGCGCCTTGTCGAGCGTCTCTGCATCTTCCGCAGGGTGCTGCACCGACAGGAACAAAGTCGTGCCGTCCGGCGTGAAGCATGGGCCGGTCGCTTCGGCGCCATGCGGGCAGGTGAACAGCAGCTTCGGCAGGCCGCGCGCCGCACCTTCGGTGTCGACGCCATAGACGCCGTCCGGCAGGTCGAAATCATTGGCGCCGTCCGTCGCCACCCACAGCCGCCCCGCCGGGTCGAAGGTGATGTTGTCGGGGCAGACGAACCAGCCATTGTCCGACGTATCCGGATGAAAAGTGGCGCCGACCTTGGCATCTTTCGGGTTGCCGCAGAGCACGAACAGGTCCCAGGCATACTTTTCCGCCGTGTGGTCGGCATCCGCGCCGCGGCCGCCGGGCGGGATCAGTTCGACAATATGGCCCCACAGGTTTTCCGGCCGCGTGTTGGCCGGATTGACCTTTGACTGGTCGCGCTTCTTGTTCTTGGTCATCACCGCATAGACGCGGCCGGTCACCGGATTGGTCTCGATGTCCTCGGGCCGGTCCATCGGCGTGGCGCCGAGCGCATCTGCCGCAAACCGCGTCTTCAACAGCACCTCGGCCTGGTCGGCAAAACCGTTCTCGACGGTAAGCTTGCCCTGGCCGTGCACCAACGGCAGCCACGTCATCGAGCCATCGGCATCGAAGCGGGCGACCGACAGCACGCCATCGTCGAGCAGATCGGCGCCGGAGGCCGGGTTGGCCTTGTCATAGGCCTTGGCCGAGACGAAGCGGTACATATATTCGAAATAGTCGTCGTCACCCATATAGACGACAACGCGGCCGTCCTTGTTGAGGACCACGGTCGAGGCCTCATGCGACATGCGGCCAAGTGCCGTGCGCTTCACCGGCCTGGACTGAGGATCGTAAGGGTCGATCTCGACCACCCAGTCGAAGCGGTTGGCCTCGTTCGGTTCCTTGTCGAGGTTGAAGCGGTCATGGAAGCGGCCGCGGCCATAGATGTCGGAGCCGTCGAAGCCGTAACGGTCAAGCAGGTCGGCGGTCGGCGCCCTTTTCGGGTCGCCGCCGAAAATGTCGGACACGCCTTCCTCGCAGGTCAGCACCGTACCCCAGGGGGTGAAACCGCCGCTGCAGTTGTAGCTGGTGCCGAGCACTTTGGTGCCAGTCGCGTCGGCCGAGGTCTTCATCAGCGCATGGCCGGCAACCGGTCCGGAAACGGTCATTTCGGTGTTGGCGGTGATGCGGCGGTTCAGCGGACTGTCGGCTACGGTTTCCCACTTGCCGTCCTTCAATTGCACCTCGACGATCGAATGGCCCATCGCGGCCATGCCGAGATCGACCTGTTCCCTGGTCATCGTCTTGCCGGCATCGCCCTCGGTCATCCCCGGAAACATCACATTGGGCGAGATGTATTCGTTGTTGACGCAGAGCAGGCCATGATCAGAATTCACCGTACCCTTGGGCAGCGGCATGAAGGCGATGTAGTCGCAATTGTAGCCGAAGCGCTTTTCCTGTTCCTCCGCCGCGACCTTGTTGCCGTCGAATTCGGCGAGGCCGGCTGCAAGCGGGTCGCCCCAGCGCGCGACGATGGTCGTCTCATAGCCTTCGGCGGCGGCATGGGTCTTGCCGTAGACCCGTTTCAGCTCGGGAAAGCCGAGCGTCGACTGCGCTGTGGCGGCATGCGTTTCGCCGGCAAACAAGGAGCCGACAAAACTGCCGCCGGCAATCAGCGCGCCGGAGGCGAGGCTGCCTTTCAAAAGAGACCGGCGCGAGACGCGCTCGGCAATGATTTCGCGGATGACGGGGGAGGATGAAGACGGTGCATTGGCCATGGTGTCTGCCTCTCAGGGTGGATGTTACGGCGCACCGTTGCCCTAGTCTGCTTAGGCAACATTCACATGACATAAGAGGAAGGTTTTGCCGCAACTGGGCGCGGCACTACGCATCGCTCAGCCCTTGGTGCAGGTCGAGGCGGTGAAGGCGCCGTCGGGCTGCTTCAGAATGATGTCGAATGACGGGGCAGTCTCGCCGTCCAGTGTTGCCTGTGTCATGGAGACGGAGTTGCCACCGGTGGTATAGCCGCCCAGCGGCCCGAGCCAGGTGATCTCGCCATTGGCGTTCATCTGATAATTGTAGCCTTGCAGCGCCGTTCCGAACGTCACCGGGCCGGTATAGACATTGCCCTTGATGGTGATGTCGCCGAGGTTGAGGAAGGCGCCGAGCAGGTAGACCTCGCAATGATAGGTGCCGTCCGGAAGCTTGCCCTCGCTGAAATCGGCGCGCGCGCCGCCGCTCGTTGCCATCAGCAGCAGGATGCCGGAAATCCGTGAGATGCGAGATGCCATGACGTCTCTCTTTTGAATGGCGAGCTTGCCCTATTTTTGCGCGGTGCCGCAACATTGTTCGCCCGGAATCCACGGCCGGAGATCAAAAACTAGGCATTTGTCCTATTTGGGCGAAAATTAGGCAAAAGTCGTGTGCGCTGCGCAAATTTGGCTCAATCAATTTTCACTGGCTGCCATTGTTTTCTCCAGGCTAATATACCAACCAGTTGATAACGCTCGGCTATTCCCTTCTTGTGAGCGGCGCCTTTGCGTTTGGCACGGCAGTTGCATTGCTTTATCGCGGTGCAATCAACCAGCTTGGGAGTCTTCGGTATGAGGGGTAATTTCTCCACAATAACAAAAATGTTTTCGGCCGGCGTGGTCGCCGCCGGCCTGTCGATGTCGTCTCCGGCCAAGGCCGCCGAAGACACGATCAAGGTCGGCATTCTGCATTCGCTGTCGGGGACCATGGCGATTTCGGAGACGACGCTGAAAGACGCCATGCTGATGCTCATCGAAGAGCAGAACGCCAAGGGCGGCCTGCTCGGCAAGAAGCTTGAGGCGGTCGTTGTCGATCCGGCCTCCAATTGGCCGCTCTTCGCCGAGAAGGCGCGCGAGCTGATCTCCAAGGACAAGGTCGCCGCCGTGTTCGGCTGCTGGACCTCGGTGTCGCGCAAATCGGTGCTGCCGGTGTTCTCGGAACTCGACAACATCCTGTTCTACCCCGTCCAGTATGAGGGCGAGGAAAGCGAGCGCAACGTGTTCTACACCGGCGCCGCCCCGAACCAGCAGGCGATTCCCGCTGTCGACTATCTCATGAGCGAGGACGGTGGCTCGGTGAAGCGCTGGGTGCTGGAAGGCACCGACTACGTCTATCCCCGCACCACCAACAAAATCCTCGAGGCCTATCTGAAGGCCAAGGGCGTCGCCGCCGAAGACATCATGGTCAACTACACGCCGTTCGGCTTCTCCGACTGGCAGACCGAAGTCTCCGCAATCAAGAAATTCGGCTCGGCCGGGAAGAAGACCGCCGTCGTCTCGACCGTCAATGGCGACGCCAACGTTCCGTTCTACAAGGAACTCGGCAACCAGGGCATCAAGGCCGAGGACATCCCGGTCATGGCCTTCTCGGTCGGCGAAGAAGAACTGGCCGGTCTCGATACCGCGCCGCTGGTCGGCCATCTCGCTGCCTGGAACTATTTCGAGAGCGTCGACACACCCGAAAACAAGAAGTTCATCGCCGACTGGCACAAGTTCATCAAGAATGACAAGCGCACCACCAACGACCCGATGGAAGCTCACTATATCGGCTTCAACATGTGGGTGAAGGCGGTCGAAAAGGCCGGCACCACCGATCCCGACAAGGTCATCGACGCCATGGTCGGCGTGTCCGTGCCGAACCTCACCGGCGGCTATTCGACCATGATGCCGAACCATCACATCACCAAGCCGGTGCTGATCGGCGAGATCCAGGCCGACGGCCAGTTCGAGACCGTGTCGCAGACGCCCGGCCTCGTGATGGGCGACGAATGGTCCGACTATCTGCCCGATTCCAAGGACCTGATTTCGGATTGGCGCGCGCCTCTGTCCTGCGGCAACTTCAACGTTGCCACCGGCAAATGCGGCGGCAAGGGCACGAACTGATCCCTCCCGGGACTGACCGATCGTGGACGCGTCCACGATCGGTACCGCCAAGCGTCCGGGCGCTTCAGCCCGCCCGGACGCCAATTCCACCCTCTCGGAAAGTATCTGAACGGATGATCCTGTCGCGCACTCTCGGCCTCATGCTGGTGTTCCTGGTGGCAAGTCTTTTGCCGTCGAACGCAGCCGAAGCCGATCTGCGCGCCATCGTCGCCAAATTCGCCACCGGCACCGGCTTTTCCGCCACGGAGGCCGTGGTGCGCGAGCTTGCCGCCACCGGCGATCCGCTGGTCGAACGACCGCTTGCCGCGCTTGCCGAGGGCAACCTCTACGTCCGCAAAGCCGATTCCATGGTTTTCGTCGGCGCTGAGGCCGGCGACAGCGTCACGCTGCTCGACCCGCTGAGCGGCGAGAAAGCCGGCGGTGCCGCCAAGGCCGACATCACGAAGATCAAGGTCAACAACACGCTGCGCCGCGTCATCCGCGATGCGCTGGGAACGCTGACGTTGCGCGCGAAAGATCCTTCTGTTCGCATCGCCGCCGCCGACACCATGTTCAAGACCCCCGATGCCGCCAATATCGAGCCGCTCGATGCAGCCATTGCCGCCGAGACCGACGCCAAGGTCAAGGCATTGTTCGAACAGGCGCGCGCGGCATCGGTGCTGGTCTCCGACAAGCCGGAGGCCGACAAGCTTGCCGCCATTGCCCTGATCGGCGCGCGCGGCGACCGCGACGCGGTCTCGCTGCTCACCGCGGTCGAGGCCAATGCGCAAGGCGCGGTCAAGGATGCCGCGACGGCGGCAATCGCCAGCATCAATTCGAGCCTGGCGCTGTGGGATGCCGGCCAGAACATATGGTACGGCATCTCGCTTGGCTCGGTGCTGCTGCTGGCCGCCATCGGCCTCGCCATCACCTTCGGCGTCATGGGCGTCATCAACATGGCGCATGGCGAGATGGTGATGCTCGGCGCCTACACCACCTTCGTCGTCCAGCAGGTGATCCGAACCTCATTCCCCGGCCTGTTCGACTGGTCGCTGGTGATCGCGCTGCCGCTCGCCTTCCTGGTTGCCGCTTCCGTCGGCCTGATCATCGAGCGCGGCGTCATCCGTTTCCTCTACGGCCGGCCGCTGGAAACGCTGCTCGCAACCTGGGGCGTCTCGCTTGTCCTGCAGCAGGCGGTGCGCTCGATCTTCGGACCGACCAACCAGGAGGTCGGCAACCCCTCTTGGATGTCGGGATCGTTCGATGTCGGCCAACTCGCCGTCACCTGGAACCGCCTCTGGATCCTGGTCTTCGCGCTCACCGTCTTCGGCGTGCTGCTCTTTGTCATGAAGCGCACGCCCTGGGGCCTGCAGATGCGCGCCGTCACCGCCAACCGCCGCATGGCCGCCTCGATGGGCATCAGGACGCCTTGGGTCGATGCGCTGACCTTTGCGCTCGGCTCCGGCATTGCCGGCATTGCCGGCGTCGCGCTCAGCCAGATCGACAATGTCTCGCCCAATCTCGGCCGCGGCTACATCATCGACAGCTTCATGGTCGTGGTCTTCGGCGGCGTCGGCAATCTCTGGGGCACGCTGGTCGGCGCCTTGTCGCTCGGCATCGTCAACAAGGTTCTCGAACCCTATGCCGGCGCGGTGCTCGGCAAGATCGTCGTGCTGGTGCTGATCATCCTGTTCATTCAGAAGCGCCCGCGCGGCCTGTTCGCGCTCAAGGGCAGGGCGGTGGAAACATGATCACGGGACGCTTCTTCGCCGCGGGTGCCGACCGTCGCATCGCCATCACTATTTTCATCCTGCTGACGGCCGCCATTATCGTGCCGCTGCTCAACCTCGCAGTGTCGCCGCAAAGCGCGTTCTATATTCCGTCCTACATCGTCGCGTTGACGGGCAAGTACCTCTGCTATGCATTGCTTGCCTTGGCGCTCGATCTCGTCTGGGGCTATTGCGGCATCCTCTCGCTCGGCCATGGCGCCTTCTTCGCCCTCGGCGGCTATGCGATGGGCATGTACCTCATGCGCCAGATCGGCTCGCGCGGCGTTTACGGCAATCCGATCCTGCCCGATTTCATGGTGTTCCTGAACTACAAGGAATTGCCCTGGTTCTGGACCGGTTTCGACCATTTCTGGTTCGCCGCCATCATGGTCCTGGCGGTGCCCGGCCTGCTCGCCTTCGTCTTCGGCTGGTTCGCCTTCCGCAGCCGCGTCACCGGCGTCTATCTCTCCATCATCACCCAGGCGATGACCTACGCGCTGCTGCTCGCCTTCTTCCGCAACGACATGGGTTTCGGCGGCAACAACGGCTTGACCGATTTCAAGGATATTCTGGGCTTCAACGTGCAGGCCGACGCCACCCGCTCGGCCCTGTTTGCCGCCAGCGCCATCATACTCGCGCTCGCCGTCTTCATCACCTGGGCGATCGTCGGCTCCAAATACGGCAAGCTGCTGATGGCGGTGCGCGACGCCGAGAGCCGCACCCGCTTCCTCGGCTGGCGGGCGGAGAACGTGAAGCTGTTTGCCTTCACCGTCTCGGCTGTCATGGCCGGCATCGCCGGCGCGCTCTATGTGCCGCAGGTCGGTATCATCAATCCCGGCGAATTCGAGCCGTCCAATTCCATCGAAGTCGTGATCTGGGCAGCCGTCGGTGGGCGCGGCACCATTGTCGGCCCGATCGTCGGCGCGCTGCTGGTCAACGCCGGCAAATCCTGGTTCACCGGCCTGCTGCCGGAGTTCTGGCTGTTTGCGCTCGGCGGCCTGTTCGTCGCCGTAACCCTGTTCCTGCCCAAGGGCATCGTCGGCATGTGGGATTCCTGGCGCGGTAACGCTCGGGCGATGCGGGCTGCAGCGATTGCAGAGGAAGCGGGCACAGACCCTGATGCCCCGCCGCCATCGAAGATCGTGCGCAGCGCAGCAACAACGCCCGGTGCCTGGTCCGCGTCCGGGCCTGAACCGCAGCCGGCGGAATAGAGCGATGTCGAAGTCCAACACCATCCTCTATCTCGACGGCGTCTCGGTCTCCTTCGACGGTTTCCGCGCCATCAACAATCTGTCGCTGGTGCTCGACAAGGGCGAGATGCGCGCCATCATCGGTCCCAACGGCGCCGGCAAGACGACGATGATGGACATCGTCACCGGCAAGACCCGGCCCGACGAGGGCGAAGTGTTCTTCGACGGCCAGGTCGATCTGACCCGGCACGACGAGGCGGAGATCGCCATGATGGGCATCGGCCGCAAATTCCAGAAGCCGACCGTCTTCGAAAGCCACAGCGTCGAAGACAATCTGATGCTGGCGCTGAAGGGCCCGCGCTCGATCTTTCCGGCGCTGTTCCATCGCCGCTCGGCCGCCGAAGCCAGACAGATCGACGACATCCTCGGCATCATCCGGCTGGGCGACAAGCGCCACGATCTGGCAGCCAATCTCAGCCATGGCCAGAAACAGTGGCTGGAGATCGGCATGCTGCTGGCGCAGGACCCGAAGCTGCTTTTGGTTGACGAGCCGGTCGCAGGGATGACCGATGCCGAGACCGAGGAAACCGCGCGGCTGCTCAAGGACATAGCGCGCGAGCATTCGGTCATCGTCGTCGAGCACGACATGCATTTCGTGCGCGAACTCGGCGTCAAGGTCACCTGCCTGCATGAGGGCTCGGTGCTGTCGGAAGGCTCGCTCGATTTCGTCTCGGCCGACGAGCGGGTCGTCGAAGTTTATCTCGGGAGATGAGCATGGTCTGGCGGGTGCAATTCCATCGCTTCGACTTTCCGTTCCTCCGCTTCTGGAGAAGGCGCTGACATGCTCGAAGTTTCCAACGCCACGCTCCATTACGGCGCTGCTCAGGCGCTGCGCGGTGTGTCGCTGACGGCGGGTGCCGGCAAGATCACCTGCGTGCTCGGCCGCAACGGCGTCGGCAAGACCAGTTTGATGAGATCGATCGTCGGCCACCACCGGCTGACGAGCGGAAGCGTTGCCTTCGAGGGGAAGGCGCTCGACCGGAGCGCGGCGTATGATCGCGCCCGGTCGGGCATCGCATTCGTACCGCAGGGCAGGGAGATCTTTCCGCTGCTGACGGTGCGCGAAAATCTGGAGTCCGGCTTTGCGCCGTTGAAGCGCGCCGACCGCAACGTGCCGGCGCATGTCTTCGAACTGTTTCCGGTGCTGAAGCAGATGGTGGGGCGCCGCGGCGGCGATCTCTCAGGCGGCCAGCAGCAGCAGCTCGCCATCGGCCGGGCGCTCGTCATGCGGCCGAAACTGCTGGTGCTCGACGAGCCGACCGAAGGCATCCAGCCCTCGATCATCAAGGACATCGGCCGCGCCATCCGCTATCTGCGCGACCAGGCCGGTATCGCCGTTCTGCTGGTCGAGCAATATCTGGATTTCTGCCGCGAGCTCGCCGACGAGGTCAACATCATGGACCGCGGCCAGATCGTCCACACCGGCCCGGCCGAAGATCTCGACCGGGCGGACGTCAGGAAGTTTCTGACGGTTTAACGCAGGTCGACGGCTGCACGGATCGTACACGTCGAAGATTGGCTGAAATGCCCACAACCACTTCGTCATTCTAGGGCGGAGCCAAGGAGCGGAGCGACGCGCGCAGATCCTAGAATCCATGCCGCGACATCAGCCAAAGAGTGCCGCGATGCAGAACAAGATCGCTTCTGCGGCACATTGGCATTCCAAATTCTGCACCGTTAATGACGCTTCTTCGTCCCGGCATGGATCCCTGGGTCTTCGCTCCGCTTCGCGTCGCTACGCCCAAGGATGATGAAGTCGCGAAGATCCGCGCCCGTTGCGTCGGACTTTCGTCCGAGGCCGCCACCTCTGGCACGCCGAATACTGCATGCTAGTCTTTCCTAGGCCTCGGTGAGTCGGCCGCTTCCGTATCAGTCTGGTTCTGTAGCAGATCGAGGGAATATGCTGGCTCAGCCTGCAAGTTCCACGCAAGCAAGCCACCCTAGCTTCCCTCGCAGTTCTGATTGTCGGTCGATGCGTTCAGATAATCTTGCCAGGAGAATAGGGCTATGGAACGGTTCGTCGAGGACCACCAGAAACGACGGCTGACAGAGCGTGTCGACATCATCACCGCCATCAACATTCTGCGCTCGCAAGGCTACCAGCAGGATGAGCTGATCGGCGAAATCACCAAGGTTTTCTACGTCGACCTCGACACTTACAACGAGATCGTCATAGCGGCCTAAAAGCGCGTCGCGCCTGAACGGCCTCATGCGACGCGCTTTGGGGTGTTGTTTTACGTGTGGTGAGGTTCAGGCCGGCTGAATATCAGCCCAGCCTACCCGGCGCGCCGGAAGGCGAGCACACGGTTGCGGCCGCCGCGCTTGGCGCCGTAAAGCGCTTTGTCGGCGGCGCTGAGCACCTTGTCGAATTTGGTGCCGCCCTCGCTGCCGAAGGCGTAGCCGGCGCTGACGGTGCAGGAGAGCAGGCGGGTCTCGGTATCGATCCGGCGCATGGCAAAACTGGCCCGGATGCGCTCGGCTATGAATTCCACCTTTTCAGGCAAGGTGCGATCGAGCACCAATGCAAATTCCTCTCCGCCCATGCGCGCGGCGACATCGCCCGGCTGGAGATTGGCGGTCAAATCCTTGGCGAACAGTTTCAGCACCTCGTCGCCGGTGGCATGGCCGAACTCGTCATTTATCGCCTTGAAGCCGTCGAGATCGAACACGATCACGGCGGTGAAGGACCGGACAGGTGTTTTGCCGTGCAGATCGAACAAAGCGCGCCGGTTGAGCAGTCCGGTCAGCGGATCGGTCAGCGCTTCGCGGCGATGATGCTGCGCCAGGCGTCCCTGGTTGAGCGCCAGCGAGAGCGCGCCGATGCCGGTCATGCACGCGATGACGACGATGAGGCTGAAATCCTCGGCCCAGTTGCTCGGCGCATGGCCAAGCACCAGCCTGCCATCCCAGACAAGTGCACCGGAGCACAGCACGAAGGAAATTGCGGTGGCTGTGTAGAGCCCGGCAATGCCGAGGATCGGGGCAGGGAATTCGGTGCGGCCCTTCCAGTATTCATAGGCCGTCGCAAACAAAAGCAGCGCGGCGAAGGCATTCTCCAGCATGAAGCCCAGCCCGTCATAGCCAAGCGCCATCGGCGGCAAGGCGACTGCCAGCGAGACGCCGGCGCCGACAGCAATGCGGGGCAGCGGTGACCTCCCTGTCGTGAACTGATGGGCAGCGCCCAGCATGGTCGCGAAGCCGAGCAGCAGGAACGTGAAGCTGGCGAGGCCGAGCAGGCGTCCGGGCGCGTCGATATAGGCCTGGTAGGCGAAGACGTCGGCGACGATCAGAAGCACGCTGACCGCCCAGGTCAGCAGGAATTTTTCCGAGCGCGCGGTAAGCCAAATGCCGAACAGCGTCAGGCCGAGGCAAGCGGCGGAAAACCCGACAGCCAACAGAAGGGAACTGTAGTCGAGCGACATGCCCTCGTCCTTGCGCGCGGCGGCCGGCCTATAGAAAGGACCCGCACCGGATTTATGCAGGAAGGAGGTATCGATAAGGTTACGATGCGCATAAGCTATCACGCTTCTGTTGATCGTAGCAATTCTGGGTTGAAACCCTTTTCAAGGGAAAGCGCTACCCGGATTTCCGGGAAAACCGGTCCGCACTTTTCCTGGAATTGCTCCTAATGCATGTCGCCCAGAAGTGTGCCGCGGTTCTGGGACAACGGCATGCATCAAGACAAAGACTTAAGACTTAAATCGCGCCGTATGAATCCGTTTCAGCGCGACGCGCTTTAACCGATCAGCTCACTCGCTTCATCAGCGCCATGGCGCCGAACGGCGCGCGCACCTTGCCCTCGGTGATGAAGTAGACGAACACGTCGCGCGGTTTCACCGGCGCGTCGAAAGTCGGATCGGCGCGCCGCAGATCGGCCGGCTGCTTGCCTTGCGCCCAGGTCTTCACCCGCGCTGCCCATTCGTCCAGGCCCTTCGGCGTATAGCAATCCGGATTGTCGTCGCTGCCGGTCTGCAGCCGCGCATAGATAAAATCGCCGGTGATGTCGGCGATACCAGGATATTTGGCATGGTCGGCATAGACGATCGCCGCCTTGTATTTGCGCGCCAGGCCCACAAATTCCGGCACGCTGAAACTGTCGTTGCGCACTTCCAGCGCATGGCGCAGCGCCACGCCATCCTGCTTTTCCGGCAGCAGCTTCAGGAAGGCCTCGAAATCGTCGGCGTCGAACTTTTTCGTCGGCGCGAACTGCCAAAGGATCGGGCCCAGCTTGTCGCCCAGCGCGGCAATGCCGGAGCCGAGGAAGCGCGTCATGGACTCGCCGGCTTCGCCAAGCACGCGCCGGTTGGTGACGAAGCGATTGCCCTTCAGCGAATAGACGAAACCGTCCGGCGCCTCGCCCGCCCATTTGACGAAGGTCGGCTCCTTGAAGCTGGAATAGTAGGTGCCGTTGACCTCGATGCTCGGTACCTGGCGGGTGGCGTAACTTAGCTGTTTGGCCTTGGAAAGCTTGTCCGGGTAGAAAGACGTATCCCAGGGTTCGAAAGTCCAGCCGCCCATCCCGGCGCGGATTGTTCCTTGGCTGATCATCGTCTTCCTCCCAGTTCTAAAAATGCGGTCAGGCTATTTTTCCAACCGGTTTGATCATGTCGACCGCGGTCCATCCGGGACGGTGGGGATTGGCTCGGCGGCCCGTTTCGTGGAAGCCATAGGCCGTATAGATCTCGATGTTCCGCTCCATGCGCGAATTGGTGTAGAGCCGCACCTCCGGCACACCCCATAGCCGCGCCTGTTCCTGGGCGAAGTCGAGCAGCGCGGTGCCGAGTTTCCTGCCCTGGAAAGCGGGGGAGACCGCGACGCTGAAGATCATCGCATGATCGGGATGGCGCTCAATAACGATCAGCCCGGCGAGTTCCGCGCCGCTCTCCAAGAGCCAGACCTCGCCACGCTCGATGCGTGGCGCATAGTCCTCGGTGACTGGGAGCGGCGGCGCGCCTAACAGGGGCGTGTAGTGCTCATAGGCGGTCTGCGTCAGCGAGACGACTGCGTCGAGATCACCGGCAAGCGCCTGTCGGACTGTCATTCAAAGCTCTCCAGGCGCCCGACCGGTCTGTCAGTTACTCCGCCGCTTCGCGCTTGCCTCCGGGCCGCCGCTCCAAAAGCTCCTTCAGGAACTGGCCGGTGTAGCTGCGCTTTTCGCGCACGATGGCTTCCGGTGTGCCCTGTGCCACCAGTTCGCCACCGCCATCGCCGCCTTCGGGGCCGAGGTCGAGCACCCAGTCGGCGGTCTTGATGACTTCGAGATTGTGCTCGATGACCACCACCGTGTTGCCCTGGTCGACCAGTTCGTGCAGCACTTCCAGCAACTTGGCGACGTCGTGGAAGTGCAGGCCGGTGGTCGGCTCGTCGAGGATGTAGAGCGTCTTGCCGGTCGCCTTGCGCGACAATTCCTTGGCGAGCTTGATGCGCTGCGCCTCGCCGCCCGACAGCGTCGTCGCCTGCTGGCCGATATGGATGTAGCCGAGGCCGACCTGCTTCAGCGTATCAAGCTTGTCGCGCACCCCGGGCACGGCGGCAAAGAAATCGACGCCTTCCTCGACCGTCATGTCCAGGACGTCGGCGATCGACTTGCCCTTGAACACGACGTCGAGCGTCTCGCGGTTGTAGCGCTTGCCGTGGCAGACGTCGCACGTGACGTAGACGTCGGGCAGGAAGTGCATCTCGATCTTGATGACGCCGTCGCCCTGGCAGGCCTCGCAGCGGCCGCCCTTGACGTTGAAGGAGAAGCGGCCCGGCTGATAGCCGCGGGCCTTGGCCTCGGGCAACCCGGCGAACCAGTCGCGGATCGGTGTGAAGGCGCCGGTGTAGGTGGCCGGGTTCGAACGCGGTGTGCGGCCGATCGGCGACTGGTCGATGTCGATGACCTTGTCGAGGAATTCGAGGCCCTCGATGCGGTCGTGATCGGCCGGATGCTCGCGCGAGCCCATGATGCGGCGCGACGCCGCCTTGAACAGCGTCTCGATCAGGAAGGTCGATTTGCCGCCGCCAGACACGCCGGTGACGGCGGTGAAGGTGCCGAGCGGGATTTCGGCAGTGACGTTCTTGAGATTGTTGCCGCGCGCGCCGACGATCTTCAGCCGGCGGTTCTTCTTGGCCTCGCGCCTGACACCGGGCGTGGCGACTTCGAGCGCGCCCGACAGATATTTACCGGTGATCGAATTAGGATTGGCCATCACCTGCTGCGGCGTGCCCTGGGCGATGATCTCGCCGCCATGGATGCCGGCGGCCGGACCCATGTCGACGACGTAGTCGGCATGCAGGATGGCGTCTTCGTCATGCTCGACGACGATCACCGTGTTGCCGATGTCGCGCAGATGCTTGAGCGTGTCGAGCAGGCGGGCATTGTCGCGTTGGTGCAGGCCGATCGACGGCTCGTCCAGCACATAGAGCACGCCGGTGAGGCCGGAGCCGATCTGCGACGCCAGCCTTATGCGCTGGCTCTCGCCGCCCGACAGCGTGCCGGAATTGCGCGACAGCGTCAGATAGTCGAGGCCGACATCGTTGAGGAAGCGCAGGCGGTCACGGATCTCCTTGAGAACGCGCACCGCGATCTCGTTCTGCTGGTCGTTGAGATGTGGCGGCAGTTCGGTGAACCACTGGTCGGCCTTGCGGATCGACAGCTCTGTGACTTCGCCGATATGCTTGCCGGCGATCTTCACCGCCAGCGCTTCCGGCTTCAGCCGGTATCCCTTGCAGACCGGGCAGGGCGTCGCCGACATGAAGCGCTCGATCTCCTCGCGCATCCAGGCGGATTCGGTTTCCTTCCAGCGCCGTTCGAGATTGGGAATGACGCCCTCGAACGTCTTGGTCGTCTTGTAGGAGCGCAGGCCGTCATCATACTGGAAGGTGACCTCGCGCTCACCGGTGCCGCGCAGGACGGCATCCTTTGCCTCTTCGGTCAGGTCTTTGAACTTGTCGCCGAGCTTGAAGCCGTATGCCTTGCCGAGCGCTTCCAGCGTCTGCGCATAATACGGCGAGGTCGATTTCGCCCACGGGCTGACGGCGCCGTCGCGCAGCGAGACGTTTTCGTCCGGCACGATCAGGCTGGCGTCGATGGCGCGCTGATTGCCGAGGCCGTCGCAGGTCGGGCAGGCGCCGAACGGGTTGTTGAACGAGAACAGCCTGGGCTCGATCTCCGGAATGGTGAAGCCGGAAACCGGGCAGGCGAATTTTTCCGAGAACAGGATGCGCTCATGCGTCTCGTTCTTCGATTTGTTGACCGAGTCCTCGCCGGTCTGGCTGGCGTCGAGCGGCCGGTCGGCGAACTCGGCCACCGCCAGCCCTTCGGCGAGCTTCAGCGCCGTTTCGATGGAATCGGCAAGCCGTGTCGCCAGGTCGCCGCGCACGACGATGCGGTCGACGACGACGTCGATGTCGTGCTTGTACTTCTTGTCCAGCGCCGGCACGTCGGCGATCTCGTAGAAGACGCCGTCGACCTTGACGCGCTGAAAGCCCTTCTTCTGCAGCTCCAGCAGTTCCTTGCGATATTCGCCCTTGCGGCCGCGCACGATCGGCGCCAGCAGGAAAAGGCGCGTGCCTTCCTCGACCGCCAGCACCCGGTCGACCATCTGGCTGACCGTCTGGCTTTCGATCGGCAGGCCGGTCGCCGGCGAATAGGGGATGCCGACGCGCGCGAACAGCAAGCGCATGTAGTCGTAGATCTCGGTGACGGTGCCGACCGTCGAACGCGGGTTCTTCGACGTGGTCTTCTGCTCGATCGAGATGGCCGGCGACAGGCCGTCGATCTGGTCGACATCCGGCTTCTGCATCATTTCGAGGAACTGGCGCGCATAAGCCGACAGGCTCTCGACGTAACGGCGCTGGCCCTCGGCATAGATGGTGTCGAAAGCAAGCGACGATTTGCCGGAGCCCGACAGGCCGGTCATGACGATCAGGCTGTCACGCGGCAGGTCGAGATCGACATTCTTCAGGTTGTGTTCGCGTGCCCCGCGAATGGAAAGGTATTTATGGTCGGCCATCGCCGGTCGCCGCCTCAGGTCTGGTGTCAGTGGGATCGGCGGGTTTTCCCGGCCATTCCCTATGTAGGTATTTTTGCCGCCACGTCGAGAGACGCCACACTTCTCGACCAAAAGCCGTTTAACCGTCTTTCGCGCGAAGGGGCAAGCGGAAAGAACAAAGACCGAACACGCTCCTGACAAAGCTGTGCAGAAACTGACAAGGGTGTTTCAGAAACTGACCGTGACGCAAGCTCCCGGCGATCACATTTTCCGTAACCGGCTATTCAAGGTTGACGTCGTCGAATCGGGGGCGCACTCTGCCGGAGTCAACGGAGCCGGCCGTCTTTGATGGCCTCGCCGCCCATAGCGGCCTGCGAGACGCCGCAGGCTTTTGCGATTTGTGCTTCGGATTGACACCTGTCGCAACGGACATAGGAGCGGAGCATGACGCCACCGGATAGTCCCTTGAGGCTCCACCTGCTAGTGGAGCCGCGGCGGGCATAAGTGCCAGGTAGTTTCGAGGCATTGAAGTGTATGTGTCCAAATGGACGCATCGCGACAATCCAACAAACCACCCGACAAACCGTGACCTGCCGAATCCCACAAAAATTAGAGACGGCTAGTCGGATCGTCGGCTGAACGCCGCGAAGCATCCGAAATCAAAGTCGGTATAACACTACCGGCAGTTTGGATTTGGAATCCAAAAAAAGCCCCGACCGTTAGCGGAAGCAACGGCGGGGCTGTTCTTTTGTGAGGAAGTCGTCGGCGCAGGCTTTCTCTCCCGTATAGTAACTGGGAAAAGGGGCTACCGGCGCGGCGGCTTGATCCCACCCGTGCCGACATCGACAGTGATGCTGCCGGAAATCCTGACATCGGTGTCGCCGATCTTGAACGTGCCGTTCTCGCCGGCAGGCAGCGCGTCGTCCGGCTCCGGCTGCGGCGCGGGCTTGGCGATGCGGTAGTCGCCGGTCACGCCGGGCAGGGCGCCTTTCCGCGACGTGCTGGTGCTGCCCCCGGCAAAGGCCATGCTCGATGTCGCCGCCGTGATGGCAATGGCTATGGTCAGTCTGTTCAGGTGGTAGCGCATGGCAAGACTATAGTGCCGCGCTCAAGGCGAGGCCAGACCAGCGGCGTTGAAATTGAGGGAACACCGGCCTGCATTCAATCCGCCGATCAGGCCGCCGCCTTTTTGCGGGTGTCGAACACATGGTCGACGAGGCCCCAGTCCTTGGCCTCCTTCGCGGTCATGAAGAAATCGCGGTCGAGCGTGCGTTCGACCTCTTCGTGGGTGCGGCCGCAATGGTGAGCGTAGAGGTCGGCCATGTGCCGCTTGGTGCGCAAAATGCCTTCGGCGTGACGCTGGATGTCGGAGGCCTGGCCCTGGAAGCCGCCCAAAGGCTGGTGCAGCACGATGCTGGCGTTGGGGAGCGCGATGCGCCGCCCCGGCGTTCCCGCCATCAGCAGGAAGGAGGCCATCGACGCGGCAAAGCCCATGCACACGGTCGACACCGGGCAGCTGACATATTGCATCGTGTCGTAGATGGCGAAACCGCTGGTCACCACGCCGCCCGGCGAGTTGATGTAGAGCGAGATCTCCTTGTCGGGATTGTCCGATTCCAGCGACAGGAGCTGGGCGCAGACCAGCGCCGACATGCCGTCATTGATCTCGCCATTGACGAAGATGATGCGCTCGCGCAGCAGCCGCGAGAAAATGTCGAAGGCGCGTTCGCCGCGGCTCGATTGCTCGATCACCATCGGCACCAGATTGGCAAAGCCGCTCATCTCATTGTCTCCGTTTTGATTTTTCCGGTTCAGGCAGCGCGCAGCAACAGGCGCGGCGCGTTGGCGGCGACTGGCGGCTTGGGCTTGTATGCGCGCAGCGAGAGCCGGCAGGCGGCGCCCGCCATCGCCACCGCAGGCGTTGCCGCCGCGGCAAACCCGTCATGAACAATGCGCAAATGCGTGCCACCGGAAACAGTGCGGGCAAGCGTGAAGGTCACGATACTGTCCAGCCCATTGGCATCGCCGGTTTCAGAACGCTCGCGCCAGGAATAGCGCAGCAGGCGCCCCGGTTCGGCATCGAGCACTTCGCACTCGATCGGCTTCTCAGGCCCGGCAAAGGCAAAGCGGCTGCCGGTTTCCGGCTTGATGTCGTTCGGCATCATCCATTCCGCCAAAAGCTCCGGCACGGTCAGCGCCCGCCACACTTTTTCCGGTGCGGCCGGCAGATCGCATTCGAAGGCGAGGGCATCCTTGGCGGTCTGCGTCTGCTTTTCGTCGGTCATTGGTCCATGTCCTTCAAAACGGCCTTCAGTCTTTCGATGCGCTCCGGCCAGAATGCGCGGTAGCGTTCGATCCAGCCGAGCAGCGGCTCGAGCCCTTGCGGATCGGCGCGATAGTAGGCGTTGCGGCCGGCGCGTCTTTCGCTGACCAGGCCTGCGCCGCGCAGCACGGCAAGGTGCTGCGACACCGCCGGCTGCGACACGCTCATGCCGGTGCGCAACTCCGACACGCTCATCTCGCCGGAAGTCAGCCGCTCGTAGACGGCGCGTCGCGTCGGGTCGGCCAGGGCGCGAAAAATCTCTGCTTCGATCATGGCAAAGCATAAGTCGATACTTATCGATTTGGCAAGGGGTGTTTTGAATGCCCCGTATTGATTGGATCCTGCCGGGCCTCTAATCCATGGGGAACAAGATGGGCCGATCATCGCGAGGCAGGAGTAGTATTTATGAATTCCAACGTCGATCTTTCGTCCGCCGAGAACCTCAACGAGGCTCTGAGGCTCTATCGCCGCCTCGTCCTCGGTATAGGCGCCATCGCCGTCATCGGTTTCGTGGCCGTGATCTTGTTGGCCAAGCTGGGTACGGCGCTATCGCCGCCATACGGGATTTACATCTTCGGCGAAGGATTGGGGACCTGGGGCCTGATCGCGGTGGTAGCGGCGCTCGTCGCTCAGGTCTGGTGGCACGGGCGCGCGATCGGGAAATTGCTGAATGACCCGGCTCTGAAATCTGAACCTGCAGTCGGGCTGATGTCGGCACCAACCGTGATCGCACAGCGCGCCCATGCCATGGGCATGGAGTGGAGCGGCTTTTTCGGTCCGTTGCGACCAGCGAAAAAACGGCGCTGACGACACCGCTTCTCGCCGCTGCGTGTCAGCTAAATCCACGCGCCCGCGTCGGCGATTGCTGCCATTCCTTGACAATCCGTGGTTAACAGTATAGGAACGAAAAGGGAACAAAAACCTTGTGGGAAAAGCCAGCCGCGGCAAGCCAGGATTGTGCGCGGCCTGTAAGGTGAACGACTTGAAATTTGTTTCGGATGAGCACGGAGAAGTGTCATGGCGGGTAGCGTCAACAAGGTCATTCTGGTCGGTAACCTCGGCGCGGACCCTGAAATCCGCCGCCTGAATTCCGGTGATCCGGTCGTCAACATCCGCATCGCCACGTCGGAAAGCTGGCGCGACAAGAACTCCGGCGAGCGCAAGGAAAAGACCGAATGGCACAACGTGGTCATTTTCAATGACCAGATCGCCAAGGTCGCCGAGCAGTACCTGAAGAAGGGCATGAAGGTTTACGTCGAAGGCCAGCTGCAGACACGCAAATGGCAAGACCAGACCGGCGCCGACAAGTACACGACCGAAGTCGTGCTGCAGAAATTCCGGGGCGAGCTGCAGATGCTCGATTCTCGCGGCGAGGGCGGCGGTCAGGTCGGCAACTATGCCGGCGGCGGCGGCGCGAGCCGTGGCTCGGATTTCGGCCAGTCTGGCCCCAATGAGAGCTTCAACCGCGGCGGCAATAGCGGTGGCGGCGGTTCCAAGGGCGGCGGTGGCGGCGGCTCGTCGCGCGAACTGGACGACGAAATCCCGTTCTGAGCTGACGATAGTCAGCGATATCTGAGGAGAGGGTGCGGTGTCGCTCGGACCGCTTCTGTCAGCGAGCCCTCCCATTCCATGGCACGCCTTCGCGGCCCTTGCCGCGCTGGCCGTTGGCGCTACGCAACTGGCGCTGCCGAAAGGCACGACGCGTCATCGTGTCGTCGGCTATGCCTGGGCGGCGCTGATGCTGGTCGTCGCCGTCTCCAGTTTCTGGATCCAGCAGATACGCCTCGTCGGTCCGTTCAGCCCGATCCATCTCTTATCGATTTTAGTGTTGATCGCCGTGCCGTTGGCGGTCTGGCACGCGCATATGCATCGGGTCGCCAAACATCGCAGGGTCATGATATCGCTGTATGTTTTCGCCCTGATCGGCGCCGGCGTGTTCACGCTGCTGCCGGGGCGGATCATGCACACGGTCGTCTTCGGCCAGTGACGCTTTCTGAAAGGAAGATTGCCGTGAAAGCCCGGATCAAATGGGTCGAGGAGCGCACCTTCGTCGGCGAGTCCGGCAGCGGCCACAAGGTTGTGCTGGGAACCGCCTCCGGGCCGGAAGGCAAGACGCCGGGTCCGAGCCCGATGGAACTGGTGCTGATCGGCACCGGCGGCTGCTCGGCCTATGATGTCGTTCACATCCTCGAAAAAGGCCGCGAGGCGATCGAGGACTGTGTTGTCGAACTCGACGCCGACCGGGCCGAAACCGACCCGAAAGTCTTCACCCGCATCCACATGCATTTCATCGTCACGGGCCACGCGCTGTCGCACGACAAGGTCCAGCGCGCCATCAACCTGTCGATCGAGAAATACTGCTCGGCCTCGGCTATGCTGGCCAAGACGGCTGTCATCACCCACGATTTCGAGGTCGTCGATACGGCGGTGGAGCAGGGAGCAGGGAGCAGGGGCTGCCGTTTACCCCGCCATCAGCGCCTTGATGCCATCCGCGACGAACTGAACCGCAAGCGCGGCCAGGATGACGCCGAGCAGGCGGGTCAGGATCGAGCGGCCGGTCTGGCCGAGGATGCGGTCGATGCGCTCCGACAGCACGAACACCAGATAGGTGATGGCAAGGCAGACGAAGATGATGCCGACCAGCGCCGCTTGTGCTGCAAAACCCTGAAACGAGCCCGACAGTAGCACGGTCGCCGAAATCGCACCGGGGCCGGCGATCAGCGGGATCGCCAGCGGGAAGGCCGCGATGTTGTGGATCATGTCCTTGGTGATGGCGACGTCGCCGATCTTCTCCTTGCGGTCCTGGCGGCGCTCGAACACCATTTCGAACGCGATGAAGAACAGCAAAAACCCGCCGGCGACGCGGAAAGCCGGCAGCGTGATGCCGAACACCGACAGGATGGAGGCCCCGGCCACCGCAAACAGCGCCATCACCAGGAAGCCGATGATCGAGGCGCGCACCGAAACCTGCTGACGTTCCTCGCGGTTCATGCCGCGTGTCACCGCGAGGAAGAGCGGCGCGAGACCTGGCGGGTCGATGGTCACCAGAATGGTGACGAAGGCGTTGAACAGGCTGTCGAAACTCGGCATCGCTGACCCCTCCCGCCGGGCCGGACCCCTGCGCCACGATAGTGGTAGAGCAAAGCCTGGCCGGTGGGAACCGTCTGAGATGGCGATACCGGAGACGCCGGCAGTGTTAGGCGGCAGCGTTGCAACAGGCCTCCAGGCGATAGCCGTCGGGATCGACGATGAAGGCAGCGTAATAGTTCTCGCCATAGTCGGCGCGCAGCCCCGGCGCGCCATTGTCGCTGCCGCCTGCACGCAAGGCGTCGGCGTGAAAGGCGTCGACGCTCCGCCTGGTCGGCGCGGTAAAGCAGAAATGCAGACCGGACTTCTCGTCCGATGGCACTGGCCGCTCCGCGTCGTTCACCCACAGCGCGACGGCTTGCGCACCATAACCCAGTGAGCCTGGCGACTGGCCGAGGCAGGAATAACCGAGCGGCTTTAGCGCGGCATCGTAGAAGGGCTTCGGAACGTTGGTGTCGCGGACGCCGATCGAGACATGGTCAAGCATGTTTTTTCACCTTTTTTGCAATATGTTGCGTCATCAGTCCTGGGCGACGCGGCGCGCCAGGAACTCGACTTCGAGACGCCATGTCTTGCCATCGTCGTGCGAACGCTCGCCGAGCCAGCGGAAGCTGTCCTTGGTGATGCGCGAAAAGCTCCAGCGGACCGAGGAACCAGTGCCGTCGGCGCCGACCTGCACAATCGTGTCGCCTTCGGCGCGACCAAGCTGGCGGCTGTAGTATTGGTTGCGCGGGTCGCTCCAGAAGATGTGCCAGGCATCCGAGCCGGGATCATAGGCCCGCAGCGTTGTGCCATAGAAAGTCCATTTGCCGAGAGAAGGCGAGGGGCCGGCATCCCGCGCGGGCAGGATCCATACATCCTGGATCGCCCTGCCTTCCAGGACCCAGCCGAAATGCACCTCGCCGCCTCCGGTGAGAACCGTGCCGTCCTCGAGATGGCGCGTGGCATCGAATGTCCAGGCGCCGACGAAGCGGCCGTAGAGATCCAGCTTTTCAGCCAGGCCGGAATTGGGGCCGTCGCTGTGGAGCGCTTCGGCAAAGGAGGATGTACCGATCATACTTGCTGCCTTCGTAGTGTCAGGAGGCTGCAAGCGATAGGCCCCGACCGGGTGTCGCGCTTGGGAAAAATTGCTATCTTTCAAGCCATGACGACGAGCGAACAAAACTTGGCATCGGGGCAGGGTTGGTATGTCTGTGACGTGCTGTGCACGGCCGGCGCCGGCGACCGCCCGTTCGAGGAGGCGCACGACACCTTCTGCGTTGCCGCTGTCACCAGCGGCACCTTCCGCTACCGCACCAGGCAAGGCGCCGCCATGCTGGCGCCGGGCGCGATCCTGCTCGGCAATGTCGGCGCCTGCTATGAATGCGGGCATGAGCATGGCGCCGGCGACCGTTGCCTGTCCTTCCACTTCGCTCCGGCCTATCTCGACCGCATCGCCAGCGACGTGCCCGGCGCGAGCAAGCTCGCCTTCGGCGTGCCGCATATGCCGCCCTTGCCGGCGCTGACATCGCTGCTGGCCGAGGCGGAAGCGGCGCGCGAGATGGTCGACATCGACGCCTTTGAGGAGCTTGGCCTGCGAATTGCCGGCGCAGCACTGGCAGTTGCCGGCGCAGCACTGCCCGTCGCCAGCGATGCGGTGCCTGGCGTTCGACCGCCGAGCCGCCGCGACCAGAAACGGGTTGCCGAGGCGGTGCGGCAGATCGAGCTCAATGCCGACAGGCCGGTCTCGCTTTCCGAGCTTGCCTGCGCGACGGCGACCAGCCCGTATCATTTCCTGCGCACCTTCCGGCAGGTCGCCGGCATGACGCCCTATCAGTTTCTGCTGAGAACCCGGCTGCACCGCGCGGCGGTGCGGCTGCGCATGTCAGGCGATGCCATCTCGGCAATCGCCTTCGAGGCCGGTTTCAACGATTTGTCGACGTTCAACCGCCGTTTCCGGCGCGTCATGGGTGAGACGCCTGGCCACTATCGCTCCCGGCGGGTGGCTACCCGCTGACGCGTCTGTCTGCCTCCAGATACGCTCTTGACTTGGAAAACTGTCCTTCGCAGGCTTTTGCCCCTGGCGGCGGCGAATGCGTTATGGCCAAATCGTCGCAATCAGAGGTATCCATTTGAATTTACCACTGAAATTGTCGTTGGAAAAGCAGCACGAATATTGGAGTTTCGGCCGTGCTTCCTATATAAGCGGTCAGTGATTCCTGATTAGATTGTGATCCGATTTGACCGACCAAAAACCCCCGCGCGGCGCCGACGGCGGCCCCACCGGCATCGAGCCCATCTCCATCATCGAGGAGATGCAGAGCTCCTACCTCTCTTATGCCATGAGCGTGATCGTCAGCCGTGCGCTGCCCGATGTGCGCGACGGCCTGAAGCCGGTGCACCGCCGCATTCTCTATGCGGCGCATGAGAGCGGTTACCACTGGAACCGCAAATATGTGAAGTCGGCCCGCCCGGTCGCCGACGTGATGGGTAAATACCATCCGCATGGCGACGCCTCGATCTACGACGCCTTAGTGCGCATGGCGCAGGACTGGTCGCTGCGCGTTCCGCTGATCGACGGGCAGGGTAATTTCGGCTCCATCGACGGCGATCCGCCGGCGGCGATGCGCTACACCGAATCGCGGCTGACCAAGGTCGCACATGAGCTGCTGGAGGACATCGACAAGGAAACCGTCGATTTCCAGGAGACTTATGACGCCTCCGACACCGAGCCGAAGGTGCTGCCGGCTCGCTTCCCCAACCTTCTGGTCAACGGTTCCGGCGGCATTGCCGTCGGCATGGCCACCAATATTCCGCCGCATAATCTGGCCGAGATCTGCAACGGCGCCATCGCCATCATCGACAATCCGGCGATCGATTTGCCGGCGCTGATGGAGATCATTCCGGGTCCCGAGATCGGAAGAGCACACGTCTGNCCGGCATCTACAGCGCCTATGCGACTGGCCGTGGCTCCATCGTCATGCGCGGCAAGGTCAATGTCGAACAGCGCGGAAACGACCGTGAATCGATCATCATCACGGAAGTCCCGTACCAGGTGAACAAGGCCTCGATGATCGAGAAAATGGCCGAGCTGGTGCGCGACAAGCGCATCGAAGGCATTTCCGACATTCGCGACGAAAGCGACCGCCAGGGCTACCGCGTCGTCATCGAGCTGAAGCGCGACGCTGTCGCCGACGTCATTCTCAACCAGCTTTACCGCTTCACGCCGCTGCAGACCTCCTTCGGCGCCAATATGGTGGCGCTGAACGGCGGCAAGCCGGAAGTGATGAACCTGACCGACATGCTGAAGGCGTTTGTCAGCTTCCGCGAAGAGGTGATTAGCCGGCGCACGAAATTCCTGCTGCGCAAGGCGCGCGACCGCGCCCACGTGCTGGTCGGCCTCGCCATCGCCGTCGCCAACATCGACGAAGTGATCAAGCTGATCCGCACCGCGCCCGATCCGCAGACGGCGCGCGAGCAGTTGATGGAGCGACGCTGGCCCTCCGGGGACGTGGAGTCATTGATTCTGCTTATCGACGATCCGCGCCATCGCATCAATGAGGATGGCACCTACAACCTCTCCGAGGAACAGGCGCGCGCAATCCTCGAACTGCGCCTGCAGCGCCTGACCGCGCTCGGCCGTGACGAAATCGCCGACGAGCTGAACACCATCGGCGACGAGATCAAGGATTACCTCGACATTCTGTCGTCCCGCGCCCGCATCCAACAGATCGTCAAGGACGAGCTTGCCGCCGTGCGCGACGAGTTCGGCACGCCGCGCCGCACCGAGCTCACCGACGGCGGCGCCGACATGGAAGACGAGGACCTGATCCAGCGCGAGGACATGGTCGTCACCGTCAGCCATTCCGGCTACATCAAGCGCGTGCCGCTGTCGCTCTACCGGGCGCAACGCCGCGGCGGCAAGGGCCGCTCCGGCATGTCGACCAAGGAAGAGGATTTCGTCACCCGGCTGTTTGTGGCCAACACGCATACGCCGGTGCTGTTCTTCTCCTCGCGCGGCATCGTCTACAAGGAAAAGGTCTGGCGGCTGCCAATCGGCAATCCGCAGTCGCGCGGCAAGGCGCTGATCAACATGCTGCCGCTGGAGCAGGGCGAGCGCATCACCACCATCATGCCGCTGCCCGAGGACGAGACCAGCTGGGGCGAACTCGACGTCATGTTCGCCACCACGCGCGGCACCGTGCGCCGCAACAAGCTGTCCGAATTCGTCCAGGTCAACCGCAACGGCAAGATCGCCATGAAGCTGGAGGAGGAGGGCGACGAGATCCTCGGCGTCGAGACCTGCACAGACAATGACGATGTGCTTTTGACCGCCAGCTCCGGCCAGTGCATCCGCTTCCGCGTTGGCGATGTGCGCGTCTTCCAGAGCCGCAATTCGGTCGGCGTGCGCGGCATAAGCATGGCCGAGACCGACCGCATCATCTCCATGTCGGTGATCGAGCATGTCGATGCTTCACCGGCGGAACGCTCCGCCTACCTCAAGCGGGCAGCACTGGAGCGGCGGCTTGCCGCCGAGGTGACCGGCGAGGAAGAAGAGATTGCACTCACCAATGAGGAGATTGGCGAGGAGACCGAGCTTTCCGACAGCCGTTACGAAGAGCTCAAGGCGCATGAGCAGTATGTGCTGACGGTGACCGAATATGGCTACGGCAAGCGCTCGTCATCCTACGATTTCCGCCTGACCGGACGCGGCGGCAAAGGCATCCGCGCCACCGACGTGTCGAAGGTGGCCGAGATCGGCCAGCTGGTGGCGACTTTCCCGGTCGGCAATGACGACCAGATCATGCTGGTTTCGGATGGCGGCACGGTCATCCGGGTGCCGGTCAACGGTATCCGTTTCGCCAGCCGCGCCACCAAGGGCGTGACCATCTTCAACACCGCCGAAGGCGAGAAGGTGGTTTCGGTCGAACGGATTTCGGAGCCGCAGGCCGACGAGGATGTCGAAGAGGGTGTCATTGAGGCCGGCGCCGGAGATGCCGTACCGGACAGCACCGAATAGGTTTGAGCAACAACGCCGGCCCGATGGGCCGGCGCAAACAAGAAACTAGCAATAAATCAGGGGCGACGGTGGGGCCAGCGAGCGCCGAAACCTTCGAACCGCTTTGTGCGGACACGGACGCGCTCTGCCTCGCTATGCAATCCGAATGCGGTGGCGATCAGCATGGCGACGGTCATTGCGGTGGCGAGCATGTAGATCAGCATGTGCGTGTTCTCCTGCGCCTATCCAACGGTTAGATCGGGTTTTGGTTTCATCTTCCGAAGTGCAAACTAGCGAACGCGGCGTGAAGTCTTCGTGATCAAGGCATTCATCTGTCGTTCATGTCTGCGAAAAGGTTCACGCAGATGTTCCCAATCGCATTTGCCTTCCGCCCAATGCCCCGCTAGAAGCACCTCCCATGACCGATCGCATCGCCCTTTATGCCGGCTCCTTCGACCCGCTGACCAACGGCCATCTCGATGTGCTGAAGGCATCGCTGGCTGTCGCCGACACGGTTTATGCGGCGATCGGCACCCACCCCGGCAAGACGCCGCTGTTTTCCTTCGACGAACGGGTGAAGCTGATCGAGGCCGCGACCAAGGCCGAATTTGGCCGCGACGGCGACCGTATCAAGGTCGTCGCCTTTGACGGGCTGGTCATCGACGCGGCCCGCAAGCATGGCGCCTCGATCATGATCCGCGGCCTGCGCGACGGCACCGATCTCGATTACGAGATGCAGATGGCCGGCATGAACGAGACCATGGCGCCGGAACTGCAGACGGTTTTTCTGCCCGCCAGCCCATCGGTACGCACCATTACCGCCACACTTGTGCGCCAGATAGCCTCGATGGGCGGAGACATCCGTCCCTTCGTACCGGCCGCCGTTGCCGGTGCGCTCACCGCCAAATTCGCGAAATAGTGCATGTCGCCCCAAAGTGGATGCCGGTTTTTGGGGCAACGACATGCACCCTAACAAAGACCTTCGGAGATCCCTTATGCAGCTGAAAAAGCTCGCCTCGTTCCTCGTCGTGCTTGCCGGTCTCGTGACCGCATCCGTTTCGGCCTTCGCCGCCGAACCGGAAAACACCATGGTCATCACCTTGAAGAACGGCGACGTCACCATCGCGCTACGCCCCGACCTGGCACCCAAGCATGTCGCGCAGATCAAGAAGCTGGTGCGTGAAGGCGCTTATAACGATGTCGCATTCCACCGGGTCATCAACGGCTTTATGGCGCAGACCGGCGACGTCAAGTTCGGCAACATGAAGAAGGGGTTCAGCCCCGAGGCCGTCGGCACCGGCGGTTCAGACCTGCCCGACCTGCCGGCCGAATTCTCGCAGAGCGAACATTTCAAGCGCGGCACGCTCGGCATGGCCCGCTCGCAGGACCCGAACTCCGCCAATTCGCAGTTCTTCATCATGTTCGCGCCGGCGCCGAACCTCGATGGCCAGTACACCATCGTCGGCAATGTCGTCAGCGGCATCGAACTGGTGGACAAGATCAAGAAGGGTGACGAGGCCGACAACGGCACGGTCAGCGAGCCCGACCGCATGATCAAGGTACGCATCGCCGCCGACAAGTAAACCAATCAAATCAATCTGTTTTCTGAGATAAAGGATATACGACATGGCTGAGATCAAGGACCGCGAAAACGCGCTCATCCTGGAAACGACCAAGGGCAAGGTCGTCATCGAACTGTTTCCCGACCTGGCTCCCGGCCACGTCGCCCGCATCAAGGAACTGGCGCGTGAAGGCGCCTATGATGGCGTGGTCTTCCACCGCGTCATCGAAGGCTTCATGGCGCAGACCGGCGACGTGAAGTTCGGCAATTCGACCAAGCCCACTTTTGCCCCCTCCCGCGCGGGCATGGGCGGCTCGGAAAAGCCGGACCTGAAGGCTGAATTCTCCAACGCCAACCATGGTCGCGGCACCTGCTCGATGGCCCGTTCGCAGAACCCGAACTCCGCCAATTCGCAGTTCTTCATCTGCTTCGACGATGCCGCCTTCCTCAACCGCCAGTACACGGTCTGGGGCCAGGTCATCGAAGGCATGGACAATGTCGACAAGATCAAGCGCGGCGAGCCGGTGGTCGATCCCGACAAGATAGTGTCGCTGAAGGTCGCGGCCGACGTCAGGTAAGGACAAACGAAGATGATGGGCGTGGTCTGGTCGCTGCTCGGCATCCTGTCAGGCGCCTTCATCGCCGTCCAGGCGCCGATCAACTCGCAGCTGGCGCGCGGCCTGGGGCTCCCGGTCGCGGCTGCTGCGTTTTCGTTCCTGTCGGGTGCGGTTGTGCTCGGCATCATCTCCGTCGCCGTTGTGCGGCTGCAGGACATCTCGCTCGACTGGAAGGCGCCGGCGCCCTGGCTGTTCATCGCCGGCGGCATGCTCGGCGGTTTCTATGTCACGCTCTCGACCATTCTTACGCCGCGCATTGGTGCAGCTGCGCTGATGGCGTTCCTGGTTGCCGGCCAGTTGCTGGCCGGCATGCTGATCGACCGCGTCGGCTTCCTCGGCGTGGCGGTGCGCGAGATTTCGCTCGGCCGCATCGCCGGCGCGGTGCTGCTCTTGGCCGGAGCGCTGCTCGTTCGGCTCTACTGATGCGCGTCGACCTCTTCGACTTCGACTTGCCGGAGGAGCGTATCGCGCTTCGCCCGGCCGAGCCGCGCGACAGTGCTAGAATGCTGGTGGTCAGGCCGGGCGAGGCGCTTTCGGACCGCACGGTTGGCGACCTGCCGTCCTTGCTCAATGCCGGCGACGTGCTGGTCTTCAACGACACCAAGGTCATTCCTGCCCAGTTGAGAGGCATCAGGCGGCGCGGCGAAGCGCAGGCGCAGGTCGACGCCACGCTGCATATGCGCATGGCGCCGGACCGCTGGCTGGCCTTCATGCGGCCGGGCAAGCGCATCGCCGCCGGCGACCGCATCCATTTCGGCCATGACGGCAATTCCTGTTTTCTCGGCCAACTCGACGCCACGGTGATCGAGAAGGGCGACGCCGGCGAGGCGTTGCTCGGCTTCGACCTCTCCGGCCCATTTCTCGACGAAGCGCTGCGCGCCGTCGGCCACATCCCGCTGCCCCCCTATATCGCCTCCAAGCGCGACGACGACGCACGCGACCTGACGGATTACCAGACAATCTATGCCAAGGAGGAGGGCGCAGTCGCTGCCCCCACCGCAGGCCTGCATTTTACGCCGGAGCTGTTTGCCGCGCTGGATGCAAAAGGCATCGAACGCCGCTTCGTCACCTTGCATGTCGGCGCCGGCACCTTCCTGCCGGTCAAGGCGGACGACACCGCTGACCACAAGATGCATGCCGAGACCGGCTCGGTCAGCGAAGCAACAGCCGACGCTCTGAATGGCGCCAAGGCGCGGGGCGGGCGCATCATCGCTGTCGGCACGACCTCGCTGCGCCTGCTGGAGAGCGCGGCACGGCCTGATGGCTCGCTGACCGCCTGGTCCGGCCCGACCGACATCTTCATCACGCCGGGCTATCGGTTCAAGACCGCCGACCTGCTGATGACCAATTTCCATCTGCCGCGTTCGACGCTGTTCATGCTGGTTTCGGCCTTCAGCGGCCTAGATACGATGCGTGCGGCCTATGCTCATGCCATCGGGAACGATTACAGGTTCTATTCCTACGGAGATGCAAGCCTGCTTTATCGAGCGGAGATGAGCGATGGACGATGACCTGCAGGCCTTTGATCGCGAAAGCCTGATCGCCGAAGTGAAGAAATTGCGTGCCGGCATTCGCCAGCACCGAGATTCTACCGGCCATGATTTATGCTGGCATCATCCCAACCTGTGGGACCTGCTGCCGGAAAAGACCGATCCATCGATTGCTGTGCCGCCATGGCCGAAATTCATGCGCGGCTGCATCCAATACCGGCAGTCGCTCGACAGGCAGGCGCCAGGCGCGCCTGTCCATGACAGGGAATTCAATGGCTGAGACATTCACCTTCAAGATTCTCGCCACCGACGGCAAGGCGCGGCGCGGTGTCATCGACATGCCGCGCGGCGAAATCCGCACGCCGGCCTTCATGCCGGTCGGCACCGGCGGCACGGTCAAGGCCATGTATATGGACCAGGTGCGCGGCGTCGGCGCCGACATCATCCTGGGCAATACCTATCATCTGATGCTGCGCCCCGGCGCCGAGCGCGTGGCGCGGCTTGGTGGGTTGCATGAATTCGCCCGCTGGCCGCAGCCGATCCTGACCGACAGTGGCGGTTTTCAGGTCATGTCGCTGTCGAAGCTCAGAAAATTGACCGAGAAGGGCGTCACCTTTCGCTCGCACATTGACGGCGCTGCCTACGAGATGTCGCCGGAGCGCTCGATCGAGATCCAGGGCCTGCTCGATTCCGACATCCAGATGCAGCTCGACGAATGCACAGCGCTGCCGGCCGACCTCAAGCAGATCGAGCGCGCGATGGAGCTGTCGCTGCGCTGGGCCGAGCGCTGCAAGACAGCGTTCGGCGACCAGCCCGGCAAGGCCATGTTCGGCATCGTCCAGGGTGGCGACAACGCAGCACTCAGGGTGCGCTCGGCGCAGGCGCTGAGCGCGATGGAGCTGAAGGGCTATGCCGTCGGCGGCCTGGCCGTCGGCGAGCCGCAAGCGGTGATGCTGAATATGCTGGAGATCACCTGTCCGGAATTGCCTGACAACAAGCCTCGATATCTCATGGGCGTCGGCACGCCGGACGACATCGTGAAATCGGTGGCGCGCGGCATCGACATGTTCGACTGCGTGATGCCGACCCGCGCCGGCCGCCATGGCCTGGCCTATACCACGCGCGGCAAGGTCAATCTCAGGAATGCCCGCCATGCGGACGATCCGCGGCCGCTGGACGAGGAGAGTGACTGCCCGGCGGCACGCGACTATTCACGCGCCTATCTGCATCATCTCGTGCGCTCGCAGGAGGCGCTGGGCGCGATGCTTCTGACCTGGAACAACCTGTCTTACTATCAGAAGCTGATGCAGGACATTCGCGCCGCGATCGAGGCAAAGGCCTTCGAGGCGCGCACATCAGACATTTCAGAGGGATGGGCGAGGGGCGATATTCCGGTGCTATAAGCACATCTAGGTGCTGAGCGAATTCGCTGCGCGCAAGCTGCAGCCGGTGATTTGAAAGCTGCCGTCGGGCTGCTGTTCCAGCGTGTAGACCGCCTCATAGTCCTTGCCGTCGGGCCCAACGATCAGCACTTGCTGGATTAGCGAAGTTGGCCCCATCTGCTCGACCTTGCCGAAGGAATAGCTCTGCGGCTGGCGCACCGGCGGATAGCCGTTGGTCACCATGTTCATGAAGGTGTCGACGGTCGGAAAGATGCGCTTCACATTCGGAGCGGCGAAACTGTACGCCTTGGCGCCATCATTGGCGATGAGTGCCTTCAACTGACCATCGATGACGGCCTGGCCGGCCTTGACTTCCGCATCACCGGCAAGGGCTGCCGAGACGAACAACGCGAACAGCAATGAAACGACTGCGAATGCGATGCGGCGCATGGCCTGTCTCCATTGTCCTCAACAAAACCTGTCCCAGGACGCATCATACCATACGCTTGGCGGAGCCTCACGGTTTCAGCAACCGCAATATTTGCCACGCAAGTGCCACAAGATCATGCTTAAGCCTCCTTTAACGCGAGGCGCGCATCGTAGGGACGGGTGGGGACCCGTTCGCGCAACCAGGGGACGACCATGTTCAAGCAGCCGATCGACCGGCGCCTTTTGCTGAAAGGCGCGGCAAGTCTTGCAGTTTTGGCTCCCTTGCCCGCCTGGGCAAGCACTGGGCCGACCGTCACGGAAGTCGCCTTCGATCCCGCCATTCCAGGGCTCGGCAACCCCGATGGCGACGTCACCATCGCCGAATTCGTCGACTATCAGTGCCCGATCTGCAAACTCGTTTTCGTTGAGCTGAAGAAGTTAATGGACGAGGACAGCGGCATTCGGCTTGTGATGAAGGACTGGCCGATCTTCGGCGACGTGTCGCGCGACGCGGCGCGGGTGACGCTGCTGAGCGGCGAACACTATGCCGCGGCGGTCGATGCGCTGATGACCAACCAGCGCGGCCTTTCGGAACGCCGCACCAACGACATCCTTTCTTCCGTCGGTGTCGATGTGGCGATGGTGCGTGCCGACCTCGCCATCCGTGAACCCGACATCGACGCTGCGCTTGTCCGCACCGAAGCCCAGGCGACGGCTTTCAAGCTGCGCGGCACGCCAGCCCTGGTCATCGGCGGCAACCTGTACCGGCGCGGCATGCCCGTGTCCGAACTGAGACAAGCCGTCGCCAAGGCCCGCTCCGCCTGATGCTTGAAAGCCGGGCGGCAGTCTGCCACAAGGGCCGCTTGAGTGCTGAAGCTTGATCGGGACCGGCAATGAAGACGTTTTTCATGCAGATAAAGTGCGATCTGGGCAAGTCCTATGAGGTCGCCAGCGCGCTCGCCGATGCCGAAATCGCCTCGGAGATCTACTCGACCGCCGGCAATTACGACTTGCTTGCCAAATTCTACGTCGACGACGAGGAAGATGTCGGCCACTTCGTCAACGAGAAAGTGCAGATTATTCCCGGAATCAAGGACACCTTCACGGTCGTCACTTTCCGCGCATTCTAAAGCAATTCCAGGAAAAGTGTGAAGCGGTTTTCCGTCCGGAATTGCGGCAAAGCAAAAAGCCATGGCAGGTCGCCGTTTCCATGAAACGGTGAACTGCTATGGCCGCATCAGGCACTTGCCCGGCGACAAGGCAGAGCCTGATTAAGGTCCCGTTCCGACTGCCCGAATTTTGGGCAGTCGAAACATACTGATCGCCGATATCCTCCAAATCACCGATTGCGCTTGATTTTCTCCCGCGACGCCAGTGAAATGGCGTCACAGGGGAGTATGCGATTGGCAGCGTTCGATGAAATGCTTCCGGAAGTTTCCGGGCTTAGACAACCGTATACGGCTTACGACCGCTGGCTGAAGGAGCAGGACCCGGCCAGGCTTACCGAAAAGATGCAGGACGCCGAGCGCGTCTTCCGCAAGACCGGCATTACCTTCGCCGTCTATGGCGAGCAGGAAGCCTCCGAGCGGCTGATCCCCTTCGACATCGTGCCGCGCATCATCTCCGGCAATGAATGGCGAAGGCTGACGCAAGGCATCGAGCAGCGCGTGCAGGCGCTGAACGCTTTCCTCGACGACATTTACCACCGCCAGGAAATCCTGCGCGCCGGCCGCGTGCCGAGGGAGCTGATCGCCAGGAACGAGGCGTTCCTGCCGGAAATGATCGGAGTGCGGCCACCGGCCGGCGTCTACACCCACATTATCGGCGTCGATATCGTCCGGATCTCGGAGAACGAGTTCTACGTGCTGGAGGACAATGCGCGCACGCCGTCGGGGGTCTCCTACATGCTGGAGAACCGCGAGACGATGATGCAGCTCTTTCCCGAGCTGTTCCAGCAGATCAAGGTGCGGCCGGTGGAGAATTATCCGCAATTGCTGCGCCAGTCGCTGGCGGCAGTGCGGCCGCAAAGCACCAAGGGCGCACCGACTATTGCCGTGCTGACGCCGGGCAGCTTCAACTCCGCCTATTTCGAACATGCCTTCCTCGCCGACCAGATGGGCGTGCAACTGGTCGAAGGCCAGGATCTGCGCGTTGTAGACGGCCACGTTGCTATGCGCACGACCGAAGGCTACAAGCAGATCGACGTGCTTTACCGGCGCGTCGACGATTCCTTCCTCGATCCGCTGACCTTCCGGCCGGACTCGGCCCTTGGCGTGCCCGGCATCATGGACGTCTACCGCGCCGGCAACATCACCATCGCCAACGCGCCGGGAACCGGCATCGCCGACGACAAGGCGATTTATTCCTACATGCCCGACATCGTCGAGTTCTACACCGGCCGCAAGGCCATCCTCGGCAACATCCCGACCTGGCGCTGCTCGGAGCCCGACAGCCTGAAATACGTGCTCGAACACATCCATGAGTTGGTCATCAAGGAAGTGCACGGCTCCGGCGGCTACGGCATGCTGGTCGGCCCGGCTGCGACCAAGAAGGAATGCCAGGATTTCGCCAAGAAGCTGCAGGCGAAGCCCTCCAACTACATCGCCCAGCCGACGCTGGCGCTGTCGACCTGCCCGATCCTGACAGAAAAAGGCCTGTCGCCGCGCCATGTCGACTTGCGACCCTATGTGCTGGTGTCGGACCGTATTCAGATCGTGCCCGGCGGCTTGACGCGGGTGGCGCTGAAGGAGGGGTCGTTGGTCGTGAATTCCTCGCAAGGCGGCGGGACGAAGGATACGTGGGTGTTGGACGATTAGGTAGGGAATAGGGCAGTAGGCAGTAGGCAGTAGAGGGACAAGAAATGCCGTATTCCACAGAGATTCAAATGTTTACTAATCCCTACTCACTAATCCCTACTCACTAACCCGAAGGGCCTTGCCATGCTTCTCGGCCGCACCGCCAACGGGCTCTACTGGATGAACCGCTATATCGAGCGGGCGGAAAACATGGCGCGTCTGGTCGATGCCGGCCTTCGCATGGCGCTGACCCGCACCCAGAGCGCGTCGGAAGAGTGGAATTCGGTGCTGCTCAGCGCCGGCTCCGACGTCACCTTCACGCAGAAATACAAGGACTATACCGCCGCCAATGTCGCCGACTTCCTGCTGCGCGACACCTCGAACCCGTCGAGCACGATGTCGGCGATCGAGACCGCTCGCAACAATGCCCGCATGGTGCGCACCGCGCTGACGCGCGAGACGTGGGAGAGCATCAACGAAGCCTGGATGGCACTGAAGCGCATGCTGGCAAAGCCGATCGACGAGCGCGACCTGCCGAGTGTGCTCGACGCCATCAAGCGCGAGACGGCGCTGATCCGGGGCTCGTTTTACGGCACCATGCTGCGCAACGAGATCTTCGACTTCTCGCAACTCGGCACCTATGTCGAGCGGGCCGACAACACGGCACGCATCCTCGACGTGAAATACTACGTGCTGCTGCCGTCGATCTCCTGGGTCGGCTCGAGCCTCGACAACTACCAGTGGGAATCGATCCTGCGCTCGGTGTCGGCGCACCGTTCCTATCGCTGGGTCTATGAGGCCGACTACAAACCGACCAACATTGCCGACTATCTGATCCTCAATGTGCGCATGCCGCGCTCGCTGACCTTCTGTTATCGTTTTCTCGCCGAGCATCTGAAGTTCCTCGGCGACGATTATGGCGACCGTCATGCCTGCCACGCCACCGTCGACAGGACACAGGCGATGCTGCAGGCAGGGTCGATCAAGGACATATTCGACACCGGCCTGCACGAATTCCTGGCCAGGTTCATTCAAGACAACACCAAGCTTGGCGAAGAGATCGCACAAGATTACCGGTTCAATTGAGCATGATCGCGAACCGGAGGACCGCGCTAGCGACAAGTGAGACCCGGTTTTCGGATAAGATCATGCTTACAAACGGAAAATAGGCATGCGGCTCAAGATCACCCACCGTACCGAATACCGCTACGACGCGCCGGTGCACTATCTGTTGCAGCGGCTACGCCTGTTACCGGTCAGTGGCCCGACGCAGACCGTGCTGTCCTGGGCGCTGAAGATCGAGGGCGCGCGCGAGGAAGTCCGCTTTAACGACCATTTCGGCAACGATAACAGGCTGTTGAGCGTCGAGGGCGAGCGCGACTTCATCACCGTCGAGGCCTCCGGCGAGGTTGTCACCCGCGACACAGCGGGCGTCTCGGGTCCGCATCACGGCTTTGCGCCACTGTGGCTGTTCAGCCAGGAGACAGCTTTGACCATCCCCGGCGAGGGCATAAGCGAGCTTGCCGCGGCGGTCGGCAAAGGTACCGACATCGAAAGGCTGCATCGGCTGATGGCGCTGATCGTCGAGCGCGTCGCCTACACGCCGGGCACCACCAGCGTGACGACCCCGGCGGAAGAGGCATTGGCGCTGAAGACCGGCGTTTGCCAGGATCACAGCCACATCTTTGTCACCGCAGCCCGCGTCATGGGTTTTCCGGCCCGCTATGTCAGTGGCTATCTGATGATGGATGCGGCCATCGAGCAGGCGGCAAGCCATGCCTGGGCCGAAGCCCATGTTCAGGGTCTCGGCTGGGTCGCCTTCGACGCCGCCAACGGCATTTCCCCCGATGAACGCTATGTCAGGGTAGCCACCGGCCGTGATTATCGCGACGCCTCGCCGGTGTCGGGAATTCGACTGGGACAGGCGGAGGAACAGCTTGCAGTCACCGTCACGGTAGAGCAGTAGTCTCCGGCAAGATTGCTGCCTGAAGAGATTCCATGACTTATTGCGTCGGCCTCAAGATCGATCGTGGGCTCGTGTTCATGTCGGACACGCGCACCAATGCAGGGATGGATTCGATCTCCACTTTCAAGAAGATGCATGTCTGGGAAGAGCCAGGCGAGCGCGTCATCGTACTGATGTCGGCCGGCAATCTGGCTACGACGCAGGCCGTGGTCAGCCTGCTCGACGAGCGCACCAAGGCGGTGGCGGAACGCCACGCGACGCTGCTCGAGACCCCATCCATGTACCAGACGGTGCGGCTGGTCGGCGACACCGTCAAGGAAGTCATCGCCAGCTCGTCGCCTGCCGGCGAAAGGGCGGATTCCTATTTCAACGCCTCCTTCATCCTCGGCGGCCAGATCAAGGGCAGCCCGCCACGGCTGTTCATGATCTATCCCGAGGGCAATTTCATCGAATCGACCGACGACACGCCGTTCTTCCAGATCGGCGAGACCAAATACGGCAAGCCGATCATCATCCGTGCCTATGAAAGGACGATGAGCCTGGCTGAAACGGTCAAGCTCTTGCTGGTATCGTTCGATTCGACGCTGAAATCGAACCTGTCCGTCGGCCTGCCTCTCGACCTGCTGTTCCTGGAGGAGGACACGTTCACGGTGGGTTTGAAAAAGCGCATCGGCCAGGACGATCGATATTATCGTGCTATTTCCGAGGGCTGGTCGAACGCGTTGAAGACGGCCTTTGCCAGCCTGCCGGATTTTCCGGGGTAGCGCGGGAACCTTCGTCGCGGTTGCCTGTCTCTATTTAACATGTTAATCAAAATTCAAACGGCTGGCTGATCGGCGCGTCGGGAGGATCCATGGACAACGAGCAATTCCGCGACTGGTCGAGGCGCGCCGCCGAATGGGGCGCTGATTACCGCGCCGGCCTTCGCGATCGGCCCGTGCGACCTGCCATAGCGCCGGGCGAGATCTTCAGGAGCATCGAAGCTTCTCCGCCGGAGGCTGCGGAATCGATGGAGACGATCTTCGCCGATTTCGAAGCCAAGATCGTGCCCGGCATGACGCATTGGCAGCATCCGCGTTTCTTTGCTTATTTCCCGGCCAATGCAGCACCCGTCTCGGTGGTTGCCGAATATCTGGTCTCTGCGATGGCCGCGCAGTGCATGCTGTGGCAGACTTCGCCGGCGGCGACAGAGCTTGAGACGCGCATCGTCGACTGGATGCGCCAGGCGCTCGGCCTGCCCGAAGGCTTTTCCGGTGTGATCCAGGACTCCGCATCATCGGCGACGCTGGCCGCCGTGTTGACCATGCGCGAGCGCGCACTCGACTGGCAGGGCAACAAGAAGGGCCTTTCCGCGCAGGGCAGGCTGCGCGTCTATTCCTCCGACCAGGTGCACACCTCGATCGACCGCGCCATCTGGGTCGCCGGCATTGGCGAGGAAAACCTCGTCCGCATTCCCGTCGCCGGCACCTACCGCGCCATGGATACCGCGGCTTTGGAAGCGGCGATTGTTGCCGACCGCGCGGCCGGCCTTTTGCCGGCCGGCATCATCGCTTGCGTCGGCGGCACCAGCACCGGCGGCACCGACGACATCGCTGAAGTGGCCGCGGTGGCCAAACGCCAGGGGCTCTATCTGCATATCGACGCCGCCTGGGCCGGATCGGCGATGATCTGTCCGGAATACCGGCATTTCTGGACCGGTGTCGAGGGCGCGGACTCGATCGTCTTCAACCCGCACAAATGGCTGGGCGCGCAATTCGACTGCTCGATCCAGTTCGTCCGTCAGCCGGAGGATCTCGTGCGCACGCTGGCGATCAAGCCGGACTATCTGAAAACTCGCGGCCATGACGGCATCATCAACTACTCCGAATGGTCGGTGCCTCTCGGCCGTCGCTTCCGGGCGCTGAAGCTGTGGTTCCTGCTGCGCGCCCATGGCCTCGAGGCGCTGCGCACCATGATCCGCAATCACGTCGCCTGGAGCGAAGGCATAGCAGCGCGCCTGGCCGAGGAGGAGGATTTCGAGCTCGCCAGCCAGCCGATGCTGTCGCTGTTCTCGTTCCGGCATCGCGCCGCATCCGGCGCTGACTGCGACGAGCACAATCTGCGTCTGGTCGACGCCATCAACAATGACGGCCGTATCTACCTGACGCAGACGCGTGTCGATGGGCGGGTCGCCATCCGCTTCCAGGCAGGCCAGTTCGAGACAACCGCGGCCGATGTCGATACCGCCTTCACTGTCATCTGCGAGTGTGCAAGATCCCCGAAGGACTGACAGGGATTGCCCGGGTGGTTGCCGCCGCCGGGGCAAGCCAGCAAGGACTTGCGAGCAAGCATATGGCCGGAAGGGCTGAAGGGGTTAGCCAGAATCTGACGGGCGTCTGGAGCGGGCGCTATTTCTATCCGCGCGAACTGCCGCCGGTTTCCTTCGTTGCAACGCTGATCGAGACGGCAACCAGCTTGACGGGGATGACCCACGAACCGGCGGCGACCAGCACGGCAAGATACGCAAGCCTGCAGGGCAGCGAGAGGGCAACGCCGTCTCCTTTACCAAGACATACGACAAGGCCGAATTGAAGGCGCACCCGATTCACTACAGCGGCATCATCAACGGTGATGCAACCGAGATCAAAGGCACTTGGCGAATCCCGGGATACTGGTCCGGCAATTTCCTGATGATCCGCTCGCCAGGTAAAGTCGCGGCTGTCACCCGCAAGGTGGCGGAGCGGGTCTGAGCCGTATCTGCCCGGTTCGCCTTTGCAATCATCGATATTTCATTAGCCGGCGTCTCCCTTTTCATTGCTTTCGTTTTCAGCTACAAACAAGAAAAACGAAAACGGGAGGTTCTCAGTGTATTTGTCGCCGCGCCATGCCGAGATCATCCAGATGGCGAAGGACCATGGCCGTGTGCTGGTCGATGACCTCGCCACGCATTTCAACGTGACGCCACAGACCATCCGCAAGGACCTCAACGATCTCTGCGACCAGCGGCTGCTGACGCGCATCCATGGCGGGGCCCTGTTCCCGTCCGGCATCGAGAACATGGAGTATGAGGCGCGCCGCAAGATTGCCGCCGACGAGAAGGAGGCCATCGGCCGCGCGGCGGCCAGGCTGATACCCGACAACGCCTCCCTGTTCATCAACATCGGCACCACGACCGAGTCGGTCAGCAAGGCGCTGCTCGACCATACCGGGCTGATGGTCATCACCAATAATATCAATGTTGCCAACAGGATGCGCATCTATCCTTCGATCGAGGTGGTAATCGCCGGCGGCGTCGTGCGTGGCTCCGACGGCGGCGTTGTCGGCGAGGCCGCGGTCGATTTCATCAGGCAGTTCAAGGTCGACTATGCAGTGATCGGCGCCTCGGCCATCGACCATGACGGCGCGTTGCTCGATTTCGACTTTCGCGAAGTGAAAGTGGCGCAAGCCATTATCGCCAATGCCAGGCATGTCATCCTGGTCTCCGACCAGACCAAGTTCGAACGCACCGCGCCGGTTCGCATCGGCCATCTCTCGCAAGTCAACACCTTCATCACCGACCGTTGCGACATCCCGTCGGTGCGTAAGATCTGCGAGGAAGCGGAGGTTCAATTGATCGAAACGTCGCTCGGCTAGGCTATCGATCACGGTCCCGTTACATTTCGTTTGACATTCGTTCTTATTTCGAAATAATCCCGATACGGTTTCGTAACAACTCAAAAATGCTGCAATGCGAAATCGCGGGAGGGATTTGTGGACGCAGTCCGTGACATCTTCGTCATCGGTGGCGGCATCAATGGCTGCGGCATCGCCCGCGACGCCGTTGGGCGGGGCTTTTCGGTATTTCTCGCCGAGATGAACGACCTCGCCAGCGGAACCTCCTCCGGTTCGACCAAGCTGATCCATGGTGGCCTGCGCTACCTCGAATTCTACGAGTTCCGGCTTGTGCGCGAGGCGCTGATGGAGCGCGAGGTTCTGTGGAAGAACGCGCCGCACATCATCTGGCCGATGCGCTTCGTGCTGCCCTATGCCAAGGGCCTGCGCCCGGCCTGGCTGATCCGGCTCGGCCTGTTCCTCTACGATCATATTGGTGGCCGCAAATTGCTGCCGGCTACCCGGACACTGGACATGTCCAAGGATCCGGCCGGCAAGCCTCTGAAGCCGCTATTTCACAAGGCCTTCGAGTACTCGGACGGCTGGGTCAACGATGCCCGGCTGGTGGTGTTGAACGCGCGTGACGCAGCCGACCGCGGCGCCACCATCCGCACCCGCACGAAAGTCGTCGGGGCGCGGCGCGAAGGCGATCTGTGGGCGATCCGCGTGGAAGACGTGCAGACGGGAGAGGCCGAGGAGGTCAAGGCCCGGCTGCTGGTCAATGCCGCCGGTCCGTGGGTCGACCACGTCCTGTCGACCACCGTGGGCCAGAACGACGTGCACAATGTGCGCCTGGTGCAGGGCAGTCATATCGTTATCAAAAAGAAGTTCGATGATCCGCGCGCCTATTTCTTCCAGAACAAGGACGGGCGCATCATCTTCGCCATCCCTTACGAGGAAGAATTTACGCTGATCGGCACCACCGATCGCGACTATCCCGGCGATCCGCATGACGTGAAGATCAGCGACACCGAGATCGACTATCTCTGCGCGGCGGCGAGCGAATATTTTGCTGAAGCCGTGACGCGTCCCGATATCGTCTGGACCTATTCTGCCGTGCGCCCGCTCTATGACGACGGTGCTTCGAAGGCGCAGGAAGCGACCCGCGACTATGTGCTGAAAGCCGATGGCGGCGGGGGCAAGGCGCCGATCGTCAACGCTTTCGGCGGCAAGATCACCACCTACCGCCGGTTGTCGGAATCGATGCTGGAAAAGGTCGAAGGTTTTCTCGGCAAGCGCGGCAAGCCGTGGACGGCGAACGCGCCCTTACCAGGCGGCGATTTCCCGGCCACCGGTTTCGACGCCCAGGTGGCGAAGCTGAAGAGCGCCTATCCTTTCCTCGACCAGCGCCTGGCGCGTCGGTTGACCAGGCTTTACGGCACGCGCGCGCAAGTGTTGCTCGGCCTCGCCAGGTCGAACGCCGATCTCGGCCGCAATTTCGGCGCCGATCTCTATGAGGCCGAGGTACGCTACCTCTGCGAAAACGAATGGGCGCTGACCGCCGAAGATGTATTGTGGCGTCGCACCAAGCGCGGTCTGCATCTCAGCCGCGAACAGGCCTCGGCGCTTGACGAATTCATGCGCGGCATAAGCCGGCGCCATGTCGCGGCAGCGGAATAGGGAAGGCGATTGATGCACAAAGCCTGGGAGGAGGCATCATGCTGGAACTGAGAAACGTGACGAAGATGGTCGGCGCGGTGGAGCATATCCGCGACGTGTCGCTGACGCTTCAGCACGGCTCGCTCAACGTTTTGCTCGGGCCGACACTGTCGGGCAAGACCAGCCTGATGCGGCTGATGGCCGGACTCGACGTGCCGACCACCGGTTCAGTCTGGTTCGACGGCCAGAATGTCACCGGCATGCCGGTGCAGCAGCGCAAGATCGCCATGGTCTATCAGCAGTTCATCAACTACCCCGCGATGACCGTCTACGAGAACATCGCCTCGCCGTTGCGCGTCGCCGGCAACGACCAGGCCAAGATCGACAAGGAAGTCCGCAACGCGGCAGGGCTTTTGAAGCTCACACCCTATCTCGACCGCACGCCGCTCAGCCTGTCCGGCGGCCAGCAGCAGCGTACGGCGCTGGCCCGCGCCATCGTCAAGAATGCCAGTCTGGTGCTGCTCGACGAGCCGCTCGCCAACCTCGACTACAAATTGCGCGAGGAGCTGCGCGCCGAACTGCCCAAGATATTTGCCGCCGCCGGCACTATTTTCGTCTACGCCACGACCGAGCCGCATGAAGCCTTGCTGCTCGGCGGCAATACGGCGACGCTGTCCGAGGGGCGGATCACCCAATTCGGGCCGACCATCGACGTCTTCCGCAAGCCGATCGACCTGGTGACGGCGAAAACCTTTGCCGATCCGCCGCTCAACACCATCGTGCTGGCCAAGAAAGGTCCCGATTTCCTTCTCGAGGGCGGCGTCAAGCTGCCGGTACCGGCCGAACTCGCCGGCATTTCCGACGCCAACTACACGATCGGCTTCCAGCCGCATCATCTGTCGCTCGAGCGGCCCAACGCTGCCGCCGTGCCGGTGCGCGCCAAGGTGACGATCACCGAGATTACCGGCTCGGAAAGCTTCATCCATCTCGATTTCGCCGATGCGCGCTGGGTCATGCTGACCCACGGCATCCGCGATTTCGAGCCCGACGCCGAGATCGAGGTGTTTATCGATCCGCGCCACATCATGGTCTTCGACAGCAACGGCAGCGCCGTCGCCGCGCCGAAGCTTGCGGCCTGAAGGGGAAGAAAGAGATGGCGCGCATCGACGTCAACCATGTCAGGCACTCCTACCTGCCCAACCCGCAGAAGGATGCCGATTTTGCGCTGCGGGAAGTGCACCACACTTTCGAGGATGGCGGCGCCTATGCGCTGCTTGGGCCCTCGGGTTGCGGCAAGACCACGCTGCTCAACATCATTTCGGGACTTCTGCAACCCTCGCACGGTGAGTTGCTGTTCAACGGCAAGGACGTCACCAATCTGTCGACGCAGGAGCGCAATATTGCGCAGGTGTTCCAATTCCCGGTCATCTACGACACCATGACGGTGTACGACAATCTGGCCTTCCCGCTGCGCAACCGCGGCGTGCCGGAGGCCGATGTCGACCGCAAGGTGCGCGAGACGTTGGAGATGATCGACCTGGCGTCGTGGGCGAAGAAGAAGGCGAGGGGCCTGACCGCCGACCAGAAGCAGAAGATCTCGCTCGGCCGCGGCCTGGTGCGCTCGGATGTCAATGCCATCCTGTTCGACGAACCGCTGACGGTCATCGATCCGCATATGAAGTGGGTGCTGCGCTCGCAATTGAAGCAACTTCACCGCCGCTTCGGCTACACCATGGTCTATGTCACCCATGACCAGACTGAAGCGCTGACCTTCGCCGACCAGGTCGTCGTTATGTATGATGGCGGTATCGTCCAGATCGGCACGCCGGCCGAATTGTTCGAGCGCCCGCGCCACACTTTCGTCGGTTATTTCATCGGCTCGCCCGGGATGAACGTCATGCCGGTGGCGATCGACGGCAAGACTGCGACCATTGGCAGCCAGCGCATCGAGCTGCCCGGCGCGCCAAAGACCGCCGCTGGGAACGCCGGCGCGATCGAACTCGGCATCCGCCCCGAATATGTCAGGCTCGGCCGCGAGGGCATGGCGGTTAAAATAAGCAAGGTCGAGGATCTCGGCCGCCACAAGGTGGTGCGCGCCAGCCTCGAAGGCCGCGAGATCGCTGCCGTCATCGGCGAGGACGAGAGCGTGCCGGCCGACCCAAAGGTTCGCTTCGATCCGGCCGGCATCAACATCTATGCCGATTCCTGGCTGGTTGAGATGGGGCGTGTCGAGATGGGGGCATAGATGGAAAAGACCTGGAACAACAAGGCCTGGTTCCTGGTGCTGCCGGTGCTGGTGCTGGTGGCGTTCTCGGCCGTCATTCCGCTGATGACGGTCGTCAACTATTCGGTGCAGGACACCTTCGGCAACAACGTCTTCTTCTGGGCAGGCACCCAGTGGTTCGAGGAACTGCTGTCGTCCAGCCGCTTCTGGGAAGCCATGGTGCGCAACCTGATCTTCTCCTTCATCATCCTGGCCATCGAAGTGCCGCTCGGCATATTCATCGCGCTCAACATGCCGAAGAAGGGCTGGGGCGTGCCGGTCTGCCTGGTGCTTATGTCGTTGCCGCTGCTCATTCCGTGGAACGTCGTCGGCACCATCTGGCAGGTCTTCGGCCGCAACGACATCGGCCTGCTCGGCTACTACGTCAACGCGCTCGGCATCGACTACAATTACGTTCAGGATCCGTTCGACGCCTGGGTCACCATCATCATCATGGACGTCTGGCACTGGACCAGCCTTGTCGTGCTGCTCTGCTATGCCGGCCTGGTTTCGATCCCGGATGCCTTCTACCAGGCGGCCAAGATCGACGGCGCCTCGCGCTGGGCGGTGTTCCGTTATATCCAGCTGCCGAAGATGCAGCGTGTGCTTTTGATCGCCGTGCTGTTGCGCTTCATGGATAGCTTCATGATCTACACCGAGCCCTTCGTCGTCACCGGCGGCGGCCCCGGCAACTCGACCACCTTCCTGTCGATCGACCTCGTCAAGACCGCGCTCGGCCAGTTCGACCTCGGTCCGGCGGCCGCCATGTCGCTGGTCTACTTCCTGATCATCCTGTTGTTGTCGTGGGTGTTCTACACCGTGATGACCAACTACGACGCGGAGCGCTGAGATGAGCGGCGCCAACGAAAGAGCCGACAGAGTGAGCGAAACCACCGCTTCGGGAAAATTGGCGAGCACGCTTTCGCAGGATCAGGTCGCCCGGCTGATGCGCAAGCGCGGCGAGGAATCGCGCTGGTGGTGGATCGTGCCGACGATCTACATCATCGTGCTTCTGCTGCCGATCTACTGGCTCATCAACATGAGCTTCAAGACCAATGCCGAGATCGTCTCCTCGCTGACGCTCTATCCGCATCAGCCTACGATCGCCAACTACGTCACTATCTTCACCGATGCGTCCTGGTATTCGGGCTACATCAACTCGATCACCTATGTTGTCATGAACATGGTGATTTCCGTGGCTGCGGCGCTGCCGGCGGCCTACGCCTTTTCGCGCTACCGCTTCCTCGGCGACAAGCATCTGTTCTTCTGGCTGCTGACCAACCGCATGGCGCCGCCGGCAGTGTTCGCGCTGCCGTTCTTCCAGCTCTATTCGGCTTTCGGCCTGATCGACACCCACATCGCTGTGGCGCTGGCGCACTGCCTGTTCAACGTGCCGCTGGCGGTGTGGATCCTCGAAGGCTTCATGTCGGGCGTGCCCAAAGAGATCGACGAAACAGCCTATATCGACGGCTACTCCTTCCCGCGCTTCTTCGTCAGGATATTCATGCCGCTGATCGCCAGTGGCATCGGTGTCGCCTGCTTCTTCTGCTTCATGTTCTCATGGGTCGAGCTTTTGATCGCTCGCACGCTGACGACCACCGATGCCAAGCCCATCGCCGCCACCATGACCCGCACCGTTTCGGCCGCCGGCATGGATTGGGGCCTGCTCGCTGCCGCCGGCGTGCTGACGCTGATCCCCGGCGCGCTCGTCATCTGGTTTGTCCGCAACTACATCGCCAAGGGCTTCGCCCTGGGGAGGGTGTGATGAAACAAACGCACGGGTTCATCCTCACCATCACCACCAAGGGCTTTGCCCTGGGGAGGGTGTCACCATGAATCTCGACCTCACCTGGATGGCGTGGACGTGGCCGACGGCGGCGTTCTTCGGCACCATTCTTCTGCTGCTGTGCGGCATGGCGTTTTGGGAATTTGCCTCGCCGGGCGGCAATCCGCGCGTCGGCATCCTGCGCTTCGAGACGACGCGCGGCGACCGTCTTTTTCTGTCGCTGCTTGGCAGCGCCTTTATCCATCTCGCTTGGCTGGGTCTTGTCGGATCCAACCTGTGGTGGGCTCTCGCTCTCTCCGTGGTCTACGCCGTCGGCGTGTTCCGCTACGTATAGAGGGGGAAACTGTTGGATCGACCGCGTGCCGGCGGCCGTTCCAGATCGCACTTGAAACCTAAATGTGGAGGAAACCTATGCGACGGCAATTTTTAACATCAACAACTGCCCTTGTCCTGTTGCTCGGGGTAGGCAACGCCTACGCCGGAATGGATGAGGCCAAGGCGTTTCTGGACAAGGAAATCGGCCCGCTGTCGACGCTCGACCGCGCCGGCCAGGAAGCAGAAATGCAGTGGTTCATCGATGCCGCGAAGCCTTTCGCCGGCATGGACATCAAGGTCGTGTCCGAAACCATCGCCACCCACCAGTATGAATCGCAGGTGCTGGCGCCCGCCTTTACCGCCATCACCGGCATCAAGATCACGCATGACGTCATCCAGGAAGGCGACGTCGTCGAGAAGATCCAGACCCAGATGCAGACCGGCCAGAACCTCTATGACGGCTGGGTCAACGATTCCGACCTGATCGGCACCCACTGGCGCTACCAGCAGGTCCGCAACCTGACCGACTGGATGGCGGGCGAGGGCAAGGACGTTACCAATCCGAACCTCGACCTGAAGGATTTTATCGGCACCTCCTTCACAACCGCGCCGGACAAGAAGCTCTATCAGCTGCCCGACCAGCAGTTCGCCAACCTCTACTGGTTCCGTTACGACTGGTTCAACGACGAGAAGAACAAGGCCGACTTCAAGGCGAAATACGGCTACGACCTCGGCGTTCCCGTCAACTGGTCGGCCTATGAGGACATCGCCGAGTTCTTCACCGGCCGCGAGATCGACGGCAAGAAGGTCTATGGCCACATGGACTACGGCAAGAAGGACCCGTCGCTCGGCTGGCGGTTCACTGATGCCTGGCTGTCGATGGCCGGCAACGGCGACAAGGGCCTGCCGAACGGCCTGCCGGTCGACGAATGGGGCATCAAGGTCAACGAGAAATCACAGCCGGTCGGCTCCTGCACGGCGCGCGGCGGCGACACCAACGGCCCGGCTGCCGTCTACTCGATCCAGAAATACCTCGACTGGCTGAAGGCCTACGCTCCGGCCGAAGCCCAGGGCATGACCTTCTCCGAATCCGGCCCGGTGCCGGCACAGGGTGCGGTCGCGCAGCAGATATTCTGGTACACCGCCTTCACCGCTTCGATGGTCGACGCCGGCGCCAAGGCGGTGCTGAACGACGACGGTACGCCGAAGTGGCGCATGGCCCCGTCGCCGCATGGCGTCTACTGGAAGGACGGCATGAAGCTCGGCTATCAGGACGTGGGTTCCTGGACGCTGATGAAGTCGACGCCGACCGACCGCGCCAAGGCCGCCTGGCTCTACGCGCAGTTCGTGACCTCGAAGACGGTCGACGTGAAGAAGAGCCATGTCGGCTTGACCTTCATCCGCGAAAGCACGATCCACGACAAGAGCTTCACCGAACGTGCGCCGAAGCTCGGTGGTCTGATCGAGTTCTACCGCTCGCCGGCCCGCGTTCAGTGGTCGCCGACCGGCACCAACGTGCCCGATTATCCGAAGCTGGCACAGCTCTGGTGGCAGGCGATCGGCGATGCCTCGTCCGGCGCCAAGACGGCGCAGGAAGCCATGGACTCGCTCTGCGCCGAGCAGGAAAAAGTCATGACCCGCATCGAGAAGTCGGGCGTCCAGGGCGATATCGGCCCGAAGATGGCCGAAGAGCATGACCTCGCCTACTGGAACGCCGACGCGGTCAAGAACGGCAATCTCGCGCCTCAGCTGAAGATCGAGAACGAGAAGGAAAAGCCGATCACCATCAACTACGACGAACTGGTGAAGAGCTGGCAGAAGTAATCTTGGCGTACGCGCCAGGATCATAGTGAACGGGGAGGCGGCATCTTGCCGTCTCCCCTGTTTGTATAGGCGAGCTACCGGGAGGACTAATGACCGGATACATCCTTGCAATCGACCAGGGTACGACATCGACCAGGGCGATCCTGTTCGACGGCGCGATGAAGGTCGCCGGCAGCAAGCAGCAGGAATTCACGCAGCATTATCCTGCCTCCGGCTGGGTGGAGCATGATCCGGAAGAGATCTGGGCAAGCGTCGTCGCGACGATCAAAGGCGCGCTGAAGGCCGCCGGCCGCGAGGCCTCGGATGTGGCGGCGATCGGCATCACCAACCAGCGCGAAACCGTCGTCATCTGGGACAAGGCGACCGGCAAGCCGATCCACAATGCCATCGTCTGGCAGGACCGCCGCACCGCGCCGCTCTGCCAGAAGCTGAAGAAACACGGCCTGGAGAAAAAGTTCACCAGAAAAACCGGCCTGCTGCTCGATCCCTATTTCTCCGGCACCAAGATCGCCTGGATGCTGGACAAGGTGAACGGTGCGAGAAAGCGCGCCGAAAAGGGCGAACTGCTCGCCGGCACCATCGACAGTTTTTTGATCTGGCGGCTGACCGGCGGCAAGGTGCATGCGACAGATGCCACCAACGCCTCGCGCACGCTGGTCTACAACATCGAGAAAAATGTCTGGGACGACGAGCTGCTCTCCATCCTGCGCATCCCGGTGGCGATGCTGCCTGAGGTCAAGGATTGCGCCGACGACTACGGCGTGACGGAAAAAAGCCTGTTTGGCGCCGAAATCAAAATCCTTGGCGTGGCCGGCGATCAGCACGCAGCGACCATCGGCCAGGCCTGTTTCGAGCCAGGCATGATGAAATCGACCTATGGCACCGGCTGCTTTGCGCTGCTCAACACCGGCGCCGATCTGGTGCGCTCGAAGAACCGGCTGTTGACCACCATCGCCTATCGGCTGAACGGCAAGACTACCTATGCCTTGGAAGGCTCGATCTTCATCGCGGGTGCCGCCGTGCAATGGCTGCGCGACGGCATCAAGGTGATCGGCAAGGCCGAGCATAGCGGCGTTTTGGCGGCAACCGCCGACCCCACGCAGAACGTCTATCTGGTGCCGGCTTTCGTCGGTCTCGGCGCGCCGCATTGGGACGCCGAGGCGCGTGGCGCGATCTTCGGGCTGACCCGCAACTCTGGCCCGGCGGAGTTCGCCCGCGCGGCGCTGGAATCCGTCGCCTACCAGACGCGCGATCTCCTCGACGCAATGCGCAAGGACTGGAAGGGGGCGTCGGCCAAAACCGTGCTTCGCGTCGACGGCGGCATGGTGGCCTCCGACTGGACCATGCAGCGGCTGGCCGATATCCTCGATGCGCCGGTCGATCGCCCGACCATTCTGGAGACGACGGCGCTGGGTGCGGCGTGGCTTGCCGGCTCGAAAGCAGGCGTGTGGCCGAAGGCGAAGGATTTTGCCAACAGCTGGGCGCTCGAGCGCCGCTTCAAGCCGGACATGGATGCCACGGTGCGTTCGGCAAAACTGGCCGGCTGGCGCGATGCGGTGCGCCGGACGCTGAGCGTACGGTAGTAAATCGTGGCGGGGGAAGGGGATGAATCCACACTGGTATGTCGCCTGGCGCGACGAGGCTGTCGAACAATTGGATGCAAAGAATGCACGCTTGCAGCAGGCGTTCCGACTCGGCAGTTGGCCTCGCTATGACTATGATCTGACAGAAGGAAAGCTTCTGTTCTCGGACAACGGCATCACCAAGGTCGTCGCCGAAATCCAAATCGCCGGATCGACGAGTGCCAAGGCCAGCAACTGGCTCTGGGCTTGGGCAAATTCAAACCTGCCTGGCGAACTGCTTGCCGACGCAAAGCTGGTTCGGTCATTCGGACAGGAGCATTCCATTGATGAGCTGGCTCAATCCTATGCGATAGCTTTGAACAACGACCTGGAAGTGCTCGGCTGGAAGATGACCGCAGTTGCGGTTCGAATCTGCAACGGCCTCGGTGCATACCGTTCTCCGCGTGGTGAAGGCGGAGCCCTGTATCTGATCTTCAAGAGCGTCAATTGGGCCAGCTAATCCGCCGCGCCCGTACCCAAGCAACCTACGGAAAGGCCCGCGCCGTTGCCGGCGCGGGCTTTTCTACACAACACTTGGTACCAACTCAGCTCAATAGGGCGAATTGCACTGCCGACGCGGGCCGTAATTGGGCTGGAATGTGTTGTCCGAAGCGCGGTACGACCGATAGTGGTCGTAGCACCACTGCACATGCGCATCGCCGCGGTTGTTCTCGCTGTTGACGATCGCGCCGGTGATCAAGGCGCCGGTGGTGAAGGCAGCCAGCGGGAACCAGTAGTCGCCGTGACGGCGATAGCCGCGGTGATATTCGCGATAGCCGCGATGGCCATTCCAATAGCTGCCGCCATCATTGTTGCGCGAGAATTGGCGGCCTACGCGGAAATCGCGATTGCCGGAATTGCGGTTGCCATGGCGCATCCACCGCCAGTTGTCATGACGAGAATCGCCCACATTCACGATGTCGGACGAAGTTGCTGATGACTGGGGCACGAACATCTGGGCGGCATTGGCCGGCATAGCGGCGGCCGCGGCAAACGAAATTGACAGGGTGGTCGCCAGTAGACCCGTTGCGATCTTGTTCATGATCTTCTCCTTGAAGGGTGGTTGACGTCCCTTGTGAGACGAAAACGGCCCGCTCGTGCGATGGTTCCCACCAAAACAGTAAGTTGCTGATTTGTAATGTTTCTCGAATTTGGCGCGTGAGAAAAGGCGCGTTTCGCGCGCCAACAGATCGAAGCGGCGACCACGTTGCGGGAGCGGCTCACCGGGCTGGTGACGACGCAATTTGCGGCGCGTCGGGCGATGGCCGAAACCCCGGTGGAACGGCCATCTTTTTCCGGTTGACCGGTCGCGGCACTCTCCCTATGTTCCGCGCAATTTCGAGGGCGGCCTTTAGAGCCCGCGGGAGCGCGTAGCTCAGCCGGTAGAGCAACTGACTTTTAATCAGTAGGTCTCGGGTTCGAACCCCGACGCGCTCACCAGAAATATTTCGTGCGGAAGTTGCCCTGTCAGCAGCCCCCATCGCCCCCTACAATCGCCGCCCGGTCTTGACGTCGAACAGATGAGCGCAGGCGCGGTCGATCTCGATGCGCATCTGCTCGCCCTGTTTCAGTGCCAGCCGCTCGCGGAAAAGGCAGGAGATTTCTTCTCCGGCGCAGTCGACCCTGGCAAAGATTTCCGAACCCGTTGCTTCCAGAAGCACGATCGTGCCGGCGATTCCTTTGGCGGTCGTCGCTCGGATGTGTTCGGGACGGATGCCGTAGATGAGGTCGCCGCCGGGTATGTTTGCCAGGTCGATGCCTTCCGGCAGCGGCAAGATCAGTCCACCGGCGCTGCGGAAAACACCTTCCTCGACATGGCCCCGAATGAAATTCATCGCGGGCGAGCCGATGAACCCGGCAACGAAGAGGTTGGCCGGGCGATCGTAGAGATCGAGCGGTGCGCCGATCTGCTCGACAAGGCCGTCATGCAGCACGACGATCTTGTCGGCCATGGTCATGGCCTCGATCTGGTCGTGGGTAACGTAGATGGTGGTGGTTCCCAGCCGCTGGTGCAGCGCCTTGATCTCGCCGCGCATCTGCACGCGCAATTTGGCGTCGAGATTGGACAGCGGCTCGTCGAACAGGAACACCTGCGGGTCGCGCACGATGGCGCGGCCCATGGCGACGCGCTGGCGCTGGCCGCCGGAAAGCTGACGCGGATAGCGGTCGAGCAGCTTGTCCAGGCCGAGAATGCTGGCGGCCCTGCCGACGCGGCCGGCGGTGTCGGCCGGATCGGCTTTCTTGATCTTCAGGGCAAAGCCCATATTGTCGGCCACCGTCATATGCGGATAGAGCGCGTAGTTCTGGAACACCATGGCGATGTTTCGGTCGCGCGCCCTGAGATTGTTGACGACGCGATCGCCAATGGCGATCCTGCCGCCCGAGATCGTTTCCAGTCCGGCAATCATGCGCAGCAGCGTCGACTTTCCGCAGCCCGACGGCCCGACCAGGATGACGAATTCGCCATCGGCGATGTCGACGCTGACATCGTGGATGATCTTGGCGGCTCCGAAAGCCTTCTGAACGTTGTTGATTGTTACCGATGCCATTGGATTTCTCCCGGAAATGAGTGATGTCGGGGCCGTGCCTCAGCCGCCCTTGACGGCGCCTGCGGTCAGCCCGGCGACGATCTGCCTTTGCGCGAACAGGGTCAGCACCAGCACCGGCAGCGTCACCACAAGTGCCGCGGCGGCGAGCGGACCCCAGCTCACCTGCTCGTAGGAAAGCATGTTGTAGACGGCGACCGGCAGCGTGCGGGTCTCGCGGCTGGCGAGCACAATGCCGAAGACGAAATTGTTCCATGAGAAGATGATCGACAGGATCAAGGCGACGACAATGCCCGGCTTGGCGATGGGCAAGGCGACCAGCCGGAACACCTGCCAGGAACTGGCGCCATCGATGTTGGCCGCTTCTTCCAGCTCCATCGGCGTGGTCTCGAAATAGCCGATCATCACCCAGACCACGATCGGCACCGTCACCACCAGATGGATGATGATCTGCGGCCACAGTGTGCCGAGAATGCCGACCCACTGGAACAGCAGGAACAGCGGAATGAGATAGGAAAGCCCCGGCGTCATGCGGGCGATCATGATGACCACCGCCGAGCGTTCGGCCTTGAGCCGCGCGATGCCATAGCCGGCCGGCACGCCGATCAGCAGCGCCAGCAACGTTGCCGTGCCCGTCACCAGAACCGAATTCCAGAAATAGAGCAGGAAATTGTTCTCCTCGAATACCTTCACATAGTTCGACCAGGCGAGATGTTCCGGGATCAGAATCGGCGGGTATGCACCGTTGTCGATCTCGAACTTCAGCGACAGCGAGACCATCCAGAGGAAGAACAGGATCGCCGGCGAGACGAAGACCAGAGCCGCGAAAAACAGCCCGATCCGGTTGAGCAGCCGTGAACTCATCTATTTGCCCTCCACCCCGATCCATTGGGAGCGCTGGCGCAGCATCAGCAGGATGAAGGACAGCGCGACGATGACGATGAAGAACACCACGGCCATGGCCGAGCCATAGCCGATGTCGTAGTAGGAGAAGGCGGTGTTGTAGAGATAGATGTTGATGGTTTCCGAGGCCGTGCCCGGTCCGCCCTGGGTCATGGCGTAGATGATGTCAAAACTCTTCAACGCATCGATAGTGCGGATGATCATCGCGATCATCAGGAACGGCGCGATCATCGGCAAGGTGAGATAGCGGAATTGCTGCCAGGCGTTGGCGCCATCGATCTCGGCGCTCTCGAAGGGCTCGCGCGGCACGGAGGCCAAGCCGCCCAGCACGATCAGCATCACCAGCGGCGTCCACTGCCAGGTCTCGACCGCAACCAGGGACGGGATGACCGTCCTGGCATTAAAGATCCATTCCTGCGCCGGGATGCCGACCAGCGACAACAGATAGTTGAGCACGCCAAGCTGGGGATGGAACATCATCGTCCAGACCAGCGCCACGGCGACTGGCGTTGCCATCATCGGCATGACGAAGACGCCGCGCAACAGGCCGCGCAGCGGAAATTTGGCGTCGAAGATCAGCGCCGCGACAGTGCCAAGGAACATCGGCGCCGCGACCGAAAGCGCCGTGTAGGTCAGCGTATGGAAAAGCGATTCCCAGAAGCGTTGGTCGACGGCCAGCCGCAGATAGTTTTCCATCCCGGCAAAGCTTCGCGCCTGGCCGAGGGTCCAGCGGTTGACGCTCATCCACAGTGTGAAGGCCCAGGGAAAGACGATCACGGCGCCGACGACGACGAGCGCCGGGACGACGAAAGGCCAGTAGTTGGGAGCCAGACGGATGGTCTGGCCCCCTTCGATGGCTTGCGTCGTCACCCCGGTGCGTTCTGGGGTGATGGCGGACATCAGCCTTGCTCGCTCCGGTCGAGCACCGGCTGGAACTGCTCGGTAGCCTTCTTCAGTTCCTCCGCCGGATCGGCGCCGGCGATCAGATTGGTCAGCGCCACGCCATAGATGTCGCGGAACTCGGTGACCGGAATGATGACCGGCAGCGACAGCCGGCTGACATTGCCCGAGCCGACCACGGCATCGAGCCAACTCGCCGGCATGGTGACGCCTTCGCGCACCTTGGGATCTTCCAGCACCGACTTGCGGAACGGCACGCCGGCACCCGCCTGCAGCAGGCGCGCGCCCATGGCGGGCGAAATCGCCCACTGGCAGAAGAGGTAGGCGGCCTCCTTCTTCTCGCTGGCGGCCGTCACGCCGAGGCCGTCGCCAAAGGTGCCGGCGGCATGCGCCTTGGGCCCCTTGGGCATGACGCCGTAGCCGACCTTGCCGACCACTCGTGACTTTTCCGGGTTTTCCATCGGCGGGGCAAAGCCGACGCCATCGAACCACATGCCGATCTTGCCTTGCAGGAAGGCGGACTGGGCTTCGGCCCAGTTGAATCCGGTGACGCCTGGAGGCGCCGACTTGGTCATCAGCCGCTGGTAGAGGCTGGCGGCCTCGACCGCCTCGGGCGAGGTCGTGCGCAGCTTGCCCTTATCATCGAGCGGCGTCATGTCGTAGCCGAGCATCAGCGACGTCCACACCGGCGTGTTGGCGTTTTTCAGGCCGCGGGCGACAAAGCCGTAGGTGTTGGTCGACGGGTCGGTCAGCGCTTCGGCGGCCGCCACCAATTGCTCGAAGGTTTCAGGGTATTTGAGGCCCTTGGCCTCGAACAATTCCTTGTTCCAGTAGACGATCCAGTAGTCGACTGAGAACGGCAGCGAGCGCAGCACGCCCTGGCCGTCCTTGGCAAACAGCATGCCGGCATCGGCGAAATCGGTTTCCACCAGCGCAGGATCGGTCAGGGTCGGGTCAGCGAGATAGCCTGATATGTCGGCCAGCCAGTCGCCCTTTTCGAACTGGCGCTTCTGCACGTGGTAGCTCAGATGCACGACGTCGAAGCTCGGTTTGCCGGAGCTCAGTTCGATCACCGTCTTCTGGCGCTGCTGCTGTTCAGGCGTCGCTTCGGCATTGACCTTGATCCCGGTCAGTTCCTCGAACTCGGCGATGTATTTTATCAGCGTGTCGCTGCGCGGGCTTTTCACCAGATTGACGTCAAGCGTCGTTCCCGCAAAGCGCTTCCAGTCGACGCCGGCGGCAAAGCTTGGGCGAACACCGGCAAAGCCGGCGGCGGCAAGGGCGGCGGTTCCCTGGAGGAGTTGCCTCCTGGTTGGGTTGAACAGATTGGACGACATTTTCTTCCTCCCGGTTGTTGTCGTTGTCGATTGCGCCGCAGCGACCGCGGCGCGGCTCATGCTTCCTCAGATTTGCAGCGCCAGCCGGCGCGCCTTGTCGATATGCTGGCTAATGGCCTCGACCGCCTTGCCAGGATCGCGGCTCTGCATCGCATCGATCACCGCCAGGTGCTCGCGCATGACCGGCACGACGCGCCCGTCGATACGGAACCGCTCCTGGTGGATCAGCCGGATCTTCACCGAATTCACCAGATAGGCCTTGGCGATGATCTCGTTGCCCAGCGCATCGATGAACGTGTCGTGCATGGCCCAGTCGATGGTCTGCGCCTTGGCCTCCATCTCCGGCGTCGGGGTATGCGCCAGCGCCTGGGCAAGCATGTCCTCATGCTCGCGCCGCAAGCGGGCAAGCTCGGCGTCGGAGGCGCAGACCGTAAACAGCGCCACCGCTTCACGCTCCATGAACAGGCGGAACTGAAAGGCCTCGCGGATCAGGCTGATATCGATATGGGCGATCTGCATGCCGCGCTGCGGGATGGTCGTCAGCAGTCCTTCCGCCTCGAGACGCGGCACGATCTCGCGAATGGCGCCGAGCGGCAGTCCGGTGAAGGCAACCAGCTCACGCTGCGACACGAACTGGCCCGGCTTGAAGTCGCGCGCCAGCAAATGCCGCGTGAAGCTGGCATAGGCCTTCTCCCTGAGGGTGGTCGGTTCGTTGCCGTCTTCCATTTCGGCGCGCTTCTCTTTGCCGGTCAGGCCGGTTCCCTGGCAAACAAGCTGTCATAGGCTGCGGCAAGCTGCTGCTGCCCTTGCGACGCGATCGGCTCCAGCGGCGGACGGACCGCCAGCCAGCGCTCGTCGCCGGTCTTACGCGCCACCATCACCTTTACCGCCGGGGTGACCGGATATTTGAGCAATTCGAGCACAAAACTCTCGACGCGAGGATCGTCGCGCCCGTCCTCGGCCATGGCGCGGATTTCGCCCGGGACGAAATTGGCCATGCCCGAGATTGCGCCTTGACCACCCAGTCGCACCGCACGCGCCAGATGCCTTTCATCGCCGATCAGGATCACCAGATCGCCATGGGCGGCAAGCAGCGCCTCGCTGTAGCTCCAATTTCCACCGGAATCCTTGACCCCGGCGACCACGTCGGGAAAAGCAGTGCGCAACCGGCCGATCAGGCCAAGCGAAAGCTGCACCATGGTAACCGAAGGGATGTTGTAGAGCAGCACGTCACGGGCGAGGGGGCCGAGCGCGGCAAAGACGGCGGAGAACCAGCCGAAAAGGCCCTCCTCGCCGACATTCTTGAAGTAGCTCGGCGGGGCCAGCAGAATGTTTCGGGCGCCTCGCTGCAAGGCATGCTGTGCCTGTTCGGCGGCGTCTTCGGCGGCGTCGACCAGCACGCCGGCAACGAGTTGATGCGGCAAGATTCCAGCAGCCAGCATGGCTTCGGTCACCGACCGCCGCTCCGTCGTGCCCACCGACGCGCCTTCCCCTGTGGTGCCGAAAAGCGTCACGCTGCCGCAACCCTGCGCCAGGCAACTTTTGGCCTGAGCGATCATGGGAGCGGTGGCGATCTGCCCGCGGGCATCGAAAGGCGTGGCGAGAGCGGCCGAAAGGCCAAAGCGTGATGTCACCGGAAGGTCTCCGAAGTAGGTGTGTATGCCGTGCTAGCACACTAACATGTTAGTCGTAAATTGGGGTGGTGCGCTTTTTTAACGGCGGAGGGCCTTCACAGGTTCGAAGCCCATGGCGGATCGAGACCATTGGCGAAACAGCAGGATGGTCCAGTGTTCGGGCGCGGAGCGGCAGCTCCAAGCTTGTCCCCATTCCAGTCGATGGCTAAACTCAGCCTTCCCAGGGGAGGTTCTGACATGACACTTCAGCTTTCGGCGGATGCTGTCGCTCCTAAGGCGGCGGCGCCTCAAAAATACCTCTTCGGCCCGGTCGCCGATTTCCTCATGCTGGGCGGCAGCGCCTTTCTCATCCTGCCGGTGCTGTTTCTCGTTCCGCTCGAATATGAAGGTCCGGTGGCCGCAACGATGGTCTTCGTGGCCTATCTCGTGAACTATCCCCACTTCGCCCACTCCTACCAGCTCTTCTACCGCAATTTCGGGCGCAAGGTGACGGGCGACGGCTACGACAGGAGCCTGCAGCTCCGCTACATCTTCGCGGGCATTGTCGTGCCCCTGGTCATGGCCGGGTTCTTTGCCTATGGCGCCGCGGCGGCGAACACGCGCCTGCTCGGCTATGCCACCAACGCCATGTTCTTTTTTGTCGGTTGGCACTACGTCAAGCAGGGCTACGGCATGCTGATGGTGGATGCGGTGCTGAAGCGCAAATTCTTCGACGACCGCGACAAGAAGGTGCTGCTGGTGAACTCCTATGCGGTGTGGATCCTGGCATGGCTGCAGACGAATACGGCGGTCACCCAAGGCAAATATTACGGCCTCGACTATTACACCTTCGCGGTCCCTTCCTGGATCACCGACATCGCCTTGCTGGCAGCCATTGCTTCGACGGCGGCTACGCTTTTGATGCTGGTCAATCGCTGGCGAAAGAACGGTGGCAAGCTGCCCTATAACGGCATCGTGGCCTACGCCGCGTCGCTCTATCTCTGGATCCTGATTGTGAGAATAAATCCGCTCTGGCTGCTGATCGTGCCGGCGCTCCACTCGCTGCAGTACCTCGCCGTGGTCTGGCGCTATCAGACCAATGTTGAGCGTGACAGCTCCGATGCCGAACGCGATCCGCAGCCGAAAATCCTGTCCTTTCTTGGCCCCCTCTACAGGTTTCGGCTCCTCGGCTTCATCGTCGGCGGCACGGCCCTTGGCTATCTCGGCTTCTGGCTGATCCCATCCGCGCTGACGGCTTTGATTCCCTATGACAGGCAAGTGCTGGGGTCATCGCTGTTTTTCTTCATCGTGCTCATCTTCATCAATGTGCACCATTATTTTCTCGACAATGTGATGTGGCGCCGTGGCAATCCGGAGGTATCGAAGTATCTGTTCCGCTGACTGATGCGCAGACTGTCGAGCCCGGTTTTCGTCAGCTGTCGAGTATGCCATTGCGAGCGTGATCGTCAGTGCAACGGAGAGCCCTGGAATGGCGGAGTGCTTTTCCGAGAGCCGCCTGGAAAAATACCCTGCGGTGGCATCTGTACCGGCGTTGGCGCCGCCGGCGTGACCCTCGACGCGTGAGTTGCGGCCGACGTGCGGCGGGATCGGCTGGAACGTCACGAAACCAGTGAGACATTGCCGCCGGCATGGCGCTCGATGCGGCCGGCAAGGTCGAGTTCCAGCAGCACCATGGAGACTTGCGCGGCGTTGAGGCCGGTGTGGCGGATGATCTCGTCCACGCCCACCGGCGTTGGGCCCAGCGCCTCGAGCACGCCGCTGCGTTCGTCCTCACCGGGCGGGGGTGTTGCCGAAAAATCGGGTGCCTTTTCTGGCGGCGCAATGCTTCGCGTTCGCGTGCCCGCCAAGGGTGCGATCGCACCGGAAACATCGGCCGCCTCGGTGACCAGGGTGGCGCCATCCTTGAGCAGCCCGTTGGAGCCGGCGCAGCGCGGATCGAGCGGCGAACCCGGTACGGCAAAGACCAGCCGGCCCATCTCGCCGGCCAGGCGCGCGCTGATCAGCGAGCCGGAGCGTTGCGCAGCTTCGATCACCACCAGTCCGAGGGCGGCGCCCGCGACAAGCCGGTTGCGGCGCGGAAAATCCTGCGCCCGCGGCTGCCAGCCGAACGGCATTTCCGAAATAACGGCGCCGCCACGCTCGGCAATGTCGTCGCACAAGCCGATATTTTCGGGCGGGTAGGGGACATCGAGCCCACCGGCCAGCACACCCACTGTACCAGTCGAGAGACTGCCCTGGTGTGCTGCCGTGTCGATGCCGCGCGCCAGGCCGGAAACGATGACGTAGCCGTCGCGGCCAAGATCCGCCGCCAGCATGCGCGCCATCTTGATGCCGGCGAGCGACGCGTTGCGGGCGCCGACGATGGCCACCGCCGGCAGGCGAAAGACGGCTGCCTCGCCCTTCACGGCAATCAGTGGCGGCGGATTGTCCATGTTTTTCAGCATCGGCGGGTAGTCGGCCTCGCCGATGCCGACGAAGCGGGCGCCGTTTTCACTGGCTGCGTCGAGTTCCGCTTCGGCTTCCTCCACGGAAGGAATGCGCATGATCCTTTTGGCTCCGCCCGAAATCATCAGCTCGGGCAGCATCTCCAACGCCGCCTCCGCCGAACCAAAGCGGTTGATCAATTCGCGAAACGAGGCCGGGCCGACATTTTGTGTGCGGATCAGCCGCAGCCAGCTCAGCCGCTGCCGGTCGCTGAGGCGCGGCCCGGCGGCGGGCTTGCTCAACCCTTGGCTCCGATCTTGCCTTCGGTGCCGGCAAGAAGGCGCGAAATGTTGGCGCGATGTTTGAAGATGACGATCAGGCTCATCACCAGGAACAGCCCGGCGGTCTCAGGTGTGCTCCAGAAATAAAGCGGGATCGGCACGATGACCGCCGCCGTCAGCGCTGCCAGCGAGGAATAGCGAAACAGAAAAGCCATCGCCAGCCAGACGACGATAAAAATCAGCGCCACATGCCAGCCGAGCGCGATCAGCACGCCGAGATAGGTCGCCACGCCCTTGCCGCCCTTGAAACCGAGCCAGACCGGAAACAGATGGCCAAGGAAGGCGCCAAGGCCCGCCCAGAGTCCAAGGCCGGCCCACAGTCCGTAGTCGTGTCCAAAATGGCGCGCGATCATCACCGCCGCCGTACCCTTCAACGCGTCGAGCACCAGCGTCGCGGCGGCGAGGCCCTTGTTGCCGGTGCGCAGAACGTTGGTGGCGCCGATATTGCCGGAGCCGATTTTGCGCACATCGCCGAGGCCGGCCGCGCGGGTGATCAAGAGGCCGAAGGGAATCGAGCCGAGGAGATAGCCGAACAGCAATGCCAGGATAACGTTATAACTCATTGTTTGCCCCCGCATTTCCCCAGCAACATATCGGTCTGCGACGTGGCGCGATCGCTCTAGCTCGAAAACACTGTGCGGCCCGCCACCAGCGTTTGCAAGACCATGCCTTGCAGCCGCGCACCTTCGAAGCAGGTGTTTTTCGAGCGCGAGCGGATGCCGCTTTCACTCACGATCCAGGGTTCTTCAAGGTCGATCAGCGCAAGATCGGCCGGCGCTCCCTGCTTCAGCGTGCCGCCCGGCAGGCCGAACAGCCTTGCTGGTGCGGTGGACAGTGTTTCGACCAGCCGAAGTAGCGGCACGTCGCCATTGTGGTAGAGCCGAAGCGCTGCTCCAAGCAGCGTCTCCAACCCGATCGCGCCGGCAGCTGCATCGGCGAAGGGAAGGCGCTTGGTGTCGACATCCTGCGGGTCGTGCGAGGAGACGATGATGTCGATCGTGCCGTCCTTGACCGCCTCGATCATGGCCAGCCGGTCTTCCTCCGCGCGCAAAGGCGGCGTCAGCCGGAAGAAGGTGCGGTATTCCCCGACATCGTTCTCGTTCAGCGACAGATTGTGGATCGCCACGCCCGCCGTGACATTGGCCTTGTCGGCTTTCGCGCGCGTCATCGCTTGCGCTGCCATCGCCGTCGAGATCTTGGCCGCGTGGTAGGCGCCGCGCGTCAGCCGTGCCAGCGCCAGGTCGCGCTCCAGCGGGATGGACTCGGCCTCGCGCGGAATGCCGGCAAGGCCGAGCCAGCTGGCATACAGGCCTTCATTCATCACGCCTGCCGAAGCGAGGTCGCCATCCTGTGTCTCATGTGCGATGACGCCGCCGAAATCGCGGGCATAGGTCAGCGCCCGGCGCATCACCAGTGCGCTGGATATTGTGTGCCGCCCATCGGTGAAGGCGACCGCACCGGCCTCGCGCAACAGGCCGAATTCGGTCATCTCGCGACCGGCGAGGCCTTTGGTGATCGCCGCCGCCGGAAAGATGTTGACGCTTGCCGTGTCCCGGGCGGTGCGCAGCACGAATTCGACCAGCGCGACATTGTCGATCACCGGGTCGGTGTCGGGCATCATGACGACGGAGGTAACGCCGCCGGCCGCCGCCGCAACGCTGGCCGAAGCGATGGTCTCGCGATGTTCGCCGCCCGGTTCGCCGATGAAGACGCGCGCGTCGATCAGGCCGGGAATGATTGCCTTGCCGGCGCAGTCGACCACGGTGGCTCCCGCCGGCAGGCCCTGGTTCAGGGCAGCCTTGCCGGCGGCAACGATCTTTTTCCCTTCGACGATGACGGTGCCGACCTCGTCGATGCCGCGTGACGGGTCGACGATGCGGGCGCGCTCAAAGACCGTCGTGCTCATGCCACCCGGCCCTCGTTGCGGCGCGGGTCGAGCAGCGCTTCCATCACCGCCATGCGCACGGCGACACCCATCTCGACCTGTTCCTGGATGACGCTTTGCGGCCCGTCGGCGATTTCGGACGCAATCTCGACGCCGCGGTTCATCGGACCGGGATGCATCACCAGCGCGCCGTCCTTGGCGGCCTTCAGCTTTTCGGCATCGAGGCCGAAATAGCGAAAATATTCGCGCACCGAAGGCACGAAGGCGCCTTCCATCCGCTCACGCTGCAAGCGCAGCATCATCACCACGTCGGCGCCCTTGAGGCCCTCGGCCATCGAGCGCGAGACGATGACGCCCATTTTCTCGATGCCGGACGGCAGCAGGGTCGACGGCGCCACCACACGCACCTGCGCACCAAGCGCGTTCAACAGCATGATGTTGGAACGCGCCACGCGAGAATGCAGGATGTCGCCGCAGATCGCTACGATCAGTTTCGACAGCGGCCCCTTCGCGCGGCGGATAGTCAGCGCATCGAGCAGCGCCTGCGTTGGGTGCTCATGCGCGCCGTCGCCGGCATTGACCACCGAGCAGCCGACCTTCTGCGCCAAAAGGGCGGCGGCGCCCGCCGATTGGTGGCGGATGATCAGGATGTCGGGCCGCATGGCGTTCAGCGTCATCGCCGTGTCGATCAGCGTCTCGCCCTTCTTCACCGAAGAGCTCGCCACCGACATGTTCATGACGTCGGCGCCGAGCCGTTTCCCGGCCAGTTCGAACGACGACTGCGTGCGCGTCGAGGCTTCGTAGAAGAGGTTGATCTGGGTGCGGCCGCGCAGCGTCGAGGTCTTCTTTTCGGACTGCCGCGAAATGGCGACGGCGCGATCGGCCCGGTCGAGCAGGAGCTCGATATCACCGGGGGAAAGATCGCGGATGCCCAGAAGATGGCGGTGAGGATAAAGCGGCAGGGACGAAGCGTCGGTCATCTCAAGGCGCTGCTATAGGGGGGAGAATTCCTTGCCGCAAGCGCCAGCTTGGGATTGCGGCCTTTCTCCCCGGTATTTTCGTCGCGCGCGCCGCCTGGCTTGGGCTATATCTAGCCGATTGCTTCGGATTCGAAGCCTTGTGATGATAAGGCCTTTCTACCGTTAGAAGGCCCTTCTACTTTCAGAAGGATTGGGCGTGACCGACGACGTGACCAACCAGCCGCCGCCGCTGACGGGCGGCAACGCCTGGCGGGGCGATCCGTTGCTGATCCAGCTTGCCGAGCGTTTTTCCGATCCGGTGCGCAAGGACCTCGACGGGCTTGGCCGGTTCGTCCTGACGCAGGAGGCGCAGGAGCTGGCGCGCCTCGCCAATGTCGAGACGCCGAAGCTCCGCACGCATGACCGTCAGGGCCGGCGCATCGACCTCGTCGAATTCCATCCGGCCTATCATGCGCTGATGCGCCGCTCGGTTGCCGGCGGCCTGCATTCCTCGATCTGGGAAAACGGCGATAGCGAGATCGGCCGTCGCCATCAGGTGCGCGCCGCGCGTTTCTACCTGACCGCCGAACTCGAGACCGGGCATCTCTGCCCCATCACCATGACCAGCGCTTCGCTGGCCGCCCTGATGGCCAGCCCAAAGCTGTTTCGCGAATGGGCGCCGCGCGTGACGACGCGCAAATACGACCAGAGCCAGAAGCCGCCGGTCGACAAGGCCGGGCTGACGCTCGGCATGGGCATGACCGAAAAGCAGGGCGGCACCGACGTGCGCGCCAACACCACACGGGCCGAACGCGCCGGCAGCGGCTTTTATCGCCTCACCGGCCACAAATGGTTCATGTCGGCGCCGATGTCGGACGCTTTTCTCGTGCTTGGACAGGCGCCGGAAGGGCTTTCCTGTTTTCTCGTCCCGCGCATCCTCGGCGACGGTTCCGGCAACGGCTTCCGCTTTCAGCGGCTGAAGGACAAGCTCGGCAACCGCTCCAACGCCTCATCGGAGGTAGAGTTCGTCAACGCCATCGGCGAGATGGTCGGCGAGCCCGGCGCCGGTATAAAGACGATCATGGACATGGTCACGCTGACCCGGCTCGACTGCGCCGTCGCCTCGTCGGCAATCATGCGAGCGGGGCTGGCTGAGGCCGTGCATCACGCCCGTCACCGCCAGGTGGCCGGCTCGACGCTGATCGAACAGCCGCTGATGCAGCGCGTGCTGGCGGACATGGCGCTCGATGTCGCCGCCGCCACGGCACTCTCGTTCCGACTGGCGCGCTCCTTCGACGAGGCTGCCGGCGACCGCGGCGAGGCTGCTTTTGCCCGCGCCATGACCCCGGTGGTCAAATACTGGGTCTGCAAGATCGCGCCGCCACTGCTCTATGAGGCGATGGAGTGCCTCGGCGGCAATGGCTATGTCGAGGAAGCGCCGCTCGCCCGCTACTACCGCGAAGCCCCGGTCAATGCGATCTGGGAGGGCTCAGGCAATGTCATGGCGCTCGACGTGCTGCGCGTGCTCGGCCGCGCGCCCGGCCTGTTCGAGGAGGTGCTGGCCGGCATCGACCGCGATCTCGGCGCCGGCGGACGCGGAACCATTGGCGTGCTCAAGGCGGCCATGCAGGTCGCCGGCACCGATGAGGGGTCGGCCCGCCTGCTGACCGAACAGCTGGCGCTGTCGGCGGCAGCTGCGGAATTGCGCCGGCTGGGGGCAGGGCGGATTGCGGACGCCTTCGTCGAGACGCGGCTCGCCGGCCAGTGGCGCAACACCTATGGCATGCTCGATTCGCGCCACGATGCGCGCATGATCATCGACACGCTCTATCCGCCGGTGAATTGAGGGCCTTCCGCCAGTCCGTGAACGAATTTGCCTGCCTGTGGACAGCCGTTAACCTTAACGAATGGTTTCCGTTGCAGCCGCAGGCCGCAGACCCCACTGTCTTTGTCACCAAAGCAGGAATGCCATGCGGCACATTTTGACGTCCTTTCTGGCCTTGCACTGGGCGCTGGTTTTCGCCCTGCTGGCGTTCATCTGTGTCGATGGAAACCGCGGCGTTGCGGGCGCTCTGGGCGTGCTCGGCGTCGTCGTGGAAAACACTCGTCTGGCCGATCTCGACAATGCTGCCGTCGTGGCGCCGCTGGCCATCGCCTTGCTGGTCGTGGCGGTGCTGTTTTGCTGGGTCTTCGTCGAGAGCCTGGTTAACGCCGCGGCGAGCCCGGACGGAGCCGACAGTGTGGCGCGGACCGCCTTCATTTCGGCATCCGCGGTGTTGTCGCTCATCCTGATCGGCGGCGCAGCGCGAGGCATCAACGGCCTGTTTTTGGTTGTCGCCGTGCAATTGGCGGCACTTCTGGCCTCCTATGTCGCCATGCTGGCCGAGCGGAGGTCGGTCTTCGCTGTCATGGTTTCTCGGGAGGCAGAGAGCCGCGCCACCGCCCATGCCATGGCCAAGGGTGCCGCGCACGGCTCCTTGCTGTCGCGCATTTCCGGCCGTCCGGACATTGGTCCCAGCGGTCGCAGAGGCGGCTCCAGCCGCAGGGACGGTCACTGATGCGCACGCTGTTCGCATTGTGGGCCGCGCCACTCGCTCTGTTCTGGGGCTGGTTCTTCCTGTCGCTCAACGACATCAATTTCGGCTACGTCATGCTCAGCCGGCAGCTGCATGATTTCGTGTTTCAGCTCTACGGGCAGATGCTGGGCATCGATCCGGCGATCATTCCGGGCATGGTGGCAAGGGCCTGCATCTTCGACGGCTTCCTGCTGATGGCATTGTGGGCGTTTCGCCGCCGCCGCAACATCATGGCCTGGGTCAGGCGGCAGGCGGGGAATCCGGTTCCGTCCGATCGCGTGGGTCAAGCGACTGGAGCCGGTCCAGAACTCCCTGCAGAATAAAGGCCGCAGCCGCCGAATCGATCTTGTCGGCGCGCTTTCGGCGCGAGAAATCCATCTCGATCAGCGTCCGCTCCGCCGCCACCGTCGACAGCCGCTCGTCCCACAGCACGAAGGGCAGGTCGGTTATGCCTGCCATGTTGCGCACGAAGGCGCGCGACTTCTGGGCGCGGGGACCTTCCGAACCGTCCATGTTGATGGGGAGACCGAGTACAAACGCGCCGACATTGTCCTTCTGCAGCTGGGCGAGCAGTGCTGCCGCATCCAGCGAAAATTTTTTGCGCAGGATGACCGCGCGCGGATGGGCGAAGGACAGGCCGCGGTCGGAAACGGCGACACCGATCGTCTTGTCGCCGAGGTCGAGCCCGGCCAGCGTCCTGCCGCCCTCCAGCCGTGCCGGCAGATCCTCGATTGCTATGATGCCCAACGGCTTTCCCCAACCAGTTTTACCGTGACCCAGTCTAACCGTGACCCAGACTTGCCGTCACAAAGAGCGCGACACGTTCTTTTGAACCGCGAGCACACTGTGTCACTTTAATTTTGCTGCCGGCGTTCTATCTTCCGGCGCAACCAAAATCGAGGAACACGATCGATGAAATTGACCTGGTACGGACATTCCGCCTTCCGCGTCGAGACATCAGGCGCGAACATCCTGATCGACCCCTATCTCGTCGGCAATCCGTCATGGACGAGCGGCTGGGAGGGGCCGGCGGAAGGCGTCACCCATGTGCTTCTGACCCACGGCCACAGTGATCATGTCAGCGGCGCGGTGGAGGTGCTGAAGAAGAGCGGCGCCCAGCTGGTCGCCAATTACGAGATCTGCATGTACCTGGTCGGCAAGGGCGTCGACGGCAAGAAGATCAATCCCGGCAATCATGGCGGCACCGTCGATTGCGGTGCCTTCACCACCACATTCGTGCAGGCACTGCATTCCTCGTCGTTTGGGCTCGATGGCGGCCAGAACGTCTACCTCGGCAATCCCAACGGGCTGGTCCTGCATTTCCCGGAGGACAAGACGCTCTACCATATGGGCGACACCGACATCTTCTCCGATATGGCGCTGATCGAGGAATTGCATGAGCCGAAGATCGGCCTCGTGCCGGTCGGCGACCGCTTCACCATGGGCGGCGCGGTGGCGGCCCTGGCCTGCCGGCGCTTCTTCCACTTCGACACCGTCGTGCCATGCCACTTCGGCACCTTCCCGATCATCGACGCGACGGCGGAGAAGTTCGTGGCCGGCCTCGAAGGATCAGGTGTCGACGTAGCCTTGCCAGCCATCGGCCAAACGATCACACTATAGAGCGATCGTTGAAACGATCCCTTGTCGCAAAGGGGAATTAAACCATGGGTTTGAGAGAGACTCTTTGCGTTTCGATGCTGGTCGCTGCGTCGCCCGCATCCGCCGCCGAGGACTTCATCAAGGGCGTTTACCTCCAGACCCAGGAGCTTTGCGCGCAAGCCAAAAAGGACACGCTGCAGACGCTGATTGACACCGGCAATGTCATCTTGTCGGCGGACGGCCTGCAAAGCGTCGAGTATAATTGCGAGTTTGTCCAGGTCACCAAGGCGACGCGCTCGCCGAGCTGGGCGGTCACTGCCATCTGCCAGGAGCCGGGCTTTCTCTTTCCCGATATACTGTCGATCACGCAGATGAACGCGACCCAAATCGACATCGTCTCGGTGCGCCCGACCGCCGACGAAGGCGAGCAGGCCGGCAATGGCGGCAGCTATTATCTGTGCGAGGGTGTATCGCTGCCCTAGGCTGAAATGCCGCCCTGGCATGAACGGGCTCTATCCCCAAGCACGATCGATGTTGCGCGGCACGCGCCACGCCGCTATAGCGCGATCTGGTTTTCCCAAAGGCTAAAGACATGTCCGTTGATCTGCAAACTGTGAAGCGCGTCGCGCGTCTCGCCCGCATTGCGGTGAGCGAGGAGGATGCCGAGCGCATGACCGGCGAGCTGAACGCCATTCTGGGCTTTGTCGAGCAGCTGAACGAGGTCGATGTCTCCGGCGTCGAGCCGATGACATCGGTGACGCCGATGGAGATGAAGAAGCGCCAAGACATCGTCACCGACGGCAACAAGGCCGCCGATATCGTCGCCAATGCGCCGGCCACTGACGAGAATTTCTTCCTCGTGCCGAAGGTCGTGGAGTAGGCGGCCGATGGCAATCGAGATCGCCATCGAAACGCCGCTGCAGGACGATGTCCGCGCTTTGGTCGAGGAGCTCAACGCGGCTCTGCTCGAACTGACGCCGCCGGAGCATTGCTACCATCTGACGGTCGAGCAGATGGCTGGCGACGACACCACCGTCTTTATCGCCCGCGACGACGGGCAAGCCATCGGCTGCGGCGCGCTGAAGCGCCATGATGCCCGCGTCGGTGAGGTCAAGCGTATGTACACGCGGCCTTCGCATCGGGGCAGGAAGATCGGCGCCAAGATCGTCGAACATGTCGAAACGCTGGCGCGCAGCGAAGGGCTGAAGCGTCTGGTGCTGGAAACCGGCGACCGCCATCCCGCCGCCTGGACCGTCTACGAACGCGCCGGCTTCTCGCGCTGCGGGCCGGTGCTGGATTATCCCGATTCCGAGTGGTCGGTGTTTTACGAAAAGAGCCTTTGATGAGCGAACTGACCCATCTGACGATTTCGCAGGCGCGCGCCAAGCTGCGCGCCAAGGAGATTTCGGCCGTCGAAATCACCGAGGCCTATCTCGGTGCCATCGAGCGCGCCAATCCGGTGCTCAATGCCTACATCGTCGTCACCGGCGACAAGGCGCGCGATATGGCCAAAGCTTCCGACGCCAGGCTCGCCAAGGGCCATGGCGGTGCGCTGGAAGGCATCCCGCTCGGCATCAAGGACCTGTTCGGCACCGAAGGTATCCACACCCAGGCCTGCAGCCATGTGCTGGACGGCTTCAAGCCGCGCTACGAATCGACCGTCACCGCCAATCTGTGGGCAGACGGCGCCGTCATGCTGGGCAAGCTTAACATGGACGAGTTCGCCATGGGCTCGTCCAACGAGACCTCCTATTACGGCCCTGTCGTCAATCCATGGCGGCGTTCGCGCCTCGACACGGTGGTGATGCCGACCACGCATCAGGGCGATGGCGGTTTCGTTTCGGCCGGCGGCACCAAGACCGCGCGCACGCTGGACAATGCCCAACTGGTGCCGGGGGGCTCGTCGGGGGGCTCGGCTTCCGCCGTCTCGGCTTTCCTGTGCGCCGGCGCCACCGCCACCGACACCGGCGGCTCGATCCGCCAGCCAGCCGCCTTCACCGGCACCGTCGGCATCAAGCCGACCTATGGCCGCTGCTCGCGCTGGGGCATCGTCGCCTTCGCTTCGTCGCTCGATCAGGCCGGCCCGATCGCCCGGGACGTGCGCGATGCCGCGATCATGCTGAAGTCCATGGCCTCGGTCGACGCCAAGGACACCACTTCCGTCGACCGGCCGGTGCCGGATTACGAGGCGGCGATCGGCAAACCGATCAGGGGCATGAAGGTCGGCATTCCCCGGGAATACCGCGTCGACGGCATGCCGGAAGAGATCGAGGCGCTGTGGCAGAAGGGCATTGCCTGGCTCAGGGATGCCGGCGCCGAGATCGTCGACATTTCGCTGCCGCACACCAAATATGCTTTGCCGGCTTATTATATCGTAGCGCCTGCCGAAGCATCGTCCAATCTGGCGCGCTATGACGGCGTCCGCTATGGCCTGCGCGTGCCGGGCCAGGACATTGTCGACATGTACGAAAAGACCCGAGCCGCCGGGTTCGGTCGAGAGGTCAAGCGTCGCATCATGATCGGCACCTATGTGCTGTCGGCAGGCTATTACGATGCCTACTATCTGCAGGCGCAGAAGGTGCGCAATTTGATCAAGCGCGACTTCGAGACGGTTTTTGCCGACGGCGTCGACGTCATCCTGACGCCGGCGACGCCGTCGGCCGCCTTCGGCATCGCTGACGAGGACATGGCCGCCGATCCGGTGAAAATGTACCTCAACGACATTTTCACGGTGACCGTGAACATGGCCGGACTGCCGGGCATTGCTGTGCCTGCCGGCCTCGATGCCAAGGGCCTGCCGCTCGGCCTGCAGCTGATTGGCCGTCCCTTCGACGAGGAAACCCTGTTCCAGACAGCCGCCGTCATCGAGCAGGCGGCGGGAACCTTCCAGCCGGAGAAGTGGTGGTAGCATGCCGCCTCCGTCTCGCATTTCCATCGTCGAGACGGGAAACGAACTGCTGATCACGAACCCGCCACGCACCTCGGATTTCAGGACAGTCTTTGTCCTGATCGGGGCCGCGATCGTCGCCTACACCGGCTACATGGGATTGACGGATATGTCGTCCGCAACGCTCACCAGCGGCACGCTCGGCCTGCTGTCCTTCGTGGCGGTCATTGCCCTCTTCACCTATTTCCTGGGCAAGGATTTCATCTGGCGGGTGTTCGGCAGGGAAACCCTGCGGCTGACCGACACTGCAGCCGTGCGCTCGGTGAGGGGTTCCTTGCGAAATCGGTGGTCACTGCCTTTGAAAGGGCATCTTAGGGTCGAAATCCTCGACCATACCTATCCCACGGACGAAGTGGGACTGTCGGAAGTCATCAGCTTAACCAACGCGAACGGCGTCCTTGTTTTCGGCAGGGAGTTAAGCCGCCTCGAAGCGGAAGCGGTAGCGAGTGCGGTCGAGCACTTCACCGGCCGTCACAATTTGAGCTGGAGATAGGCAGGCAATGTTCTTCTATCTCTCCAAGGTATTCTGGTTCTTCGTCCAACCACTCAACCTGGCGATCTTCCTGCTGCTTGCCGGCTTGCTCGCGGCGCTGATCGGCCGCCGGCGATTGGCGGCGACGGGCAGTGTGTTCGCCTTCCTGATTCTGGCGCTGTCGGCCTGGACGTCGCTTGGCGCCATGATGCTCAATCCGCTCGAAGAGCGCTTCCCAAAGCCGCCGCTGCCGCGGAAGGTCGACGGCATTGTCGTGCTCGGCGGCGGCTTCGAGGGCGCCATCAACTTGGCGCGCGGCGGCTATGAGCTGAATTCCGGCGGCGACCGCATGGTCGAGGCGGCGATCCTTGCCCGGCGCTTTCCCGAGGCGAAAGTGGTTATCTCGGGCGGCACCGGTGAACTGTTCATCGATGGCGAGGGGGATGCGGCCACCGCGCCGCGGCTGCTCGGTGCGCTTGGCGTCGACGCCGATCGCCTGATGCTCGAGAGCAAATCCCGCAACACCTATGAGAATGCCGTCTTCACCAAGGAACTGGTAACGCCGAAATCGGGCGAAACCTGGCTGCTGGTGACCTCCGCCTTCCACATGCCGCGCGCCAAGGCGCTGTTCGACAAGGCCGGCTTTCACACGGTCCCGTGGCCGGTCGACTATCGCACCTCGGGCAAGGAAGGCTTTGGCCTGTTTCGCGACAACGCACCCGATTCGCTGCAGACCACGACCGTGGCGATCCGCGAGTGGATCGGGCTCGCCGCCTATTGGCTGTCGGGCCGGATCGACCAGCTTTTCCCCGGCCCGGGCGGCTGACCGATCACGGCTTGCCTTGCGGCGGAAAAGAACTGACGCCGCACCAGCACTGCCAGTAGCAGCAGCGTCGACAGCACGAACACGATCGGGTCGACGAACCAGCCGAGATAGCCGATCGAGAAGAACACCGCGCGCAGGCCTGAATTGAAATGCTTGCCGGCCAGCATGTTCATGCGCGCCGCGCGCCACACCGCCGTTTCGCTGACCGGGTTGCGTGACGCCTCGCCATAGGGGATCGGCACCGCGCCGATCAGGATCGTGCAGTAGTTGAAGAGACGGTAGGCCCAGCCGAACTTGAAGAAGGCGAAGGCCAGGATCAGCACCAGGCCAAAGACCTTGATCTGAAAGGCGGAGCGCGATGAGGTCGCGTTCAACGGCAGGTCGTTCAGCACGGCAAGGACCTGATCCGAGGCGCCAAGCAGCGCGAAACAGCCACCGAGCGCAATCAGCGAACTGGAGGCGAAAAAGGCGGTGCCTTGCTGCAGGCCGCTCATGATGGCGGTGTCGACGATGCGGATTTCGCGCTCGGCCATGGTGCGCATCCAGGCCTCGCGCTGCACGTTCATGGCCATCGTCAACGACACCCGGCTGACCAGTCTGCCGTCGGACGCCAGCGTATGCAGCAACCATGCGAGCAGGAAGAAAGCCAGCGCCGCCAGATCAGCCGTCGACAGATGGAAGGAATCGCCCATGCCGCCTTTTACCACAGGCAAAGCGGTCAGTTCGATGCTCCAATGCATGCGCCCAGAGGTGAGCTGCGGTTCTGGGACAACGACATGCATTGAAACAAGAACTTAAAGCGCGTCGCATGAATCCGTTTCAGCGCGACACGCTTTCAGCCGGTGATGTCGCTGCCGGAGCAAACAAGGTCGGCAGGTGCAGCGCCGCAATCCGCAAAACAGCACAAACATCATGGAAAGTCCTATATGTAGGTCTTGATCCCATTCCCGGAGACGGCGCAGCGTGTTTCTTTCGGTTTTCGACCTGTTCAAGATCGGCGTCGGACCGTCGAGTTCGCACACGATGGGACCGATGACAGCGGCGCGGCGGTTTCTCGACGAGATCGCCGGAGACGACTGGCCGCGCCCGGCCGGCGCGAAAGTTGATCGTCTGGGCGCCAGCCTGCACGGTTCGCTCGCCTATACCGGTATCGGCCATGGCTCGGATCGCGCCGTTGTCCTCGGCCTTGCTGGCCTGACACCGCAGACGGTCGATCCCGATCAGGCCGAAGGCATCGCCACGCGCATCGCCGCCGAGAAGCGGATATCGCCACACGGCCATCCCTCCTATCGCTTCGACCCGGCGACGGATCTGGTGCTCGACCGCAAGACGCCGCTCACCGGCCACGCCAACGGCATGGCTTTCTACGCTTACGATGCCGGCGACCGGCTGCTGCTCAAGCGCATCTATTATTCCATCGGCGGCGGCTTCGTGGTGTCCGAGGAAGAGCTGCAGCGGATGAAGGTCAAGGGCTCGGTGACCACAGAAGGCAAGAAGGTGCCCTATCCCTTCAAGAACGCCGTCGAGATGCTGAAGATGGCAGGCAAAAGCGGCCTGTCTATCGCCGACATGAAGCGCGTCAATGAAGAGACGCATATGTCGCGCGAGGAGCTCGACAGCGGCCTTGATGCGATCTGGGGCGCCATGAAGGGCTGCATCGACCGCGGCCTGTCGCAGGACGGCATCATGCCGGGCGGGCTGAAAGTGCGCCGTCGTGCCCGCATGCTGCACGACAAGCTGCAGGAGCAATGGCAGCAGAACAAGCCCAACCCTTTGCTGGCCAATGACTGGCTGTCGATCTACGCCATGGCGGTGAACGAAGAGAACGCCGCCGGTGGACGCGTCGTCACCGCGCCGACCAATGGCGCGGCCGGCACATTGCCGGCGGTGCTGCGTTACTGGCTGCATTTCCACCCCGAGGCCGACCAGCCGAGCATCCGCGACTTCCTGCTCACGGCGGCCGCCGTCGGCGGCATCATCAAGACCAATGCCTCGATCTCCGGCGCCGAAGTCGGCTGCCAGGGCGAGGTCGGCTCGGCCTCGGCGATGGCTGCCGCGGGTCTCTGCGCCGTCATGGGCGGCACGCCCGAGCAGGTCGAGAACGCCGCCGAAATCGCGCTCGAACATCATCTCGGCATGACTTGCGATCCGGTCGGCGGTCTGGTCCAGGTGCCTTGCATCGAGCGCAATGCGCTCGGCGCCGTCAAGGCGGTCACCGCCGCCTCTCTGGCGATCAAAGGCGACGGCGTCCATTTCGTGCCGCTCGACGCCGCGATCGAAACAATGCGCCAGACGGGCCTCGACATGAACGAGAAGTACAAGGAAACCAGCCTTGGTGGGCTCGCCGTCAATGTCGTGGAATGCTGACCGCGCAACGCCACTGGCACTGTGGAGAAGTCGGGCAGGGCCGTTGACGCAATCGCGCGCCGGACTAAACCTTAAGCGATGGCACTCAATCTCCTAAAACTGTGCGTCGGTTGCGACAGCGTCGAGGACCTCGAAGAATGGATCGCCTTCCGCCTCGATGAGCGCCGCCGCGCCGGCGAACCCGCCGAGCACTGGCACACAACCCGCATGGTGCCGACGCGCGGCGCCGAGGTCACCGATGGCGGTTCGCTTTATTGGGTGATCAAGGGCAGCGTGCAATGCCGCCAGCTGATCACTGATATCAGGCCCTTCACCGACGACGAAGGCATCGGCCGTTGCCGCCTGATGCTCGACCTCGACGTGGTGCGCACCGACTGGCAGCCGCGCCGCGCCTTCCAGGGCTGGCGTTATCTCAAACCGTCGGATGCGCCCGCAGATATCGGCAAGGGCAAGGCCGGAATGGTCGAGATGCCGCCAAAACTGAAGCGCGAGCTCGCCGATCTGGGCTTGCTGTAGAGCCAAGGGCGCGGCCGCTTCTCCCAGAGCGTCGAGCGCTGGCCCTTCATCTTGTCCAAGGCTGGACTTGCAAGGGGGCCGACAACGCCACATCTTGCTTCCTATGAGCGACAAGAAGCAGCGCGTGCCCGCCAGGGCCGATCCTGCGCCGGTCAAGCCTCAATCCAATGCCGGCGAGATCGACGCCTTTATCCGTCAGGCCCGGACGCTTGCCGCGTCCGCGACCGGCTCCGGGCGGCTGATCCTTGCGCTCGACGCCACGATGAGCCGCCAGCCGACCTGGGATCTCGCCACCAAGCTGCAGGGCGAAATGTTCGACGCCGTCGGCAAGGCCGGAACTCTCAGCGTCCAACTGGCCTATTTTCGCGGGTTGGGCGAGTGCCGCTCGTCGGCTTTTGTCGCCGACACCAATGCCCTGAAGCAGCTGATGACGCGGATCGACTGCCGTGCCGGCCACACCCAGATCGGCAAGGTGCTGGCGCATGCGCTGAAGGAAACGGCGGCGGCCAAGGTCAACGCTCTGGTCTATATCGGCGACGCCATGGAAGAGGATATCGACGACCTGGCGCAGAGGGCCGGCAGCCTCGGTCTGCACGGCGTTCCCGTCTTCGTCTTCCAGGAAGGCCATGATCCCGGCGCAGAAAAGGCGTTCAAGGAGATTGCGCGGCTGTCCAAAGGGGCTTGGTTCCGATTTGATCGGCGGGCTGCCGCGACCTTGGCCGGGCTGCTTTCAGCGGTCGCCGTCTATGCGACGGGTGGATTGAAGGCGCTCGAGGCAAGGGACAGGCCGGGAGACCGGCTGCTGATCGAGCATCTCAGGGGCGGCGGGAATTGATGGGCGCTATCATTGCACTTGTTGCACTGTTTCTGGTGCTGCTCGGGGCGGCGACGATCTTTGTCCGCGCCGATGCGCAAAAACTGGCAAGCGGCATGCGCACGCTCGGGCCGGTGCTTCTGGCGCTGGTCGGGCTCGCCGTGCTGGTGGTCGGGCGCGAAGGCATTGCCGGCCTCATTCTGGCCGCGGCCCTTGCCTGGTACGGTTCGGTGCGAATGAAGCAGCCGTCGGTCGGGCCGGCGCCCGGCAAGCGCTCGACGGTGCGGACCGCCGCACTGGAAATGGAGCTTGATCACGATACGGGCGGGCTTGAAGGCCTGGTTCTGGCCGGCCGCCATGAAGGCAAGATGCTGGGCGCGATGGGCCTGGCCGAGCTGCAGCAGCTTTACCGCGAACTCCCCGGCGACCCGGAGAGCCGCCAGCTCCTAGAGACGTATCTTGACGGCCGTTTTCCCGTCTGGCGCAAAGACGCTGAGGCGAACGGTGGCGAAGGGCTGGGTGTTGCGCCAGGTGCGGGCGCCATGACTAAGGAGGAGGCCTACAAGATCCTTGGTCTTGAAGCGGGGGCCGCCGCGGCGGATGTCCGCAAGGCGCACCGCCGCCTGATGCAGCGCCTGCACCCCGACATCGGCGGCACGTCTTTCCTGGCGGCGCGGATCAACGAAGCCAAGGACGTCTTGCTCTCCAATCACAACTAGTCTCCTTCGACGCAGTAAATTTCCGGGAGATGGTTCCGCCGCCCTACTGTTGGACTGCGTAGCAGGCGATTTTCTTTTTCTTCAGGGCATTGCAGGCGTTCCAGGCCGCGTCCTTCGAGCGGAAGCCGCCGAACCGGGCGCGGTAATAGGTCTCGCCATCCTTCTCGAAGGCGACGGTGAAACCGGAAGCAGCCGCAAGAACCTTGGGCGCCTGCTTGGCGGTCTTGTCGAGGAAAGCCTGGGCTTCGGACTGCTTGGGCGACGACGCCACCTGCACCGCCCAACCAGCCGGCACCGAGGCCGTGTTGACCGGGTCGACCGCCTGTGGGGATGCAGGCGTGGGTTCGGCGTAGGCAGCCACAATCTGCGCAGTTTCGACCTTCGGCGCCGTCACGATGACGGTCTTGACCTTCCTGGTCTTGACGGCGGGGGCGGGCTCTTCGACCGCGGCCACCGTCTGTTCGTCGGCAGACTGCCCTTCAGCAGACTGCTCGTCAGCGGATGTCGGATCGTCATTGGACGCTACGGCATCGTCGTCAACCATCGGCTTGTCATCCGGCGTCGGCGCGTCATGCTTGGGCAGGAAGACCTTGGCCAGCGCCTTGACCGGATTGTCGCCGCCGGCCTTGGCGACCAGTGCGCCGCCGCCGCGGGTCGATGCGCGCGGCATGTAGGCGTTGATCAGGCCGGCCATCTGGTTGTCGCGGCTGCGCCCCGAAGTGCCGCCCATGACGACGGCGACGAGGCGGCGGTTGCCATCCGAAACCGACGAGACCAGGTTGAAGCCGGAGGCGCGGGTATAGCCGGTCTTGATGCCGTCGACGCCCTTGATGCGGCCGAGCAGGCGGTTGTGGCCATTGATGCGCTGGCGGCCGTAAAGGAAGGAGCGCTGCGAGAAATAGCCGTAATACTGCGGATAATGTTCCCTGAGCGCTATGCCAAGCATCGCCATGTCGTGGGCGGTTGTGAACTGGCCGGGATCGGGCAGGCCGTTGGCATTGCGAAACACGGTGCCGTCCATGCCGAGCGCGCGCGCCTTGGCGGTCATCATGCGGGCGAAATTGCTTTCGCTGCCGCCGAGCAGTTCGCCGAGCGCGGTCGCCGAATCATTGGCCGACTTGGTCACCATCGACAGGATGGCGGTCTCGACCGAAACCGCTCCGCCCGCCTTGACGCCGAGCTTGGTCGGCGGTTCGGCCGCCGCTTTGGCCGAGAACGGCACGGGCGTGTTCCTGCTGATCCGGCCCTTCGCCATGGCCTCGAAGGTCAGATAGAGCGTCATCATCTTGGTCAGCGACGCCGGGTAGCGCCGGCCGTTGGCGTCGGAGGAATAAAGTACCTTGCCGGTCTTGGCGTCGACGACGATCGCCGAAGACCTGGCGGCCATCGAGGACGCGGCATCCGCAACGACAAATGACATCGCCAAAGCGAGGATCATGATCGTTTTGAGGGAAGATGCGGATTTTGAACCGAAGACCGACAACGCCTGACGCACTGATAGTTCCTTTGAAACTCATTGCCATGGAGGCGGCAAAGGGATCCGACCTCACTTGTCGTCAAACTATCGCGGCCAGCGTTACCAATCCGTTTATGGTAACCGGCGCGTTCACCATTTTCCTCGGGCTTGAGCCTTTCTTTATTCGAATTTTAGCTGTTGCCGGCGCAGCGCGGCCTGATGCCGCTGAAATCTTGACTTTTGTGCAGCGCACAATATATTCTCGTGCATTGCACAACCGCGCTCAGGCAAGGGCGCTTCAAAACGCCAAGGGAAACGTCAAATGACCCAGACCTACGAGGACTTCTCGAAATACGGCAAGGAGTTTGCCGATACCGGATTGAAGAGCTTCACCTCGCTCTCCAAGGGCGCGCAGGCGATCGCCACGGAAGCTGGCGAATACACCAAGAAGAGCTTCGAAGCCGGCAGCGCCGCGGTCGAAAAGCTGTTCTCCGCCAAGTCGCTGGAAAAGGCGGTCGAGATCCAGTCCGACTTCGCCAAGCAGAGCTATGAGAGCTTCGTTGCCGAGGCGACCAAGTTCGGCGATCTCTATGCCGATCTCGCCAAGGAGGCTTACAAGCCCTTCGAATCGATTGTCGCCAAGGCGAAGTAATTTCGCTCGAGAATACCAGGCACGGCCTTTCGGGCTTGCAGAACAGACCCGGTCGCGGATGCGCGGCCGGGTTTTTTCATGCCGGATTCAATTCCGGGGCTTTGGCGGTTCACGATTTTGAAAATCGCCTCGGTTTGCCCACCTAGCCATATTGTCAGCTAACAAGAAGGGCTTAAAATCGTCCATCGAACACCTACATATCGAACTCGCCATGGGGATTCGAAAGAGGCAGGATTACGTGACTTCAGGTTTGACTGCCACGACAAGCGTGGTGCGGATGCAAAGTGACGGCGACGGCAATGAGGCCGGTCGCGGCACAGCCGTCATTACGCGCACCAAGACCAAGACCAAGAAGCCCAGCCTTTACAGGGTCCTCATCCTCAACGACGACTATACGCCCATGGAGTTCGTGGTTCACGTCCTGGAGCGTTTTTTTCAAAAGGACCGCGAAGCCGCCACACGCATCATGCTTCATGTTCACAATCATGGGGTGGGCGAGTGCGGGGTCTATACATTCGAGGTGGCCGAGACCAAAGTGTCTCAGGTCATGGATTTCGCCCGACAGAATCAGCATCCGCTGCAATGCGTGATGGAGAAGAAGTGAGGTAACATGCCGGCTTTCTCCCAAGGCCTGGAAAAGGCGCTTCACCAGGCGCTGACGCTCGCCAATGAGCGGCACCATGAATATGCAACCCTAGAACATCTGCTGCTCGCCCTCATCGACGACACCGAGGCGGCCGCCGTTATGCGCGCCTGCAACGTCGATCTCGACGAGCTGAAGCACACCGTTCTGACCTATATCGACACCGAACTCGACAATCTGGTCACCGGTTACGATGAGGATTCCAAGCCGACCGCCGGCTTCCAGCGCGTCATCCAGCGCGCCGTGATCCATGTGCAGTCATCCGGCCGCGAGGAAGTGTCCGGCGCCAACGTGCTCGTCGCCATCTTTGCCGAGCGCGAGAGCCATGCCGCTTATTTCCTGCAGGAACAGCAGATGACCCGCTACGACGCGGTCAACTACATCTCGCACGGCATCGCCAAGCGCCCCGGCGCATCGGAGACGCGCTCGCCGCGCGGCGCCGATGACGAGCAGGGCGGCCAGAACGGCGCCGAGCCGCAGGAGGAAGGCGGCAAGAAGAAGCAGCAGCAGGATGCGCTGACGGCTTATTGCGTCAACCTCAACAACAAGGCCAAGGCCGGCAAGATCGATCCGCTGATCGGCCGCGAGAGCGAAATCAACCGCACCATCCAGGTGCTGTGCCGCCGCTCCAAGAACAACCCGCTCTATGTCGGCGATCCCGGCGTCGGCAAGACGGCGATTGCCGAAGGCCTGGCCAAGCGCATCGTCGAGGGCGATGTGCCCGAAGTGCTGCAGGACGCCACCATCTTCGCGCTCGACATGGGCACGCTGTTGGCCGGCACGCGCTATCGCGGCGATTTCGAAGAGCGGCTGAAGCAGGTCGTCAAGGAGCTCGAGGATTATCCGGGCGCCGTGCTGTTCATCGACGAGATCCACACGGTGATCGGGGCCGGCGCCACCTCAGGCGGCGCGATGGATGCGTCGAACCTGTTGAAGCCGGCGCTGTCTTCGGGTGCCATCCGCTGCATCGGCTCGACCACTTACAAGGAGTTCCGCCAGTTCTTCGAGAAGGACCGCGCTCTGGTGCGGCGCTTCCAGAAGATCGACGTCAACGAGCCGACCATCGAGGACGCCATCGAGATCATGAAGGGCCTCAAGCCCTATTATGAGGAATTCCACAAGGTGAAGTTCACCAACGAGGCGATCAAGGCTTCGGTGGAACTGTCGGCCCGCTACATCAACGACCGCAAGCTGCCGGACAAGGCGATCGATGTGATCGACGAGACCGGCGCCTCGCAGATGCTGGTGCCGGAAGCCAAGCGCAAGAAGACGATCGGCATCAAGGAGATCGAAGCCACGATCGCCACGATGGCCCGCATCCCGCCGAAGACGGTTTCGGCCGACGACGAGAAGGTGCTGCAAGGCCTCGACATCGAGCTGAAGCGCGTCGTCTATGGCCAGGACACCGCCATCACCGCGCTGACCTCGGCGATCAAGCTGGCGCGTGCCGGCCTGCGCGAACCGGAAAAGCCGATCGGCTCTTACCTGTTCTCAGGCCCGACCGGCGTCGGCAAGACCGAAGTCGCCAAGCAGTTGGCTGCCTCGCTCGGCGTCGAGCTGATCCGCTTCGACATGTCGGAATATATGGAACGCCACACCGTTTCGCGGCTGATCGGCGCGCCTCCCGGCTATGTCGGCTTCGACCAGGGCGGCTTGTTGACCGACGGCGTCGACCAGCATCCGCACTGCGTGCTCTTGCTGGATGAAGTCGAGAAGGCGCATCCGGACCTGTTCAACATCCTGTTGCAGGTCATGGACCACGGCAAGCTGACCGACCACAACGGCAAGCAGATCGACTTCCGCAACGTCATCCTGATCATGACCACCAATGCGGGCGCATCGGATGCGCAGCGCGCGGCGATCGGTTTCGGATCGACCAAGCGCGAAGGCGACGATGTCGAGGCCATCAACCGGTTGTTCACGCCGGAGTTCCGCAACCGTCTCGATGCGATCATCCCGTTCGGCTCGCTGCCGGTGCCGGTCATCCATCAGGTGGTGCAGAAGTTCGTCATGCAGCTCGAGGCCCAGCTCTCCGAGCGGGGCGTCACCTTCGACCTGTCGTCCGACGCGATCGCCTGGCTGGCCGACAAGGGCTATGATGAGCGCATGGGTGCGCGGCCGCTCGGCCGGGTCATCCAGGAGCACATCAAGAAGCCGTTGGCCGACGAGGTGCTGTTCGGCAAGCTCAAGAAGGGCGGCACGGTGCGCGTCACAGTCGAGAAGAAGGAAACCGGCGAAACCGGCCTGAAGCTCGAATCACTGGCCGACGAAGCCCCGGTGCAGCCGAAGCAGGAGCCGGAAGAGGCGCCGAAAGCCCGCAAGGCGGTGGCCAAGAAGCCCGTCGCCAAGAAGGCGGTGGCGCAGAAGCCTCAGCCCAAGGGCAAGGACGAGCCTGAGCCCAAGGGCAAGGATGGCGGCAAGCGCAGCCTGGTGCCGCAACTGCCGCGCAAGAGCTAAAAAGTTCGCCTATGAAAAAAGGGCCCGGTGACGGGCCCTTTTTTCATTGGCTGGCCGGTTTGCCGACACAGCGCCCCTGCTTTTCAGGTCAGATGTTGTTAGGTCAGGCGGCGACGCCCTCGGGTGCAAACTTGCCCAGGAAGTACCCGCACGCCTTCCAGATGGCGATCGAAATCAGATCGCTCGCATAGTCATCCACGGCCCGGCAGCTGCTTTTACCAACGGCTCTGATGTCGCAACCGAATGTTCCACGGTTTTTAAAACCCAAACGCATCCCGGTACGGCACTTTATCACGGGGTGGTTTGATATTTTCGGTAGTGTGCTGAGAGTTCTGCAAATTCGCTGAGAGGGGGCGGTCATGGCAGGCTGGTGATGTTCAACGTCANCGATACATCAACATGGACGACCTGCGCGAGCACAAGAAGCTCGCTCTGCGCCAAGCCGCATGACCAGCATCATGGCCGCCCCTTTTTGCAGAACTTGACGCACACAACCATATTTTCCTAACCGACGTGGTGGATTGTGGCTGAGCGCATCGCCCTGAGGCGCGCGCCACCTCAACCGTTCAGCGCTGCTCGGATCCTGGCCGCGTTCTCAGTCAGCACTTCGGGCTTCTCCATCTGCCCCGTATGCGGCTTGAGCGCGATGCCTTCGAACCGCGGGATGACATGGACATGCAGGTGGTAGACGGTCTGGCCGGAGGCCGGTTCGTTGAACTGCAGGATCGTGACCCCGTCAGCGCCGAAAGCCTTTTTGACCGCCAGCGACACCTTTTGGACCGTGGTGAACAGCCGGCCGAGCGTCGCCGGATCGGCATCGAGCAGATTGCGCGACGGTGCTTTGGGCACCACCAGCGTGTGACCGGGGCCTTGCGGCATCACATCCATGAAGGCGACCACGGCATCATCCTCGTAGACGCGGTGCGACGGGATTTCGCCGCGCAGGATCTTCGCGAAGATATTGCTGGGATCGTAGGCCTCGGTCATGGCGGCGCTCCGGGAGTATGCTCCCGGTGTAGCGAAGCTGTCCCGGACCGGCAAGATGGTCCGGCGATATCGACAGGCGAGGGCAGGGGCGGATCGCTATTCCTCAAGATCCTTGCGGAACGGCGTATGCTCTTCCAGGATTTCGCCCATCCGCTCGACCTCGCGGCGTTCCCGCCGGAGATAGTCGGCCACAGCATTGCGCAGGCCGGGATGTGCGATGTAGTGCGCCGAATGCATGGTCACGGGACGATAGCCGCGCGCCAGCTTGTGCTCACCCTGCGCGCCGGCCTCGACCACCTTCAGCTTACGCTCGATGGCGAAGTCGATGGCCTGATGGTAGCAAACTTCGAAATGCAGGAACGGGTGGTCCTCGATGCAGCCCCAATTGCGGCCGTAGAGCGCATCGGAGCCGATGAAGTTGATGGCGCCGGCGACATAGCGGCCATTGCGCTTGGCCATGATCAACAGGATGTCCTGGGACATGCGCTCGCCGATCAGCGAGAAGAACTTGCGGTTGAGATAGGGCCGGCCCCATTTGCGGCTGCCGGTATCCATATAGAAGGCGAAGAAATCGTCCCACGCCTTTTCGGTCAGGTCCTTGCCGGTCAGCCGGTCGATCGAGATACCGTTGGCGAGCGCCTCGCGGCGCTCCTTCTTCATCGCCTTGCGCTTGCGCGATGCCAGCGTGGCGAGAAAGTCGTCATAGGTCGAAAAGCCTTCGTTGAAGAAATGGAACTGCTGGTCGGTGCGGTGCAGGAAGCCGGCTGCTTCCAGCGTTGCAACGTCGCTTTCATTGGCGAAGGTGACATGCGCGGAGGACACGCCGAGCTTTTCCGTCACCGCCTTCAGGCCCGCTGCGAGACCGGCCTTCACAATGGCGCTGTCCTCGCCCTTGCTGACCAGCAGGCGAGGGCCGGTGACCGGAGAGAACGGCACGGCGCATTGCAGTTTCGGATAGTAGTTGCCGCCGGCGCGTTCGAACGCATCGGACCAGCCGTGGTCGAAGACATATTCGCCCTGGCTGTGCGATTTGAGATAGCAGGGCACGGCGCCCAGCAATCTGCCTTGGGCATTTTCCAGTCTGAGATGATGACCTTGCCAGCCGGTGCGCCGCACGGCGCAGCCGGAATCTTCAAGCGCGCTCAGAAAAGCATATGAAACGAGAGGGTTATAGCCGTTTTCTGTGTCGCTGCGGGTTGTGCCGGTAAAGCCGTTCCACTCGTCGCAGGTGAAGGCATTGATGCCGGCGGCGACGCGGATGGAGAACTCCGCATTCGCCGTTTGCCCATCGCCTTCGTCACCCTGATCCATGAGGCTTATTTAAGCTCTGTCGGGGCCGCTACAAGTCACGTTTCAGGCACTCCCATCAGGCGACTTTGACCAGATCGGGTTCGAACCCTTCGAACGTCATCTGGTCGGCGTATTTGAAGGTGAGATCCACCGCCGGCTCGTCATGCACCGTCCAGGTGATGACAGGCATGTTAAGCCTTTCACGCACGAAGCTGACGAATGGGTTCGGCAGATCGCCCGCGGCATAGGAGGTGAAGGCGATGTCATGTGCCAGCATGGCGAAATGCGCCTCGATCAACTGGTTGTCCTTGCCATAGGCCGTGAGCCCGCCCGGAATTCCTGGCGCATCCCTGGGGAAATCGCGGACCAGCCAGTGGTCGAACGACATGATCGCCGCCTTGCCCTTGTAGCGCTCCAGCATCTTGCCGACGCTTGCCACCAGGCCCTCGTCGTAACCGGGCACGCCCTTCAGTTCGATAACCATCGGCACACGGCCATCGACCAGGTCGAGCGCTTCCTGCAACGTCGGTATATGGTCCCTGGTGCCGCCGATCTTGAGTGCCGTCATTTCCGCCGCCGTGCGCTGCCAGACGAAGCCGTCCTGGCCGGTCAACCGCTTGAGATCGCCGTCGTGAATGATGACGGGGACGCGGTCGGACGACAAATGCACGTCGCATTCGATCGCATAGCCGCGCTCGGCGGCAGCAGCGAAGGCCGACAGCGTGTTTTCCCAGCGCGTCTTATTCATGTCGTGAAAGCCGCGATGCGCCACCGGCCGGGCGGTCAGCCAAGAAAGGTCGGTCATTGTCTTGGTCCTGCTCATGCGACCTCGAAGACGGCTTCGATTTCCACTGCGGCATTAAGCGGCAGACAGGCGGTGCCGACGGCGGAGCGGGCATGCTTGCCGCGCTCGCCAAGGGCCGCGACCAGGAAATCGGAGGCGCCGTTGGCGACCAGATGCTGCTCGACGAAATCCGGCACTGATGCAACAAAGACGGTGATCTTGACCAGCCGCTGGATTTTTTCGAGATCGCCAAGTGCTGCTTTTGCCTGCGCCAAGACATTGACTGCGCAGTACTTTGCGCCTTCCTTGCCGGTTGCCGTGTCGACGTCGCGGCCGAGCAGGCCGCTTGCCTGCAGCTTGCCGTCCTTGAGCGGCAACTGCCCGGCGGTGAACAAAAGATTGCCGGACCTGCAATAGGGCACATAGTTCGCGGCGGGCGCTGCGGCGGCAGGTATTGTCACGCCGAGATCGCTTAGCCGCTTTTCGATTGTTTCACTCATGGTATTTCCCTATTGCTTGGAGAGGCCGCGCTGGCCGGGCCGAAATTGCTATTTTTGCCTCGCTTCCGCCACGACTTTTTTTAAGCTGGACCATCTTTACCTGCGGCCTGCCATCAGCTGCGACGATCGGAGCCCCTTATGCGCGCAACGCGCCTTGCCTTCCACGCCGTTCTCGTTCCGGTGCTGTTCTCGATGGCTCCAGCCTTTGCCGTGCCGGCGCTGCAGGCGCATCGCGCCGTCTACGATCTTACCCTCGACAAGGCGTCGGACCGCTCGGGCATCACCGGGATTTCCGGCCGCATGGTCTATGAGTTCAACGGCTCGCCCTGCGAGGGCTATACGGTAAAATTCCGTTTCGTCACCCAGATCGCCACCGGCGACAACACCAGGCTGACCGACCAGCAGACGACCACGTTCGAGGACGCCGAAGGCAAGACCTTCTCGTTCGTGACCAAATCCTTCGTCGACCAGAACCTCGACAAGGAGGTCAAGGGCACCGCCACGAAAGAGACCAAGGGCCTCAAGGTCGACATCGACAAGCCCGAGAAGAACAGCCTGGAACTCGCCGCCACTCAGTTCCCGACCCAGCATCTGGTCGAACTGATCGGCAAGGCCGAGAAGGGCGAGAATTTCTACGAAACCAGCCTGTTCGACGGTTCGGAGGATGCCAACAAGGTGATGACCACCACCGTCATCGTCGGCAAGAAGGCCGAGGGCGACAAGGCCGACCCCGAAGCGCCGGCGCTGGCCAAGCTTGCCGGCGACAAATACTGGCCCGTCGACATCGCCTATTTCGACGAGACCGACAAATCGGGCGAAGAGGTGCCAGAATACCGCATCAGCTTCAAGCTGCACGAGAACGGCATCACCCGCGACCTCACAATGGACTATGGCGAGTTCTCGATGACCGGAAAGCTGGTCAACCTGTCGCTGTTCGATCAGACCAAGCCTTGCCCGGTCTCGAAATAGCAACAATGCGGCGCTGGCACGGCAGGCTTGATGGCAGTTCCCGATGGCGGTCTATGTCGATGCGGCGATCTGGAAATGGGCCGGCCATCGCTGGTGCCACCTGATGGCCGACGATACGGACGAACTGCATCGTTTCGCCGCCGAGCTTGGTGTCAAGCGTTCGTCCTACCAGGGGCCGCCCAGGACATCGGCGCCGCACTATGACATAACCGGCTTCGAGCGCGACCGGGCGGTGCGGCTCGGCGCCATCGAATGCAGCCGCGAGGAGATCGTTGCGATCTTCAGGCGCGTACGGGTACCCAACGGAAAGGGCCGATCGTGACGCTAACGGCATTCCTGGCTTATTGCCTTGCCATCACACTTGCCGCCGCCACGCCGGGACCGGCGATGTTCACGGTGATCACCAACGGCGTGGCACGCGGCTTCCTGCGTGCGTTCGTCGCCGGAATGGGCATTGCCGCCGGCGATGCCGTGCTGGTCACCCTGGCACTGCTCGGGCTGGTGGCGCTGGCCCAGACCTTCGAATGGGTGTTTCTCCTGTTGAAATACGCCGGTGCGGCCTACCTGATTTTCCTCGGCGTCAAGATGTGGCGGGCCGCGGCCGCGCAATCGGCCGCGCAAGGAATCCCCCAAACCGGATTGTCGCGTTCGTTCCTGCTTGGCGCCTCCGTGGCGCTCGGCAACCCGAAGGCGATCCTGTTCCACGCCTCGATCATGCCGCTGATCCTCAACCTCGACACCATGACGTTTGCCGACGGCCTGCTGGTGGTGGCAGTCGTCGTCGGCGCCAATATTCTCACCATGGGCATCTACGCCGCGCTGGCGGGCAGGGCATCCGGCTGGTTCAGGACGCCCGAACGCATGCGGCTGATTAACCGGTTCGCCGGCAGCGCCATGATCGGCACCGGAGCGCTGATTGCCGCACGCTGAGCGATGAAGCACCTCACCGCTTGCGTTTGCAGCGCTTCCCCTCTATATGCGCGCTCATTCCACACACGGACTTTGGTGTCTGCCCGGGAGAAATCCGGCTGAAACCTCCGGTGGCGTTCGAGGACAAAGTCCAAAAATGCCTGTGTCCGTGGAGGCTAACCGGAAAAGGAACTAAGAATGGCACTGCCTGATTTCAGCATGCGCCAGCTTTTGGAAGCTGGCATTCACTTCGGCCACCAGACCCACCGCTGGAACCCGAAGATGGCGCCTTACATCTACGGCGCCCGCAACAACATCCACATCATCGACCTGTCGCAGACGGTGCCTTTGCTGCACCAGGCTCTGAAGCAGGTTTCCGACACCGTTGCCAAGGGCGGCCGCGTGCTGTTCGTCGGCACCAAGCGCCAGGCGTCCGACATCGTCGCCGACGCCGCACAGCGTTCGGCCCAATACTATGTCAACTCGCGTTGGCTCGGCGGCATGCTGACCAACTGGAAGACGATCTCGAATTCGATCCAGCGCCTGCGCAAGCTCGACGAGATGCTGGCCGGTGAGGCCCAGGGCCTGACCAAGAAGGAACGCCTGAACCTCGACCGCGAGCGCGAGAAGCTCGACAAGGCGCTCGGCGGCATCAAGGACATGGGTTCGACGCCGGACCTGATGTTCGTCATCGACACCAACAAGGAAGCGATCGCCATCCTCGAGGCCAAGCGCCTCGGCATCCCGGTCGTCGCCATCATCGATTCGAACTGCGATCCGGACAAGATCGATTTCCCGATCCCCGGTAATGACGACGCGGCGCGCGCCATCCAGCTCTATTGCGACCTGATCGCCAAGGCTGCCATCGACGGCATCGCCCGCCAGCAGGGCGCGCTCGGCGTCGACATCGGCGCCTCGGTCGAAGCTCCGGTCGAACCGGCGCTTGATCCGGCTCCGGCCCCGGCTGCGGACGCTCCGGAAGCTTGACAATCGAAGGCCGGTTGCGGCCTTCATCATTCTCATATTTGGCACGCTAGACAGACGCATCACCGAGTACCGGTGGTGCGTCGGTGCATTTAAAACAAAGAGGCGACAATGAGCATTTCGGCTGCACAGGTCAAAGAACTCCGCGACTTGACCGGCGCGGGCATGATGGACTGCAAGGCGGCGTTGACCGAGACCAACGGCAACATCGAAGAGGCCGTCGACTGGCTGCGCAAGAAGGGCATTTCCAAGGCCGACAAGAAGGCTGGCCGTACTGCCGCCGAAGGCCTGATCGGCGTCGACTCCGGCGTCCGCGAGGCCGCCATCATCGAGGTTAACTCCGAGACCGATTTCGTGGCCCGCAACGAGCAGTTCCAGGAGATCGTTCGCAATGTCGCCAAGGTCGCGCTTGCTTATGGCACGACGGAGGCTGTCTCTGCCGCAAAGTATCCGGGTTCGGACAAGTCGGTCACTGACACCATCAAGGACGCCGTTGGCACCATTGGCGAGAACATGAGCTTCCGCCGTTCGGCCAAGCTCACCGTCCCGCACGGTGCTGTCGCAACCTACGTCCACAATGCGGTTGCCGATGGTCTTGGCAAGCTCGGCGTTCTGGTCGCGATCGAGACGACGGGCAATGAGCATGCCGCCAACGCCTTTGGCCGCCAGGTCGCCATGCATGTCGCCGCCACCAACCCGCTGGCGTTGACCGCCGAGCAGATCGATCCGGCAGCGGTCGAGCGCGAGAAGGCGATCTTCGCCGACCAGGCGCGCCAGTCCGGCAAGCCGGAAGCGATCATCGAAAAGATGGTCGAAGGCCGCCTGCGCAAGTTCTACGAGGAAGTCGTGCTCCTCAAGCAGGCCTTCGTGCTCAATCCCGACATCACTGTCGAGCAGGCGCTGAAGGATGCCGAGAAGGATATCGGCGCTCCGGCCAAGATCTCCGCCTATCTGCGCTTTGCGCTGGGCGAAGGCATCGAAAAGGAAGAGACCGATTTCGCGGCGGAAGTCGCGGCGGCGGTGAAGAAGTAGTTTTAAAATAGCCCCTGAAAAGGGGCTTCTCAGCTCAGGCAACTCGGCCGGGTGTCCGCAAGGATGCTCGGCCGATTTCTTGTGCGGTGTCGATGAAGGCCCTGAGCTTTGGCGCCATCGACGCCCGGCGCGGGAAGTAGAGGAAGAGGCCGGGCTCCTCGATCGCCGTTTGCGGCAGAATCTGAACGAGGCGGCCGGCTGCCAATTCCGCGCGCACCAGCGGCTCGAACACATAGGTCAGCCCGACGCCGGCAAGCGCAAGGTCGATCGCGGCCAGCGAATCGGTGACGATGACCGTACCCTTCGTCTCGGCCACGACATCCTTGCCGTCCTCGGTCAGGTCCCAGCGATAGAGTGCGCCGGAGCGCACAAGCCGGTAGCCGATGCAATTGTGGTCCGAAAGATCCGCCACACCGCGCGGACGGCCATGCCGGCCGACATAGGCGGGGGAGGCGACGATCACGGCGTTGAATGGCGGCGTCAGCCGGACCGTGACCATGTCCTGTGCGATCATCTCGCCCAGCCGGATGCCGGCATCAAAACCCTCGCCGACAATGTCCACCAGCCCCTGGTCGGTGAGCAATTCGATGGTCACATCAGGATAGCGTTCAGCCATCGCGGCGGCCACGGGAGTGACGGCAAGTGGAACGGCGATGTTGGGAACGTTCAACCTGAGCAAGCCGGAGGGCCGGCCCTTGATGGCTCGGATGCGGTCCATCCGGTCGGCGATATCCTGGAGGGCAGGGGCTGCCGTGTCCACCAGCGCCTTGCCGGCTTCCGTCAGCGAGACGCTGCGCGTGGTGCGCGCAAACAGCGGCTGGCCGATCCGCTCCTCCACGAGGCGCACCGCATGGCTGACGGCGGATGGGGACATGCCCAGTTCGGCCGCAGCTAGCGCAAAGCCGCCGCGTCGGGCAACGGCGACGATGACAGGCAAATGACTGAGCAGATCCCGGTCCATTCATGCATGATATCGCATAGTCCTTGCGAACACTTCAATCTTCTCGATGCCGACAGGCTGACCCATATTACCATCACCGATGCACAAAGGAGAAGAGAGATGGATGCCTTGAAACACGCTACCTTCGCCGCAGGCCTTGCCCTAGCGCCGGTCGATGCCGGCGGCGCCGAGCCGTCCGGTTGGCGCGCGCTCGCCGACGAACGCGCCGTCATCCGCATCGCCGATGCCATCGACCGTGCCGTCGATGCGCAGGACTGGAAGCTTGCCCGCTCCTATTTCGCCGACCGTGTCACCGTCGACTTCAGCAGCCTGTCAGGACAGCCTGCCGCCACCATCCCCTCCGACAATCTGATCGGTACCTGGGCCGGCAACCTCAGGGGCAGCAAGACCAGCCTGCATCTGCGCACCAATCACCAGGTGATCTTTGAGGCGGACGCGGCGACCGTCTCTTCGAACGGCTATGCCTGGAACCGGATGGAAGGCAATGGCGACCCGCTGTGGGAAGTCTGGGGCACCTACGAGCACCATCTGGTTCGCTCCGGGACCGGCTGGAAAGTCGACGGCTTCGTTTTCCGCGCCACGCATGAGCGCGGCAATCCCTGGGTCAAGATGACGCCTGGCCAGTGAGCCGGCGTCAAGAAATCAGGATAGGAAAAACACCATGACCATGAGCTATTACACACTGGGCAACAGCGGCCTGCGCGTCAGCCGGCTGGCACTGGGCACCATGACCTTTGGCACCGAATGGGGCTGGGGCGCGGACAGGGAAACCGCGCGCGCCATGGCCGACGCCTATGTCGAGGCCGGCGGCAATTTCTTCGACACCGCCGACCTCTACACCGGCGGCACAGCCGAAACCTGGCTCGGCGAATTCATCGCCGAGCGAGGCTTGCGCGACAGAGCGGTGATCGCCACGAAATTCACCTTCAACGCGGAGCCCGGCAATCCGAACGCCGGTGGCAATGGCCGCAAGAACATCTTGCGCGCCGTGGACGCCTCGCTGAAGCGGTTGGGCACTGACTATATCGACCTCTACCTCCTCCATGTCTGGGACGGGCTGACGCCAGCCGAGGAGGTCATGCGCACGATGGATGATCTCGTGCGTGCGGGCAAAATTCGCCATGTCGGCCTGTCCGATGTGCCGGCCTGGTATGCTGCCCGCGCGCAGACGATCGCCGAGTGGCGCGGCTACGAGCCGGTGTCGGCCCTGCAGCTTGAATATTCGCTGGCGGAGCGTTCGATCGAAAATGAGTTCGTGCCCTTCGGCACCCGCCATGGCGCAGGAATCATGGTGTGGAGCCCGCTGGCCAGCGGGCTGCTCAGCGGCAAGTACCGGCCGACGCAGGAAGGCCATGCCGGCCGGCTCGACGGCTTTCGCAACACCACTCATCCGGGGTTCCAGAAGTTCACCGAGCGCAACTGGGCGATCGTGGCGGAGCTCGAAAAAGTTGCCGCCGAACTCGGACGCAGCATGGCGCAGGTCGCGCTCAACTGGGTGGCAACGCAACCGGCATCGCCACCGTGATTCTTGGCGCCACCAAGCTGGCGCAGTTGCAGGACAATCTGGCGGCGTTGGATTTCACTTTACCCGCCGAGCTTCGCGCGCGGCTGGATACGGTCAGGAAGACACCGCCGCCATTCCCGTACGCCTATTTCGGTTCCGACATACAAGCCCGGGTTACCGGCGGCGCCGTGACCGGCGACAAGCCGTTGGGTTATGCGCCGCCGCTGCTGGTCGAGGGCGACGCCGTCAGCATCACCAGCAACTGACGGGCCGCGACGGGAAGGCGGAATTGGGCGAGGGGCGCCGCGTGACATCGCGGCGCCCTTCGTGTATCGGAACTCGGCATCGCGCCAGCGGCGGCGCCCGCGCGAGGGCGGCCTGCCCAGGCTGCCACACGCAACAATGACGAGGTCCAGATGACGGCAAAGCCCCTCTATCGACGTGTCCTGCTGAAAGCGTCGGGCGAAGCGTTGATGGGCGAGCAGCATTTCGGCATCGATGTCTCGGTGGTCGACCGAATCGCCGCCGACATCGCCGAAGCCCGCGCACTTGGTATCGAGGTCGGCGTCGTCATTGGCGGCGGCAATATCTTTCGCGGCGTGGCGGTGGCATCCAAGGGCGGCGACCGTGTCACCGGCGACCACATGGGCATGCTGGCCACCGTCATCAACTCGCTGGCGCTGCGCACCTCGCTGAACAAGATCGGCGTCGACGCCGTCGTGCTGTCGGCCATAGCCATGCCCGAACTTTGCGAGAGTTTTTCCCAGCGCCAGGCCACCGCCTATATGAACCAGGGCAAGGTCGTCATTTTCGCCGGCGGCACCGGCAATCCGTTCTTCACCACCGATTCGGCCGCGGCCTTGCGCGCCGCCGAGATCGGCGCCGACGCGCTGTTCAAGGGCACCCAGGTCGACGGCGTCTATTCGGCCGATCCCAAGAAGGATCCGAATGCGACCCGCTTCGAGCGCATCAGCCATGCCGAAGTCATCAACAAGGGCCTTTCGATCATGGATACCGCCGCAATTGCACTTGCGCGCGAAAACAACATCCCGATAATCGTCTATTCGATCCACGAAAAAGGTGGTTTCGGCGATATTCTGCGGGGCGGCGGCCGTTGCACGATCGTCGCCGACGAGTGACCCGGAGTATACTCTCCTAAAAAGGGGATCAGTTTTCGAAAGCGGGTCCGAATATAGGCCCTAAGCACTGAACCCGGATCAAACGGGTCGAGGAGACTAAGATGAGTGGTGAGTTCGACGACCTCAAGCGGCGCATGGATGGCGCGATCGCCGCCTTCAAGCACGATCTGGCTTCGCTGCGCACCGGCCGTGCCTCCAGCAATCTGCTCGACGCCATCCAGGTCCAGGCCTACGGCACCACCATGCCCATCAACCAGGTGGCGAACGTGTCGGTGCCGGAGCCGCGCATGATCTCGGTTTCGGTATGGGACAAGTCGATGGTCGGCGCGGTCGACCGTGCCATCAGAGAATCCAATCTCGGCTTCAATCCGATCGTCGACGGCACCAATCTCAGAATTCCGCTGCCCGAGCTCAACGAGCAGCGCCGCAAGGAACTGGTCAAGATTTCGCATGGCTACGCCGAGAACGCCCGCGTTGCGGTGCGCCATGTCCGTCGCGACGGCATGGACTTCTTGAAGAAGGCGGAAAAGGACGGCGACATCAGCGAGGACGATCAGCGCAAGCGCTCCGATCAGGTCCAGAAGCTGACCGACGAAACGATCAGCACCATCGATCACCTGCTTTCCGATAAGGAAGCTGAAATCATGCAGGTCTAGGGTCGGCCCACACCGGCCCGAAAGCGAGACAATGGCAACGCCCGCGCATGTCGCGATCATCATGGATGGAAACGGACGCTGGGCCAAAGCGCGCGGCATGCCGCGGCTTGCCGGCCATCGCGCCGGCGTCGAAGCGCTGCGCAAGACGGTGCGCGCCGCGCCCGGTCTCGGCATTTCCTTCCTGACCGTCTACGCCTTTTCGTCGGAAAACTGGTCGCGGCCCAAGGCCGAAGTGAGCGACCTGATGGGGNACGTGTGCTCTTCCGATCTCTTCCTGACCGTCTACGCCTTTTCGTCGGAAAACTGGTCGCGGCCCAAGGCCGAAGTGAGCGACCTGATGGGGCTTTTGAAGCTGTTCATCCGCCGCGATCTGGCCGAACTGCACCAGAACGGCGTGCGCGTCAGGATCATCGGTGACAGGGCGGGGCTGCAGCCGGACATCAGGGGCCTGCTCGAAGAGGCCGAATCGCTGACTGCGCGCAATGAATCGCTGACCTTGGTCATCGCCTTCAACTATGGCGGGCGCGACGAGATCGTGCGCACGGCACGCAAGCTCGCAGCCGCAGTGGCGCGCGGCGAGATCGACGCAGAGGCGATCACGGCAGACACTTTTGCCGGCGCCCTCGACACCGCAGGCATTCCCGATCCGGAGCTGGTCATCCGCACCAGTGGCGAGCTTCGGCTGTCGAACTTCCTTCTGTGGCAGGCAGCCTACAGCGAACTGGTTTTTCTGCCTTGCTACTGGCCTGACTTCAGCCGCGAACACCTGGCCGACGCATTGCGCGATTTTGCTGGCCGCGAGCGCCGTTTTGGCGGGCTTGCCGCTCAAGATGTCGCTGCCTCGTGATCGGCGGCGGGATGAACAATCTTCAGCTTCGCATCGTCTCGGCGCTGGTGCTGGCCGCAATAGCGCTTGGCCTGACCTGGTTGGGAGGGCTGTGGTTCCGCCTGCTTTGCGCCGTGATATCGGCGGTCATCTTCTATGAATGGGCGCGCATGTCGCGCCCCTTGGCCGGTGCGACCCTCGGCTTCATTCCCGAAGCGCTGCTTCTGGTTTTCGTCGTCGCCCTGGTTGCAGGCGTGCCGGCATCGTGGCTTCTGTCTCTTGTCCTGGCCATGGTTGTGGTCGCTGCTGTCGGCGCCCGTATGCGTGGGGCGGCGCAATGGGATGCAGCCGGTCTTGCCTACGCGGCTTTGTCCGGCTTATCGCTGGCGCTGCTGCGCGGCGGCGACCACCCCGGCCTGATCGCAATCCTGTTTCTGTTCGCCGTGGTCTGGGCGACCGACATCTTCGCCTATTTCGTCGGCCGCTCCGTCGGTGGGCCCAAGCTCGCGCCATCTATATCCCCCGGCAAGACGCAGAGCGGCGCGCTTGGCGGCGCTGTCGGCGGCGTGGCCGCCGGCGTGCTTCTGGCTGCCGCCGCCGGGGCCGGCAATCTTGGCGTCCTCGCCTTGGTTGCGCTGGTGCTGTCGATTGTTGCCCAGGCTGGCGATCTCTTCGAATCCTGGGTCAAGCGCCGCCACGGCCGCAAGGATTCAAGCGCGTTGATACCCGGGCATGGCGGTGTCATGGACAGGGTGGACGGGCTTGTCGCGGCGGCTTTTGCCCTATACGTGATCGGCTGGATTTCGGCGGGCGCCGATCATCCGGCGCAGGGGCTGTTTCCGGCTTGAGTGATATTTCACGGCGAAGAAATGGCGCACGCCACGGATTCGCCTGGATTGATGTCACAGTCGCGGCGACACCTTTTGCCGCGGGTGAATTTGAGGGCATGACTTGAACGAAATTCTTCACGCGTTTTTCAGCACGGAAGGCTTTGTCCTCGGCACGCTGGTGCCGTTTCTGTTCGTGCTGACCGTGGTCGTCTTCATTCACGAAATGGGCCATTACCTGGTCGGCCGCTGGTGCGGCATTGGCGTGAAGGCCTTTTCGATCGGCTTCGGCCCCGAACTTCTCGGCTTCAACGACAGCCACGGCACGCGCTGGAAGCTCTGCGCCATACCGCTCGGCGGTTATGTCAAATTCGTCGGCGACATGAGCGCCACGTCGAGCCAGCCGAGTTCGGAAGATCTGGAAACGCTGACTGACGCTGAACGCAAGGTCGCCTTCCACACGCAACCCATCTGGAAACGCGCCGCCACGGTGGTGGCCGGACCGTTGTTCAACTTCCTTTTGACCATTGCCGTCTTTGCCGTGCTGTTTTCCCTCTATGGCCGCCCTGTGTTTGAGCCGATGGTGGCGGCGGTCACCGCCGGCAGTCCAGCCGAAAGGGCCGGCATTTTGCCAGGCGACCGATTCGTCGCCGTCGACGGCAGCAAGGTTGAGACCTTCGCCGACGTCCAACGTCTGGTCTCAGGCCGCGGCGGCGACGCCATCACCTTCACCATGTTGCGCGACGGCAAGGAGGTCACCGTCGTCGCGACGCCGGAGCCGATGGAGCAGCTGGACGCGCTGGGCAACAAGGTCAAGGTGGCCGTCATCGGCGTCGTCAACAACAAGGATGTCGGCCAGCCCAGGCTGATCACCTACAGCCCTGTCGGAGCAGTCGGCGCCGCGGTCGAGGAGACGGGGCACGTCATTCAGCGCACCGGCCAGTTCCTGCAGCGATTCGTTGTCGGCCGCGAAGACAAATGCCAGCTGGGCGGCCCGATCAAGATCGCCAAGATGTCGGGGCAGGCGGCAAAGCTGGGCTTCCTATGGCTGGTGCAACTCGTCGCCGGGCTGTCGGTCGGGATCGGAATTCTGAACCTTTTGCCGATTCCCCCCCTCGACGGCGGCCATCTCCTGTTCTACGCACTCGAAGCCGTTTTCCGGCGTCCGGTATCGGCGCGGATGATGGAAATGGGATACCGGGCCGGCCTCTTTCTGGTGCTGGGATTTATGGGCTTCGTCTTCTGGAACGATCTGTTTGGGTGCTGAAATCATGAAGAAATTTGGCTTCAGCACCGGCAATGTTGAGACGCCGTTTACCATGCACGGGGGTATGCGTGACGCGAAAGCCACGCATCAGGGTTAAGTAATTACAAATTAACCAGAAGCCTTGCGTGTAGGGAAAATCCGGTTAATACGGTAGGAGAAATTACCGCACGTCCGGTTTTCTCGCCGTGGGGACTTCGAGAAAAGGTACAAAAGCCCGATGAAGGCAGCATCCAAATTTTTGAGCGCCGCGTCCGCGGTGGCTATGTCCGCCGCTCTGGTTGTACCAGGTGCGCTCGCCGTGCAGTTCGTTGCCACATCTGCGGCGCAGGCAGCCGTTGTCTCGAGAGTCGAGGTCAGCGGCAACCAGCGTGTCGACGCCGACACCATCCGCAACTACATCACGATCAAGCCGGGCAAGGCGTTTTCCAGCGCCGATATCGACGATGCGGTCAAGGCGCTGTTCGGCACGGGGCTGTTCTCGGACGTGCAGATCAATCAGGTCGGTTCGACGCTGGTAGTCAAGGTTGCCGAATATCAGGTCGTCAACCAGGTTCTGTTCCAGGGCAACAAGAAGCTCAAGGACAATGCGCTGGCAGTCGCCGTGCAGTTGAAGCCGCGCGGGACGTTTTCCCAGGCAACGCTGGACTCCGATGTCGAGGCGGTGAAGGCTGCCTACAGGCGAATTGGCCGCGATGACGCCGCTGTCACGACGCAGATCATGGATCTCGGCGACAACCGCGTGAACGTGGTCTTCAACATCAACGAAGGCGGCCGCACCAAGATCGCCGCCGTCAATTTCGTCGGCAACAGCGCCTATTCGAGCCGCCGCCTGTCCGACGTCATCGCCACCAAGCGCTCGAGCTTCCTGTCCTTCGTGCTGCGTGACGACGTCTATGACGAGGACAAGCTCCGCGCCGACCAGGAATCGCTGCGCCGCTTCTATTACAATCACGGCTATGCCGACTTCCAGGTGGTCTCAGCTGTCGGCGAGCTCGACGACACGACCAACCAGTACACCGTTACCATCACCGTCCAGGAAGGCGACCGCTATACGTTCGGCGACGTCAGCGTCGAGAGCACCATTCCCGAAGTCGACTCGAAGGCGCTGGAATCGGTGGTTCAGACCCACAAGGGCGACGTCTACAACGCCAAGGATGTCGAGGACACCATCATCGCGCTGACCGAAAAGGTCGCGGGTTCGGGCTATGCCTTCGCCCAGGTGACGCCGCGCGGCGATCGCAACTTCGAGAACCACACCATTTCGGTCGTCTATACGATCGACCAGGGCACCAAGGCCTATATCGAGCGCATCGAAATCCGCGGCAACGACCGCACGCGCGACTATGTCATTCGTCGTGAGTTCGATGTCAGCGAAGGCGACGCCTTCAACCAGGTACTCATCCAGCGCGCGAAGAAGCGGCTGGAAAAGCTGGATTACTTTGAGAAAGTCGACGTTTCGACTGTCCCGGGTTCTGAGCCAGACCAGGTCGTGCTCGTGGTTGACGTAGTCGAGAAATCGACCGGCGAGTTCTCGGTCGGCGCAGGATATTCGACCGGTGGCGATACTGCGGGTCCGTCCGTCGAAGGTTCGGTCGCGGAGCGCAACTTCCTCGGTCGCGGCCAGTACATCAAGGTTTCGGCGGGTGGTGGCAAGAATTCGCGCGACTACAGCCTGTCCTTCACCGAGCCCTATTTCCTCGGGCGCCGTATCGCTGCCGGCTTCGACATCTTCCAGCAGACGCGCAACTACGACCACTATGACAGCGAGACGCTGGGTGCGACGGTGCGCTTCGGCCTGCCGATCACCGACAACATCTCGACACAGTTGGCGTACAATATCGCCCAGGAGAAGTACAAGCTCGACGACGGTTGCGATAACAATCCTATTGTCGTAGGCCCGCCGGTCAACGCACCTGGCGACGGGATTCCTGACGCCGACTGCAAGATATCTCCGGCGATCGTCCAGGGAATTGACGAAAGCCCTTGGATCAAGTCGTCGGTCAGCCTTGGGCTGGTCTACAACACCATCGACGACATGAAGAGCCCGCACGAAGGCATCTACGCCACCACGACCGTGGAAGTGGCCGGCCTTGGTGGCGATGCCAAATTCGTCAAGGTTACCGGTCGTGGCACTGTCTACCAGACCTTGTCCGAACAGCTGGATCTGGTCGGCCTGATCTCAGGCGGCGCCGGCCATATCCAAGGCTTCGGCGGTGACGGCCTGCGTATCTTCGATCAGTTCCAGAGCAGCGACCGCATGATCCGCGGCTTCGAGTATGGTGGCATCGGTCCTGCGGATATTGCAACGGGTGACCACCTCGGCGGCACCACCTATTTCAATGCGTCGGCGGAAGCTCAGTTTCCGATACCGGTCATTCCGGAAAGCTTTGGTGTGCGCGGCGCCGTGTTTGCTGATGCCGCCACACTGTATGGCAGCAAGATTAACGTCGCCGGGGTTACTCAAGCTTCAACTGATCTAGCGTTGCGCGCTTCGGTTGGTGTCGGCTTGTTGTGGTCGTCGCCCTTCGGCCCGATCCGCATTGACTACGCGATGCCCGTCAAGAAGGAAAAGACCGACGACGTGCAGGAATTCAACTTCGGCATGTCGAGCCGCTTCTGATGCGCGGGTAACGATGCTTCCGGGCCGTTGGGGTCCGGAAGAGAATTGATCCGACCTAGCTGGATATTGCTTCTGGAATGACCGATCCGGTGTTCTTCGCGCCATCACGCCGGTATACGGCCGGCGAAGTCGCGAATCTGACCGGCGCATCGCTTGTCGATTCCGATCTTGCCCACATATCGATCGATGCGTTGGCGCCAGCCAACGAAGGCGGCGAGGGTGCGCTCGTCTTCGTCGACGGCAAGCGCAATTTCGCGCTGATGCAGTCGCTGAAGGCGGCGGCCGTGTTTTGTCCCGCCGAGTTCGCCGGCAAGGCGCCGGCCGGCATTGCGGTTCTGGTGCATCCGCGCCCGCAGCAGGCCTTCGCCATGATCGGCCGGCTGCTGTTCCCGACAGCGGCTACGCCGGGACCGATGACCAGCGAAACCGGGGTCTCGCCGCAAGCTCATGTCGATACCACGGCGCATATCGAGGCAGGCGCGATCATCGAGGCCGGAGCCGTCGTCGGCCCGCGTGCTTCCATCGGCAGCGGAACGGTCATTGCCCCCCACGCCGTTATCGGTCCGTCATGCCAGATCGGCCGCGACGGCTATATCGGACCAGGTGTCAGCGTCCAGTACGCGCTGATCGGCAACCGCGTCATCATTCATGGCGGCGCCAGGATCGGCCAGGACGGCTTCGGCTTTGTCGGCGGCGCCAAAGGCCCTGAGCGTGTGCCGCAGGTCGGCCGCGTTATCATTCAGGACGATGTCGAAATCGGCTCGAACACGACCGTCGATCGCGGCGCCATGTCGGATACGGTCATCGGTCAGGGGACCAAGATCGACAATCTGGTGCAGATCGCCCATAACGTTCGCATCGGCCGCAATTGCATTATTGCCGGGCTCTCTGGTATTTCCGGCTCCGTCACCGTCGGCGACGGTGTCACCATGGGGGGCGGCGTTGGCCTTGCCGATCATTTGACCATCGGATCAGGGGCCAAGCTTGCTGCAAGAAGCGGGTTCATGAGCAACGTGCCGGCGGGCGAGATCTGGGGAGGCTATCCGGCGCAGCCGATGGCGGAAGCCATGCGTGAGATCGCCATGCTGAGGAAGCTTGCCAGGACGCGCAAGCAGGGCGAAGGGGGAAGTAGCTGAGATGGTGCCGGCGACGCTCGAAGCGGTCGATATATTGGGGTTGATGAAGCTTTTGCCGCATCGCTATCCCTTCCTGATGATCGACCGCATCATCGATATCGACGGCAATGATTCTGCCATCGGCATCAAGAACGTGACCATCAATGAGCCGCATTTCCAGGGCCATTTCCCGGATCAGCCGGTGATGCCGGGCGTGCTCATCGTCGAGGCTATGGCGCAGACCGCCGGCGCGATCTGCATCCGTAACCTCAACACGGAAAAGCCGTCGCTGGTCTATTTCCTCACCATCGATAACGCGAAATTCCGCAAACCGGTCGTCCCAGGCGACCAGTTGAAGATCCACGTCAAGAAAATCAAGATGCGCGGCAACCTGCTCAAATTCGCCTGCGAGGCCATGGTGGAGGGCACAAAGGCCGCCGAAGCCGAGATCTCGGCAATGATGGTTACCGGCTGACGGTTCGAAATGCTCATGAAAATGCAGACTTCAATCCACCCCTCGGCCGTCATCGAGGCCGGCGCGCAGATCGGCGAAGGCGCCTCCATAGGACCTTTCTGCTACGTCGGCGCTGACGCCGTGATCGGTGACCGCGTCGAACTGGTCAGCCATGTCTCGGTGCTGGGCGCGACAACCATTGGCGCCGCGACCAAGGTCTATCCAATGGCGACACTGGGCGGACCGCCGCAGAACACCAAGCACAAGGGCGGCCGCACCACTTTGGTCATCGGCCAGAACTGCACGATCCGCGAAGGCGTGACCATGCATCTCGGCACCGATTCCAGCCGCGGCGAGACGACCGTCGGCGACAACGGCAATTTCCTTGCCTATGCCCACATTGCCCATGATTGCGTCGTTGGTAAAAATGCAACCTTCGCCAATGGCGCGACCTTGGGCGGCCATTGCGAGGTCGGTGACAGCGTTTATATTGGCGGCCTCAGCGCCGTTCATCAGTTCGTTCGTGTTGGTGACAACGCCTTTCTCGGCGGCTGCTCGGCTTTTGTCGGCGATGTCATTCCCTACGCGATTGCGGTGGGCAATCGCGCCAGCCTGCGTGGACTCAACATCATCGGCCTGAAGCGCGCGGGGTTGCCGCGCGCCGAAATCTACCTGCTGCGCAAGGCTTACAAGACCATCTTCGACCGCTCCCGCACTGTCGGCGAGAACATCGAATTCGCCAAGGCCGAGTTTGCGTCGTCGCCGACGGCCATGAAAATCATCGATTTCATCACCAGTCGCGGCAAGCGGCATTTTGCCGTCCCGTCGCTCAAGGGTGGCGACGGCGACGATGCCGATGACGAAGGCTGAGGCCACTTCAACGGGCCTCGATCTTGCGCCGGACGCCAGGGTCGGCATCATTGCCGGCGGCGGTAGCTTGCCGGTCGAAGTTGCCGCCGGCCTGGCGGAGGCCGGACATCCGCCCGTCATCATCCTGGTCGAAGGTCAGGCCGACCGTCAGTCCGACCTCACAATCTATGAGCATGAAAGCCTTGCGCTGGAAGACATCGGCTCGCTGGTTGCGTTGCTGAGGCGCCGGCGGATCACCCATCTTGTGCTTGCCGGCGAGATCAGGCGCAGGCCGCGGTTGGTCGACATGCGTCCGAACCTTGGGCTACTGGCACTTATACCCTCGCTCGCCATGGCGCTTGCCCGCGGCGATGACGGGCTGTTGAAGATATTGACCCGCGGCCTGGAGGCACGGGGCGTCAAGGTTGTCGGTGCGCATGAAGTCGTGCCCCGGCTCGTCGCGGCCGAAGGGCCGCTGACCAAAGCAGTGCCGCGAAAGTCCGACTGGCGCGATATCGAGGCGGCACACGCGGCGGCAAAGGCCATCGGCGCGCTCGACATTGGTCAGGCGGCAATTGCCATCGGTGGCCGCACTGTTGCCCTGGAAGGCGTCGAGGGCACCCACGGACTGCTCGAGCGGACGCAGCAGTTGCGCGGCCATGGCAGGCTGGCCGGCAAGACGCGCGGTGTCCTGGTCAAATGCGCCAAGCCTGGCCAGGAATTGCGTGCCGATCTGCCATCTATTGGCCCCCAGACCGTCGAGGCGGCGCATGCCGCGGGGCTCGCCGGCATTGCCGTCGAAGCCGGCCGTTCGCTGATCCTCGAAGGCCCCGTCGTTATCGCGCGCGCCAATGCGCTCGGCCTGTTCGTGTTCGGCCTGCCGGCTGCGGAGTCTGACCATGGCAGCTGAGAAGCCGTTGAAGATTGCCATCGTCGCCGGCGAAGAATCCGGCGACCTGCTGGGCGCCGACATCGTGCAGGCGCTGAAGCGCATGACCGGGCGCGAGGTGCAACTCGTCGGCATTGGCGGGCGGCATCTGCAGGCGCTCGGACTGGCGCCGCTGTTCGACGGCGCCGAGATCGCGCTGATGGGGCTCAGCGCCATCCTGCGTGACCTGCCGCGCCTGATGCGGCGGATCAGCCAGACGGCAAGTGCTGTCGCCGCCGAAAAACCCGACTGTCTGATCACCATCGACAGCCCCGATTTCTCGCTGCGCGTCGCCAAAAAGATCCGCGCCGCCGATCCGTCGATCCCGATCGTCCATTATGTCTGCCCGAGCGTCTGGGCGTGGCGGCCGGGTAGGGCGGCCGCGATGAAGCCCTATGTCGACCACATACTGTGCATCCTGCCTTTCGAGGTAAAGGAGCTCAGCCGTCTCGGCGGCCCGCCCGGCACTTACGTCGGACATCGCCTCACGCATGATCCAGGCGTGCTGGGCGCGGCCAGGGCGCAAGCCCAGCCACGCGATCTCTCGGCCGATCGCGTCAAGACGCTGCTCGTCCTGCCAGGGTCGCGGCGCGGCGAGGTGAGCCGGCTCATCGGTCCGTTCGGCGAGACGGTGTCGGCGCTGCGCGCGCGCGGCCACCGGCTGCGGCTGTTGCTGCCGACGGTGCCGCATGTCGCCGAACTGGTCAAAACGTCGGTGGCGCGCTGGGATCAGGAGCCGGAAATCATCCTCGATCCCGAGCGCAAGTGGCAGGCCTTCGGCAAGGCCGATGCGGCGCTGATCGCGTCAGGAACGGTGTCGCTGGAACTGGCGTTGTCGGGTGTACCGATGATCTCTTGCTACAAGTTCGATCCGATCATGCTGATGGCGCAGAGCCTGATCACGGTGTGGAGCGCTGCTTTGCCCAACCTTATTGCCGACCGGCCGGTCGTGCCGGAAAGCTACAACCAGTATGTGCGGCCGCACTATCTGGCGCGGCAGCTCGAGGCACTGTTTTCAGACACCGCCTACCGCGCCTGGCAAAAGGACGGCTTTGGCGAGGTTGCCAGACGCATGGCCACCGACAGGCCCTCCGGCGACATCGCCGCCGATGTCGTTCTTCGCCACATCGGGAGAGCGAATAGGCCGTAGTGAATAGTGAATAGTGAATAGTGAATAGTGAATAGTGAATAGTGAATAGGATTAACGCGCTCTCGCCTATAATCAAGCTGCTACTTACTACCTGCTATTCACTACTTACCATTCACCATTCACTCTCTTTCACCTTTTCGCAATCGGCACGTAGTCGCGTTCCGGCGCGCCGGTGTAGAGCTGGCGCGGACGGCCGATCTTCTGGTGGGGATCCTCGATCATTTCCTTCCACTGCGCGATCCAGCCGACGGTGCGGGCGACCGCGAACAGTACGGTGAACATGGTGGTGGGGAAGCCCAGCGCCTTCAGCGTGATGCCGGAATAGAAATCGACGTTCGGATAGAGCTTCTTCTCGATGAAGTAGGAATCGGTCAGCGCGATCTTTTCCAGCTCCATGGCGATGTCGAGCAGCGGATCGTCCTTGATGCCGAGTTCGCCCAGCACCTCATGCGCCGTCTTCTGCATGATTTTCGCGCGAGGATCGTAGTTCTTATAGACGCGATGGCCGAAGCCCATCAGCCGGAACGGATCGTTCTTGTCCTTGGCGCGGGCGATGAATTCCGGGATGTGGTCGACGTGGCCGATCTCGCCCAGCATGTTGAGCGCCGCTTCGTTGGCGCCGCCATGCGCCGGGCCCCACAGGCAGGCGATGCCGGCGGCGATACAGGCGAACGGATTGGCGCCCGACGAGCCGGCAAGCCGCACGGTCGAGGTCGAGGCGTTCTGTTCGTGGTCGGCGTGCAGGATGAAGATGCGCTCCATGGCGCGCGCCAGCACCGGATTGATCTTGTATTCCTCGCACGGCACCGCAAAGCACATGTGCAGGAAGTTGGCGGCGAAGTTCAGCTCGTTCTTCGGGTAAATGAAGGGCTGGCCGATATGGTATTTGTAGGCCATGGCCGCAATCGTCGGCATCTTGGCGATCAGCCGCATCGAGGCGACCATGCGCTGGTATGGGTCCGAAATGTCGGTGGAGTCGTGATAGAAGGCCGACAGCGCGCCGACCACACCGCACATCACAGCCATCGGATGCGCGTCGCGGCGAAAGCCGGTGAAGAAGCGCGACATCTGCTCGTGCACCATGGTGTGGCGCGTTACCCGGTAGTCGAAATCGTCCTTCTGCGCCTTGGTCGGCAGTTCGCCGTAGAGCAGGAGGTAGCAGACTTCGAGGAAGTCGCCATGCTCGGCCAGCTGGTCGATGGGGTAGCCGCGGTGAAGCAGGATGCCGGCATCCCCGTCGATGAAGGTTATCGCCGACTCGCAGCTCGCCGTCGAGGTGAAGCCGGGATCGTAGGTGAAGGCGCCGGTGGTGTTGTAGAGCGCACCGATGTCGATGACGTCGGGCCCGACCGAGCCGCTTCGCACCTTGAATTCATGCGTCTTGCCGGCCAGTTCGAGCGTGGCAGTCGACGGGTGCGTCGTCTTGCTGCCGGTTTCCAGTCTTGTCGCAGCTTCGCTCATTCTCAAACTCCTTCATGTTCCTCATGCCGGCAAGGCAATTCCTGCAAACGACACGTCGAAATCACCGGAATGCGCGAACTCGCCACCGCATTTTGGGAGGTGCGTGCCAGATTGGGCCAAGGCCTAATGTTGCACTGCGAAACCCGCCTTTCAATGCCAATCTTCTTGGGCCAGTTCGCTCCTAATCGATTTGATCCGCAATCCGCGCCAGGCTTTCCTCGCGGCCAAGCACGGCGAGCACGTCGAACACGCCGGGCGAGGTGCTGCGGCCGGTAAGGGCCGCCCGGAGCGGTTGGGCCACGGCGCCGAGCTTGTGGCCGCCTGCCGTCGCGAACTCGCGCACCGCGGCTTCAGCCGCGGCAGCCGACCACTCGCCCGAAACAGTCTGCAAAGCGGCATGTGCGCCGCGCAGGATCGCGCGCGCGTCGGCATTGAGCAGTGCTGCCGCCTTCTCGTCGATCGGCAGCGGCCGCTCGACGAACAGGAAGGCCGCGCCATCGGCCAGTTCCACCAGCGTCTTGGCGCGCTCTTTCAGGCCCGGCAAGGCGGCCAGCAGCTGCGCCTTCCTGGCATCGTCGAGACGGGCGGCGATAGCCGGTCCGCCTTCGAGGTATGGCAGAGTGGCGACGAAAATGTCGAACAGCTCGGTATCGGCCATCTTGCGCATATGCGCGCCGTTGATTGACTCGAGCTTGGCGAAGTCGAAGCGCGCCGCACCCTTGTTGACATCGCCGATGTCGAACCACGAAATCATGTCCTTGATCGACATGATCTCGTCGTCGCCATGGCTCCAGCCGAGCCGTGCCAGATAATTGAGCAGCGCCTCGGGCAGATAGCCCATGGCGCGATAAGCCTCGACGCCGAGTGCGCCGTGCCGCTTCGACAGCTTGGCGCCGTCGGCGCCGTGGATCAGCGGGATATGCGACATCGACGGGACGTCCCAGCCCATCGCGTTGTAGATCACCGTCTGGCGCGCGGCGTTGGTCAGATGGTCGTCGCCACGGATGATGTGGGTGACGCCCATGTCATGGTCGTCGACGACGACGGCATGCATGTAGGTCGGATTGCCGTCCGAGCGCAGTATGATGAAATCGTCGAGGTCCTTGTTGGGGAAGCGCACCTCGCCCTGCACACGGTCGTGCACCACGGTTTCGCCCTCGGTCGGCGCCTTGATGCGGATGGCGCCCTTGACGCCGGGAGGCGCCTCCGAGGGGGCACGATCGCGCCACTGGCCGTTGTAGCGAGGCGGCAGGCCCTTGGCGCGTGCGGCCTCGCGCATCGCCTCGAGCTCGGCAGGCGTCTCGTAGCTGTAATAGGCCTTGCCCAGGCGCACCAGCTCCTCGGCCACCTCACGGTGGCGCGGCGCGCGCTCGAACTGCGATATGGCCTCACCGTCCCAGGAAAGGCCGAGCCAGGTCAGCCCATCCAGAATGGCCTGTGTCGCCGCCTCGTTGAAGCGTTCGCGGTCGGTGTCCTCGATGCGCAGCACCATCGTGCCGCCGGTGTGCTTGGCGTACAGCCAGTTGAACAGCGCCGTGCGCGCGCCGCCGATATGCAGATAGCCGGTGGGCGAGGGGGCAAAACGGGTGACGACCGTGTCGGACATGGAACTCTCGGGAAGTTTGGAAAGCGGGGCGTGATCGCGCGGACTTTCGCGCTTTGCGCGTTCATGTAGCATAGGAGGTCTGGGGCGCAAGGGGCAGACCCGATGGCTGGACNGCGGACTTTCGCGCTTTGCGCGTTCATGTAGCATAGGAGGTCTGGGGCGCAAGGGGCAGACCCGATGGCTGGACGAGGCCGGGGCACGTCGGCAATTATCGGTTGCGTCAACGGGCGCCGGAGCCTTGTAGCACAAAATCTGTTCGCACCTCCGCGCAACCTCATTTGGCAGCAGCGTCAATGTCTGGGTTTCATTCGGCTGCAGCGTCCGTCACAGTGCCTGGAACATCGCTGCGACGGTGGTAGCCCCCTCTGACGAGCGGACATTTCTTCACGAATGCGGCACTGCCCGACTACAACGCCGCCGTGACAGCGTTGGCTTGGTCACGCATATTGACCTTCTGCAATCATTATCGTGAACACAGCAACTGTGTGCGGTCCGGTCTCGCCACGAAGGAGGAATGATTGAAAGAAGGGCTCCCGATGACCAGCAACGCCGACCATACGGAGGGTGATCCGTTCTACCATGGTACCCGGGCGGATTTGAAACCCGGGGATCTGCTGAGCGTCGGCCACCCTTCCAATTTCAGAGGTAAACCACTGTCATGGATCTATTTCACCCAGACACTGGAAGCCGCCATCTGGGGAGCAGAGCTTGCAACGGGTGACGGTCGTCAAAGGATTTACATCGTAAAGCCGACAGGGTTTTTTATGGATGACCCTAACCTGACCGATAAAAAATTTCCCGGCAATCCGACGAAATCCTACCGCTCCCGTGATCCGTTGCTCATCCTGGGGGAGCTCGCTGAATGGCAGGGTCATACACCGGAACAATTGAAGGCAATGCACGATGGGCTTGCTCGCCTGAGGGCGGAGGGCCGGGATATGATTGAGGATTGAGCGTCCTTGGCGGGTCAATTCCGGCGCGGTGGATGCGACCGCACGGACTTTCGCGCTTTGCGCGTTCATGTAGCATAGGAGGTCTGGGGCGCAAGGGGCAGACCCGATGGCTGGACNCACGGACTTTCGCGCTTTGCGCGTTCATGTAGCATAGGAGGTCTGGGGCGCAAGGGGCAGACCCGATGGCTGGACGTGGCCGGGGCACGAAGGAAGGCGAAGGCGGCGAGGCAAGCGTCAGCGAACGCTCGCTGTTTGCCGATAGTCCCTATGCCGAGCCGCTGCCCCTCGCGCTGCCTGAGCCGCATCCCGGCATAGCGCCCGCGCTGCCCGGTGACGCGTTGCCGGCGCAAGTCACAGCGCCCGGATCTATCGCCCGACTGCGCAGACGGCTTCGCCGCCCGTCATGGCCCGCGCTCCGCCGCAGCCTTGCCGTGGCTGCCGACACGGAGCTCGACCGGGGCGTCGCCTTCCTGCTGGTCCCGGTTTTCCTGGCAGCCGGCGTCATCGTCTACTTCTCGCTGGCCGGCGAGCCGGGCTTTGCGCAGCCAATCGCCATTGTGGTGCTGGCGACATGTTGCGCTGTCGCCACGCGATCGCGGCCGAGGACGCATCTGTTCTGCATGGCCGCGATGCTGTGCGCGCTCGGCGTCGTCGCCGCCAAGGTCGAGACCTGGCGCGCCGGAACGCAGATGCTCGGCTCCGAGATTCAGACACGGCTGACCGGCCGCGTCGTCAGTCTCGAACAGATGGAAAGCGGCCGCATCAGGCTGACGCTCGACGTGGTTTCGACCGCTTACCCCGAGCTGCGCTACGCCCCGGAGCGGGTCAGGCTCTCGGCGCGGACCGTTCCCGCCGATATGACCGCCGGCTCCCTGATCACCGGCTATGCCAGGCTGTTGCCGCCGACCGGTCCGGTGCGGCCGGAGAGCTACGATTTCTCCTTCGACAGCTATTTCACCGGTATCGGCGGCAGCGGCTTCTTTCTCGGCAATCCGAAAACCATTGCTACGCAGGGACCGCCGCCGCTGACCGCACGGCTCTCCTCGGCAATCGAGAACGCGCGCGAAAACATTGCCGACCATATCAGGGGCAAGATCGGCGGCGCCGAAGGCGAGATTGCCGCGGCGCTGATTGTCGGCGTGCGCGCCGGCATCCCGGACGAGGTCAACGAAGCGATGCGGCGCACCGGCATCTACCACATCATCTCCATCTCCGGCCTGCACATGGCGCTGGTTGCCGGCACCATCATGGCGTTGCTGCGTGGCGCCTTTGCGCTGTTTCCCGTTTTCTCTTCGCGCCGGCCGGTGAAGAAATATGCGGCCGCGGCAGCGCTTGTCTCGATCGCCGCCTATCTCGTTATTTCAGGCGTCGTGGTTGCCGCCGAGCGCAGCTTCATCATGCTGGCGGTCATGCTTGTCGCCGTGCTGTTTGATCGCGCCGCACTCACCATGCGCAATCTGGCGATCTCCGCCATTGCCGTCATCCTGGTGTCGCCGCACGAGGTGGTCGGTCCCAGCTTCCAGATGTCGTTTGCCGCCACCGCCGCCCTTGTCGGCGCCTATGCCGGCTGGGCCGATTACCGCGCCGACAAGGTGAGAACGCCGCCGGCAAAGCGCTCCTTCGTCGGCTTCCTGTCGCGAAAATTCGCGCTGGCCATGGGCGGCCTCGCAATGACCTCGATCATCGCCGGCAGTGCAACCTTGCTGTTCGCCATCTGGCATTTTCAGCGTGTGTCGCCGCTCAGCCTGATCGCCAATCTGGCCGTGATGCCGATTGTTTCGTTGATCGTCATGCCCTTTGCCGTGCTCAGCGCACTGGCGATGCCGTTCGGCGCCGACGGGCCGTTCCTCTATGTGATGGGCAAGGGTCTGATGGCGATGATCGCTATATCGGCCTGGATTTCCGAGCGCTCGCCGGTCGACGCCGTCGGGCTGATCTCCATCCGCTCGGTGCTGTTAGTGGCGGTCGCCCTCGTCATCGCCACCATGGCCACCACCTGGCTCAGGTTGGCGGCCGTGCCTTTCGCGCTGGCCGGCCTGTTGACGGTGCCGCAGGTGCTTACGCCAGACGTGCTCATATCCGAGGATGCGCATCTGGTGGCCATGCCGATCGGTGGCGGCGAACTCGCCCTCAACCGCGAACGCTCCAACGAATTCACCACGGACAATTGGAAACGGGCGCTGCGGGCCGAAACCATTATCCCACCTGAGATTTTCGAGGCAACAGATACGCGGTTCGATCTCGATCCGCTCGATCTGCCGCCCGGCTCGCCCTTCTATTGCACCGGCGATCTCTGTATCGCCCGGCACCCTTCCGGAGCCATTGTAGCGCTTGCGAAAGACCGCAAGACGGCGCGGCCGGCCTGTGCCTTCGCGAGCCTGATCGTCATCGATGACGCCACCGCCTACAATCCGTGCCGCGACCCGCTGGTGCTGGTCGTGACGAAGAAACAGCTGGCCCGCGACGGCAGCGCCGCCGTCTTCTTCGATCCGCAATCGGCAGCTGCAGCGCCAACCATCCGCTTCGCCGTCGACAAGCCGTATCGCCCCTGGCACGAGCAACGCCGCTTCTCCCGCGAAGCGCGCGGCCTGCCGCCTTACAACCAGCGTGAAAAGTACAAACCCAAGCCGGCTCAGTAGCGCCGGATCAATCCGACAAGCTTGCCCTGCACCTTCACCCTGTCCGGTCCAAAAATGCGGGTCTCGTAGGCCGGGTTGGCGGCTTCCAGGGCGATCGAGGCGCCCTTGCGGCGGAAGCGTTTCAGGGTCGCTTCCTCATCGTCGACCAACGCCACCACGATCTCGCCGGGGCTGGCTGTGTCGGCATTGCGGATGATGACCGTGTCGCCATCGAAAATGCCGGCCTCGATCATCGAATCGCCCTTGACCTCGAGCGCGTAGTGTTCGCCGCCCATGATCATATCGGGCGGCACCGAGATCGAATGGGTCTGATGCTGGATGGCGTCGATCGGCACGCCGGCGGCGATGCGTCCCATAACCGGGATTGAAATCGCGGAAACGGCATCGTCATTGCCGGCCGACATCGAACGCGACGGCGAGCCCGGCTTGATCTGGCGGCCGAGACCGCCTTGGCCCAACGCGCCTTGTCCTTGGCCGCCTTGCCCTTGGCCGGTTTGACCAAGACTGCCCTGAATGATGCTCGGCGAAAACTTCCTCGCCGCATTGAGGCCTGGTGCGATCGAGTCGGGCAGCCGCAGCACTTCCAGCGCGCGCGCCCGGTTCGGCAGCCGGCGAATGAAACCGCGCTCCTCAAGCGCCGTGATCAGGCGGTGGATGCCGGACTTGGAGGCGAGGTCGAGCGCTTCCTTCATCTCGTCGAAGGACGGCGGGATTCCGCTCTCCTTCAGGCGTTCATGGATGAACATCAGAAGCTCATGTTGTTTGCGCGTCAGCATCGCGGCCCCCAAGGGTTCTGAAACCAGAATCAGAAAAAACAAACCCAGAACAAACACTATCTGTTCCAGTTGTGTTCCGCAACCTTTTAAAGTTTAATGAATGTGTTGACGTTTTGTTCAGCGTAACGTTCGGCGCTGCGAGCGCCGCCTGCGCCCATTGCCGGCAACGGGTGAAACGAAGCCAAAGTGCCCTGCGCGTCGGCTACGACCGCCGCTTCCTTTTCGGACGGGGCTGCGCAGCATCCGCGCCGGGTTCGCTCTGGGCATAGACCTGCAGCGTGTAGCCGATGTGAGCGGTCATCAGAGTTTTCGCACGTTCGACGTCGCGATCGAGGGCCGCTTCCATCAGGGCGGTATGGTGTTCGATCGCCACGGCGTCGCGCAGGGCCGCCACGGCCTTCCGGTGTCCATCCGTGCGACCGGCGGCGGCGCGCAGCGTCGGGACCAGACCCAGAAAGCGGTGATGGCGATGCAATTGGTCGGAAATCGTCGCATTGAAGCGCAGCAGCCAGCTGGATGTCGCGGCACTGAGCAGCGCCGCATGGAAGGCATCGTGTTTTTCGTACCACGCGTCGACCGCATCATCCGATGGATCGTCGAGAACAGACCCGCACCGTGAGAGACGATAGTGGGCGGCAACGACTGCGTCTTCCCACTCACGGTCGCCCTTCTCGATCGATTCCACCAGCAGGGGCAGTTCGACCACCAGCCGCGCACGCGCCAAATCCTCGAGCTCCGCCCGAGAGGCGGGAGCGACCGCAAACCCGCGGTTGCTGATGGCGGTCACAAGCCGTTCCGCCTCCAGCCGCGACAGCGCCTCGCGCAACGGCGTCCAGCCGATGCCGTAGGTGTTGCGCAGCGTGCTCAGCTTCAACGGCGCGGCAGGCGCCAGCCGGGTCGCAAGAATATCGCGCCTGAGCAGGCGATAGGCCACTTCCGTCTTCGAGGTCTGCTCGTCATCCAGCATCGTGATCCATCAGACATAAACGCTCGGCGGATCATTATATATCAAAGCCTTTCAATGGGTGAATTATATATAATGTTTGACAGTTCAAGGGCGATCACTCAAGATCGCCGGCATGTTTGGGCGGCAGGCTCCGCCGCGCGCGTTTGTCCATGGAGGGGCGCCGGATCATGAGCACGACACCCGATCTCGCTACAATCGAAGCAATGGATGCCGCCGATCCGCTGCGCTCCATGCGTGAACGCTTTGTCTTGCCGCAAGGCGTAATTTATCTCGACGGCAATTCGCTGGGTGCCGCGTCACCAGCCGTCTTCAGCGAATTGCAACAGGCCGCCACGCAGGAATGGGCGCAGGACCTCATTCGCGCCTGGAACACGGCTGGCTGGTTCAACATGCCGGTGGAACTGGGAGATCAGCTCGGACGACTGATCGGCGCGGCTGACGGGCAGACGGTGGTCTGCGACACAACCTCGATCAACATCTACAAGCTGCTGCACGCCGCGCTCGGCATGCGGCCGAATCGGTCGGTCATCGTTGCCGAGGGCGACAGTTTCCCGACCGACCTCTACATGGCCGAAGGCGTCGCCTCGACCCGGCCGGGAACGCGGCTGCGGCTGGAGGGCGTCGACGCGGCCGCAATCGAGGACCTGATCGACGACAGCGTTGCCGTCATCCTGGTCAACCACGTCAACTACAAATCCGGCCAGTTGCGCGACATGGCGGCGCTGACGCGCAAGGCACATGACGCCGGCGCGCTGATCATCTGGGATCTCTGCCACACCGCCGGCGCCTTGCCGGTCGAACTCGACCGTGCCAATGCCGATTTCGCTGTCGGCTGCACCTACAAATACCTCAATGGCGGCCCGGGCTCGCCGGCCTTCATCTACGCGGCCGAGCGCCACCATGGTGATATCAGCCAGCCGCTCAGCGGCTGGTGGGGCCATGCGCGGCCCTTTGCCTTCGAGCAGGGCTTTGCCATCGGCAGCGGCATCCGCCGCTTCCTATGCGGAACGCAGCCGGTGCTGTCGATGCGGGCGCTCAAGGGCGCGCTCGATATCTGGAACGACGTCGACATGGCGGCGGTGCGCAGAAAAAGCATCGCGCTGACCGACCTGTTTATCCAGCTCGTCGAAGCCAGATGCGGCGCCTACCGGCTTGAACTGGAAAGTCCTCGCGACGGCAGCCAGCGCGGCAGCCAGGTGTCGTTCCTCCACCCGCATGGCTATCAGGTGATGCGGGCGCTGATCGAGCGCGGCGTGATCGGCGATTTTCGGGCGCCGTCGACCATCCGTTTCGGCTTCACGCCGCTCTATGTCGGTTATGGCGATGTCTGGCAGGCGGTCGAAGCGCTGGAGGATATTTTGCGCACCGGCGCCTGGCAGGACGCCCGCTTCGCGGTGAAGACCGCGGTCACCTGAGGAACTAGAGCAATTTCAGGAAAAGTGTGAAGCGGTTTTCCGTCCGCAATTGCGTCAAATCAAAGAGCTAGAGCATTTCGCCGTTTACGTTAAACGGTGAAATGCTCTAGAGCCGGGTGCGGACCGTCCAGAGCTCCGGAAACAGCACGACCTCCAGCATCTTCTTCAGATAGGAGGCGCCTGAGGTGCCGCCGGTGCCGCGCTTCAAGCCGATGATGCGCTCGACCGTGGTGACGTGGTTGAAGCGCCAGCGGCGGAAATAATCCTCGAAGTCGACCAGCTTCTCGGCCAGTTCGTAGAGCATCCAGTAGCGCTGCGGGTCGCGGTAGACGGTTTGCCAGGCAGCCAGCACTTCTTCGTTCTCGACGCGCGTCTCGCGCCAGTCCGTGCGACTGGCGTCGGCGCCGATGTCGAAGCCATTGCGCGCCAAAAGCAGAAGCGCCTCATCATAGAGCGACGGCGTGGCCAGGATGGCTTCCAGCCTGTCCGTAAGGTCGGGCCGGTGCTTGTGCGGCCCGAGCATGGCAAGGTTGCGGTTGCCGGCCATGAACTCGATAGCGCGGTACTGCCACGACTGGAAGCCCGAGGATTGGCCGAGCGCGTCGCGAAACTCGGTGTATTCGCTTGGCGTCATCGTGCGCAGCACGTCCCAGGCATTGTTGAGCTGCTCGAAGATGCGCGCGACGCGAGACAGCATCTTGAAGCTCGGTTCGAGGCGGTCGGCGCGGATAGAGCGGATCGCGGCGCCGATCTCGTGCAAAGCGAGCTTCATCCACAATTCCGATGTCTGATGCTGGATGATGAACAGCATCTCGTCATGGGCCGAAGACAGCGGCGCCTGCGCATCGAGCACCTTGTCCAGCTGCAGATAGTCGCTGTAGGACATCCGCTCCTTGAACGACATCTGCGCGCCATCGGACGCCGGATCGTGCGGCTTAATCAATTGCTCTTCTCCGCGCGCAACCGGAAGCGCTGGATCTTGCCGGTCTGGGTTTTGGGCAAGGCGTCGATGAACTTCACCGAACGCGGATATTTGTAGGGCGCGATCGTTGCCTTGACGTGGTCCTGCAGGCGTTTGACGGTCAATGCGTCCGGCGAAACACCTTGCACAAGCACGATATGCGCCTCGACGATCTGGCCGCGTTCACCGTCCTCGGCGCCGGTCACCGCGCATTCGGCGACGTCGGGATGCGAGAGCAGCGCCGCTTCGACCTCGGGGCCGGCGATGTTGTAGCCGGCGCTGACGATCATGTCGTCGGAACGCGCGGCGAAGTGGAAGAAGCCATCCTCGTCCTGCGTGAACGTATCGCCGGTGAGATTCCAGCCATCGCGGACATAGTCCTTTTGCCTGGCATCGGCCATGTAGCGGCAGCCGGTCGGGCCGCGCACCGCCAGCCGGCCAGTAGAGCCGCGCGGCAGCTCCCGCATCTCGTCATCGACGATGCGTGCCTGATAGCCGCCGACGGGTTTGCCGGTGGAGGCCGGCTTCATGTCGTCGAAGCGGTTGGAGATGAAGATATGCAGCATCTCGGTGGCGCCGATCCCATCGAGGATCGGCTTGCCGGTCTTCTCAGTCCATTCCTCGAAGACAGGCGCCGGCAGCGTCTCGCCCGCCGAAACCGCGACGCGCAGCGAGGACAGGTCAGCGCCTTGATCCATGGCCTTGAGCATGGCCCGATAGGCGGTTGGAGCGGTGAAGGAAATGGTCGCTTTGTAGGTCTCGATGATGTGGATCATGTTGGGTGGCGTCGCCTGTTCCAGCAGCGTCGCCGCGGCGCCGAAACGCAGCGGGAAGATGGCGAGCCCGCCAAGACCGAAGGTAAAGGCAAGGGGCGGGGAGCCGACGAAGATGTCGTCGGGCGTCACCTCCAGGATTTCGCGGGCATAGGCGTCGGCGACGATCAGCAGGTCGCGGTGGAAATGCATCGTCGCCTTCGGCACGCCGGTGGTGCCGGAGGTGAAGCCGAGCAGGGCGACATCGTCGCGGCCGGTGTTGACGGCAGTGAAGGTGACCGGCTTGTCGAGGGCGGCGCGGTCGAGTTCCGCGTCATGGTTGGCCGTGCCGTCGAAGCCAATGACCTGCTTGAGATACGCACTGCCCTTGGCGCAGGCGGTCATCTCGTCCATCAGCCTTGTATCGCAAAGCGCAACCGTGATTTCCGCCTTGTCGACGATCTTGGCGAGTTCGCCGGCGCGCAGCATCGGCATGGTGTTGACGACCACCGCGCCAACCTTGGTGGCGGCCAGCCAACAGGCGACCATGGCCGGGTTGTTGGCCGAGCGGATCAGCACCCGGTTGCCCGGCTTGACGCCATAATTCTCGACCAGGGCATGGGCGAGCCTGTTGGTCCAGTCGGACAGTTCCTTGTAGGTGCGGCGGCGGCCATTGCCGATCAGCGCGGTGTGGTCGCCGAACCCTTTTTCGACCAGCCTGTCGGTCAATTCGACGCCGGCATTTATGTGGTCGGGATAGTCGAAGCCGTCGAGCAAAAACTCCGGCCATTGCTCCGGCGGCGGCAGGTTGTCGCGCGTGAATGTGTCGATATGCGCTGATGGCCCAAGCATTTTCGGCTGCCCCTGTCTGCCTCGCGCCCATGGCTGAACAAGGCGCAGGATCGCACCAGTCGAAATTTGTTTCAAGCCTAAAATGTTTTTAGGTCGCAGCATTGACGCCGCCCTGTTCGGCGGCCATTCCTGTCGACTGAACTGAAGCCATCCGGGAGGGATGCAGATGCTCCAACATCGTGTTGCCGATTGGGACAATGCCTACGCCAACGGCGACAACATTGCCGGCAGCAATCGCTGGCCGGCCGCGTGGGACACACCGGCACAGGCTTTTCGCGACACAATGTCGGCGTCCGGTCGGGCCAAGCTCGACATCGCCTATGGCGACAGCCCGCGCAACAGGCTCGATCTGTTCCTTCCCGATGTCATGCCCAAAGGGCTCGTCGTCTTCATCCATGGCGGTTACTGGAAGGCGTTCGACAACAAGCCATGGTCGCATCTGGCCAACGGCGCGGTTGCCAATGGCTTTGCCGTGGCAATGCCGACTTACACGCTTTGTCCCGACATACGCATTTCCGGCATCGTTAGGGAAATCGCGGCGGCGATCGGCAAGGCGGCGACGATGGTCGGCGGGCCGGTGATCCTGACCGGGCATTCCGCCGGCGGCCATCTCGCCTCCAGGATGGTGACGACAACGACACCCCTGGCCGCCGATGTGGCGGGCCGCGTGCGCAATGTCGTCTCGATCTCCGGCGTCCATGACCTGCGGCCAATCATGCGGACGGGGATGAACGCGACACTGGCCATCGATGAAGCGGAAGCACTGGCCGAAAGCCCGGTTCTGCTGCGCCCCATGCAGGGCGCGCGCATCACCTGCTGGGCCGGCGGCGGCGAGCGGGCGGAGTTCCTGCGCCAGAATGCGCTGCTTGCCAACATCTGGATCGGCCTCGGCGCCACGACCAGCACAGTGGTCGAGCCGGACCGGCATCATTTCAGCATCGTCGACGGGCTTGCCGATCCGACACATCCGCTGACGCGGACATTGCTGGCGGAGTAACAACCAGTCTTATCTCTTGGAATTAACGGCTTGGATCCGCGACCTTCAGCGCAACATCAGAACGCTGCAAGCAGCGCCTGCTTCTGCCGCCGGAGCGAAGGGCTCGCGCACGATCAGGCCGTTGGCGTCGGCCAGCATTCTCAGCATCGAGGAATCCTGGATGCCGAATGGTGTCGCCACCAATGCGCCGGCTTCTTCCCGGACCACGGCGCGCACATAGTCTTGCCTTAGATCATTGGCCGGCATCGCGGCGCCAAGCTGAGCCTGGCGGATGTCCTGCCGGTGGGGACGGCCGCCGAGCTGCGCCAATAGCGGCTTCAGGAACAATTGCGAGCAGACCAGGCTCGCCACCGGATTGCCGGGCAGGCCGATGCACCTGATATCGCCCAGCCGCCCGAACATCAGCGGCTTGCCCGGGCGCATGGCGAGCTTCCAGAAGTCGAGGTTCATGCCTTCGCCGGTCAGCACGTCATGAACGAGATCATGGTCGCCGACCGAGGCGCCGCCGAGCGTGACGATGACGTCGGCTTTCGCATCGACCGCCTTTTTCACCAGCGCCGCGATCGCTTCCTTGCGATCGGCCGCTATACCGAGATCGAGCGCGCGAGCGCCGACCGACTGCGCCACAGCAGCGACGCCATAGGCGTTGGACGAGATGATCTGGGCGGGGCCAGGTTCGCTGCCCGGTGGCAGCAATTCGTCGCCGGTGGCGATGATGGCGACCAGCGGCCGTTGCACCACGTTCAACCGGGGATGATTGGCCGACGCCGCCAGCGACAATGCAGCCGGATCGAGCACGCGGCCTTTCTCCAGCAGCACGTCGCCTTGGGCAAAATCCAGTCCAAGGCGGCGGATGTTGCGGTTCTTCGCCGTCGGTTCGGTGACCTCGATCCGGCCACCGCCGAGATCGCGAACATTTTCCTGGATGACGATCGTGTCTGCGCCTTCAGGCAGCGGCGCGCCGGTGAAGACGCGCACGGCCTCGGATTTACCCACTGTGCCGTCAAAGCCTCGCCCTGCGGGCGCCATTCCGATCACCGAAAGCCGCGCCGGGGCCGACGCCACATCCTGCGCCCGTGCGGCATAGCCGTCCATGGCAGATGCATTGAAAGGCGGCTGGGTACGCAGCGCCACGACCGGCTCCGCCAGCACCCGGCCGGCCGCATCCGCCAGCGCGACCCTTTCACCGGGCAACGCCACAGCGCCGTCGAGTAGGCGTTGAAGCGCCTCGGCGACCGGAACCAGCGCCATTTACGAACCCGCCTTGTAGTCGCCGGACTTGCCGCCGGTCTTTTCCACCAGCTGTATACCGGAAATCACCATGGCGCGGTCGACCGCCTTGGCCATGTCGTAAATGGTCAGGCACGCGACAGATGCCGCGGTCAGCGCCTCCATCTCGACCCCGGTCTTGCCGGTGACGCGGGCGAGCGCGGTGACCCTAAGGCCGGGCAGCGTGGTGTCCGGTTCGATGTCGACCGACACCTTGGTCAAAAGCAGCGGATGGCAGAGCGGAATCAGCTCATGCGTCTTCTTGGCCGCCATGATGCCGGCAATGCGCGCGGTACCCAGCACATCGCCCTTCTTGGCGTCGCCGTCGAGGATCATCTTCAGGGTTTCGGCCCGCATCGAGACAAAGCCCTCGGCGACCGCCGTGCGCGTCGTCTCCGCCTTCTCGCCGACATCGACCATGTTGGCCTCGCCCTTGGCGCCGAGATGGGTGAGGGCGGCTGCCATCCTCAGATGGCCTCTGCTTTCGCCTTGCCTGTCAAAAGCAGCCGCGTTGCCGCAGCGACATCCTCTTGCCGCATCAGGCTCTCGCCGACGAGGAAGGTGCTGATGCCGGTCTTTTGCATCCTGAAGCAATCGTCGTGGGTGAAAATTCCGCTCTCGCTGACCAGCAATCGGCCGCCCGGCACCATCGATGCCAGCCGTTCCGAGGTCTCGAGGCTGGTCTCGAATGTTCTGAGATTGCGGTTGTTGATGCCGATCAGCTGCGACGAGAGTTTTACCGCGCGCTGCGTCTCGGCCTCGTCATGCACCTCGATCAGCGCGTCCATGCCGAGTTCGAACGCGGTCGCTTCCAATTCGCTCGCCAAGGCATCATCGACGCTGGCCATGATGATCAGGATGGCATCGGCGCCCCATGCGCGAGCCTCGTAGACCTGGTAAGGGTCGAACAGGAAATCCTTGCGCAGCGCGGGCAGGGACACTGCCTTCCGTGCACTGATGAGAAATTCCGGCGCGCCCTGGAAGGATGGCGCATCGGTCAGCACCGAAAGACAGGCGGCACCGCCTTTCTCATAGGCCTGCGCCAGTGCGGGCGGGTCGAAATCGGCGCGGATCAAGCCTTTGGATGGGCTTGCCTTTTTGATCTCGGCGATCAGGCCGAAGCTGCCCGATCTGCGCTTCGCCTCAAGCGCCCTCAGAAAGCCACGCGGTGCGTCGGCATCCTTGGCTCGCGCCTTGATCTCGGCCAACGGTATACGCGCCTTCGCCGCCGCGATCTCGTCGCGCTTGTAGGCCTCGATCTTGCGCAGAATGTCAGCCACGGCTCATCCGTTCGAAATCTCGACCAGCCTGTCGAGCACGCCCAGCGCCCGGCCGCTGTCAATGGCCTGTGTGGCCGCGGCCATGCCGTCGGCAAGCGTCGTCGCCTTGCCGGCCACCACCATGCCGGCGCCGGCGTTCATCAGCACCGTATCGCGATAGGCCCCGGCAGCACCTCTCAGCATGTCGCGCAACGCCTTGGCGTTGTAGGGGGCATCGCCGCCGCGCAGCTCGTCCTTGCTGTGGCGCTGCAGGCCGACCGCTTCCGGGGTTAGCGTGAAATGACGGATCTCGCCACCGGCCAGTTCCGCAACCACAGTCTCGCCGGTGGTAGTGATCTCGTCATAGCCGTCGCCATGGACGACCCAGGCATGCTCGGTGCCCAGCGCCCTCAATGTCTCGGCCACCGGCACGATCCATTCCGGCAGGAACACGCCGACCATCTGCCTGCTGACGCCGGCCGGATTGGACAGCGGTCCGAGCAGGTTGAAGATGGTGCGCGTGCCGAGCTCGACGCGGGTCGGGCCGACATGCTTCATCGCCGGGTGGTGCGCCGGCGCGAACATGAAGCCGACGCCGGCCTCCTGGATGCAACGGCCGATCACCTCTGGCGGGATATCGATCTTGACGCCGAGCGCGACCAGCACGTCGGCAGCGCCCGTCAGCGACGACAGGCCGCGATTGCCGTGCTTGGCGACCGGCACGCCGCAGCCTGCAATGACGAAGGCCGAGGCGGTCGAGATGTTGACCGAATGCGAATTGTCGCCGCCCGTGCCGACAATGTCGATGGCGCCCTCAGGAGCTTCGACGCGCAGCATCTTGGCACGCATGGTGGCGACGGCGCCGGAAATCTCGCTCACGGTCTCCCCGCGCACGCGCAACGCCATCAGGAAGCCGCCGATCTGGCCCGGCGTCGCGTCGCCAGACATGATGATGTCGAAAGCTTCGCGCGCTTCCTCGAAGGTAAGCCCGGTTCCCGTGGCGACCTTGGCGATATGGGTCTTCAGGGCGCTCATTGGGCCAAGACGCTCATTGGGCTAAGGCCATTCATTGGGCGAGGGCTTGGGCAACGGCGGCCTGGTCGACGCTGACGGCGTACTGCGTCTGCAACTGCGCCACCAGCTGGTCGAGCAGATCGTCGGACATGCCTTGCGTGAAGGATTTTTGCGCATCGTCGGGTACCGAGCTGGCGTCGGCTCCGGCCGGCTCGAACACTTCGGCGACCTTGAACAGGATCTGGCCGTCGCCGGTGGGCGAGGGGATCAGCCCGGTGCCGCCTTCGCCGACGCCGAACATCGCAGCAGCACCCTCCTTGCCGAAATCGACATCGTCGGCCTCGCGCTTCACGCCGCGCTTGGTCTGCTTTTCAAGCTTCAGTTCGCCGGCGATGACGTCGAGTGTGGTGCCAGCCTTGAGGCGCTTGTCGAGTTCGTCTGCTTTCGCGGTCAGCCGCTTGGTCGTTTCCTCTGTCGTCCAGTCCGCCACCACGCGCTGGCGGACTTCGTCCAGCGTGCGGTCGCGAGCCGGCGTGATCGATGTCAGTTCATAGAACACGAAGCCGTTGTTAGGCGTGGTCAGGGCTTGATTCTCGGTGTTGGGCTCGGCCTCGAACACCGCCTTGATGAGGTCCGGCGATGCCGGCAGGTCCTTGATGATGGTGCCGTCCGGCTTGAGGCCGGTGCGGTCTATGGCCTCGACGGTAACGTCCTTGAGCTTCAGTTTGGCGGCGGCTTCGGCCAGCGTGCTGCCGGCGGCGCGGGTGTCTTCGTAATTGTCGTGCACGTCGAGCAGGATGCGGCTTGCTTCGCCAAGCGCCAGATCCTTGCGGATCTGGTCTGACACTTCCGCCAGCGGCTTCACCGTCTCCGGTTTGATCTCGGTAACGCGCAAAAGCACCGGACCGAACGCGCCCTGGACGACCGGGCTGACTTCGTTGACGGCAAGCGCGAATGCGGCATCGGCGACCGCCTTGTCGGTGATCTTGTCCTTGGAGAGCGTGCCGAGCAGCGTGTCGGCCGGGGTCTTGCCCTGCGCGGTGACGATCTTGTCGAAAGTGGCGCCCGTCTTCAGCGAATCGGATGCCGCCTTGGCGGCGTCCGCGGAAGGAAACACCAGCTGTTCGATGGTGCGCATTTCCGGCGTGGTGTAGCGGCCCTTGTTCTTGTTGTAGTCGTCGCTGACCTGCTGGTCGGTCACGGCGCTGACATCCATGATGTCTTCGGGCTCGAGCCGGACATAGGAGAATTTGCGGTATTCTGGCGCCGCGTAGGTTTTCTTGTTGGACTCGAAATAAGCCTGAAGCACGCTGTCGGAGGGGGCCTCGATCGGTTCGACCAACGCCTTTGGCAAGATCAGATAGTCGATGGTGCGGTCTTCGCCCCGATAGAGCGCAACTGCCTTGAAGAAGGTGTCCGGAGCCTTGAGGCCGTCCGAAACCGCTTCGACGATCTGCTGGCGCACCGCCACCTGAGCCCGGTTCTTCAGATAATCCTCCGGCCGCATTCCCAGTTCGCGCAGCCGGGATTCGAACAGCCGGCGGTCGAACTGGCCATTCGGGCCCTGGAAGGCGGGTTCCTGCCGCGTCAGTTCGGCCAACCTGTCCTTGGAGAAGCCAAGCCCGAGCTTGCGCGCCTGTTCGTCAAGGACGGCGCCGGACACCAACTGAGCCAGCACCTGGTTGTCGATGCCATAGGCCTTGGCCTGGTCGCGGCTGATGCGCTGGCCGATCTGCTGCTGCAGCATGGCGATCTGGCGATCATAGGCGAGGCGGTACTCGGTGATCGACACGGTGGTGCTGCCGGCGGTGATCACCGCATGATGGCCAGCCAGGAAGCCGCCCGTCATCCGCGTGGTGACGCCCCAGGCAAGGAAACTCAACACCAGCAGCGACAGCAGGGCTTTCGCGACCCAGGTCCCTGCCGCGCTTCTCAATATACCAAGCATTGTTACTTCCGATTTTTGCGCAGTTTTGCGTGCGCCCGAGTCTGAAACAAGCGCAATAGCGCCCTTCCGGCTCACTGTCGATTGCTTTGTGGCCTGATTTTGATAGGGAGGGCGAGACCCCAATGTCGCCCGGAGAACCAGATCCCCATGACGCCAGGAATTCGACCGCTCGTTGCCGGCAACTGGAAAATGAACGGCACCAGCGCTTCGCTGAACGAGCTCAGGATGATCGGCAACGGCTTCATGAGCGGGCTCGACGCAGAGACCGAAGCATTGGTCTGCGTGCCGGCGACCTTGCTGTCGCGCGCCGTCGAAATCCTGTCGCGCACGCCGGTGCGGGCCGGTGGCGAGGACTGCCACATCAAGGAAAGCGGCGCCTTCACCGGCTGTGTCTCAGCCGAGATGCTGAAGGATGCGGGCGCCAGCCACGTCATTGTCGGCCATTCCGAGTGCCGCGAACAGCGCAGCGAGGACGATGCCATCGTCCTCGCCAAGGCCTCGGCGGCGTGGCGGGCAGGGCTCGTCGCCATCATCTGCATCGGCGAGACCAAGGCCGAGCGCGAAGCGGGCACAGCACTCGACGTATTATCGCGGCAGGTCGCCGGCTCGGTGCCACCGAGCGCAACGCCCGCCAACACCGTTATCGCCTACGAGCCGGTATGGGCTATCGGCACCGGGCTGACGCCGACCGCCGAAGACGTGGCGGAGGCGCACGCGCATATCCGCCAAAAACTGGCGGAAGCGCTCGGCGCAGCCGTGGCCGGCAAGATGCGCATCCTCTATGGCGGCTCGGTCAAGGCGTCCAACGCGGTCGAACTGCTGGGCGTCAAAAACGTCGATGGCGCGCTGGTTGGCGGCGCCAGCTTGAAGGCGTCCGACTTTCTCGCCATCGCCGAGGCATACCAGAATATCGCGTAGGCCCCGGAATTTCGGTCATCGACTTATGAACGCAGCAGTTCGGCGGAAATCGTTGCAAAGGGCGCATTGCTTCCCATATTCCGGCCACGGGCTTGGAAATGCCGTTAAAGCATTGTATGGAGCCGCCTCCAAATCACCGGCCCTGATCGCCAGGGAGCGGCAGGGCTTGCCAGGATAAAATATGGAAACCGTACTGATCGTCATCCACCTCATGGTCGTGCTCGCCCTTGTCGGCGTCGTGCTGCTGCAACGCTCCGAAGGCGGTGGTCTCGGCATTGGCGGCGGTTCCGGTTTCATGACCGCGCGTGGCGCCGCCAATGCGCTGACGCGGGCGACGGCGATCCTGGCCGCGGCCTTCTTCGTGACGTCGCTGACACTCTCGATCGTTGCCCGCTATGGCGAAAAACCGATCGACATTCTCGACCGCGTGCCGGCCGACAGCGGCAACGGCGTGCTCAATCAGTTGCCCGGCACGACGGCGCCGACGCCGCCTTCGGGCAACACCGCACCGGCCGCGCCCGCGGCCAAC
>NZ_AYVK01000025.1:0-171029 GCF_000503155.1 Mesorhizobium sp. LSJC285A00
CGCCCCCCTCTGTCCTGCCGGACATCTCCCCCACAAGGGGGGAGATTGGCAGTTCCGGCGCCGCCCCTCGTCTTGCGACGTAGAAAATTAGCGAAAGCCGAGATGACAGCCAATCTCCCCACCTGTGGGGGAGATGTCCGGCAGGACAGAGGGGGCGCCGTAGAGCGCTAGTCTGTGTGGCGAGGACGGCAGGTCGCCGTCCGCGCCAGTTCATTCAAAACAAGCTTACTCCCCCGGCCCCTTGCATGCCACGATCTGTTCCTTCGTGTAGGTCGTCCACTCCGGGATCGAGATCGAGACCGGCCATTCCGGGCTCAGCGACGGGTCGGCGGCTGCCTTCAGCTTGGCCTTGCCTTCGTCGGTGGCGTTGTCCCACAGCTGCGGGTCGACCAGCACGGTCTGCTGCGCCGGCTTCTTGCCGTCGAGGATCTGCAGCGCCAGCGTCACGCCCGCGCCGCCGATCGAGCCGGGGTTGGTGACGGCTGCACCGACGAGACCTTTCACCGAGCTCAGCTGGCCGACGAAGCCGGCATTGTCGGCGCCGACCACCGGTACCAGCGGCGCCTGCGATTCGACCAGCGCGTCGACGATGACGTTGTCGATGCCCGACGTCCACACGCCGTTGAACGGCGTGCCGGTGGCCAGGAACGACAGCATCTGCTGCTTGGCCTGATCCTGCTGCCAGCCGGTGAAGACTTCCTGCGCCACCTTCACGCCGGGGTTTTCGGCCAGCGCCTTCTTGAAGCCTTTGTCGCGATCGCTATCGGCCGAGGCGCCGGCGGCGCCGCGCATGTAGAACACTTCGCCCTTGCCGCCCATCTGCTGGAACAGCCATTTGGCGCCGAGATAGGCATACTGTTCCTGGTTGTTGGAGATGATGTAGGCCGACGGTTCGGTCACCGCCTGGTCGACGGCAACGACGACGATGCCGGCCTTGGTGGCTTCTTCCAGGCCCGCCTTGATGCCGGCGGGATCAGCGGGGTTGACGACGATGGCGTCGACCTTGGCGCTGATCAGATTGCGGATGTCTTCGAGCTGGCCGGCGGCATCGGTGTTGCGGTGGGCGATGTTGAGCTTCGTCACTTCGCCCGAAGCCAGCGCCTGCGCCTTCATGGCGCAGACCATTTCCTCGCGCCAGCCATTGCCCTGCACGGTGTTGGAAATGCCGATCGTATATTTGGCTTCGGCCGACGACACGCCCATCGATGCCAGCAAGCCAGCGCCCGCAAGCAACGGGACCATGGTCAGTATTTTCTTCATCTCAGTACTCCTCCACATTGTTGTTTTTCGTCTCAGGGCCAGACCCTTCGGCAGGATCAGACCAAGTCATTCACCTCGTCATTTGACGAAGGGGCGCAGCACGTCGCGGGCGAGCAGAAAGCCCCGCTTCACCGCATCGTCGCTGCCTTCGAACCGCCTGTCCTCATGTTCGATGATGACCGAGCCGTCATAGCCGGCGCGGTAAAGGCCGGAGAAGAAGCCGCTCCAGTCGACATCGCCCAATCCCGGCATGCGCGGCACCTGCCAGCCTATCCCGGCGGAAAGGATTCCGCGCTCATACAAACCATCATGATCGATCATCAAATCCTTGGCGTGGACATGCAGCATGTAGGGGCCGAACTCCCGGATGAAACGGCCCTGGTCGATCATTTGCCAGACCAGGTGCGAGGGGTCGAAATTCATGCCGACCTCGCCGCCCCAGGCCTCAAGGATGCGCCGCCAGATGCAGGGCGAATAGGCGATGTTGTGCCCGCCCGGCCACTCGTCATAACTGAAGATCATCGGGCAGTTCTCGAAGGCGAGTTTTACCCCGTGATCGCGCGCATAGGCGACGGTCTCGGGCCAGACTTTCAGCGCGTCCTGCCAGTTGACGTCGACGGTCTTCGAGGCATCGCCACCGCAGAAGGTGTTGACCACCGGCACGCCCATATTGGCGGCCAGCACGATGACCTTCTTCAGATGGCCGATGACGGCCTCGCGATGGGCGGGGTCCGGATGCAACGGGTTGGGATAGTAGCCGAGGCCGGAGACCGTCAGCTTCTTCTCCGTCAGCGAAGCGACGATCTCCTTGGCCTGCGCCGCCGAGGTGGAAGCGGCATCGATATGGCTGGTGCCGGCATAGCGCCGCGTCGCGCCGGAGGTCTTCGGCCAGCAGGCGATTTCCAGCGCCTCGAAGCCGGCCGAGTGCGCCCAGCCGGCGACCTCGCCAAGCGGCGTCTCCGCAAACGGTGCTGTAAGAACTCCAAGTTTCATTCTGCCTCCCTAGACCCGACGACTATAATGCCGATTGTTTGGATCGCTTCAACCTCGCGACCTCATCTTGTTCAAGACTGTGCCGGACAGCCGCCATCGGATCGTCCGACAGCAGGTCGCCCAGCGCCGATGTGACTGCCGCGCGGAACGTATCGTCGGCGGCAAGGCCGGGGTCGAATATCCCGTCGATGGCAAGGATGGCGGACACCAGCGCGCTGGCATCGTGACCGGTCGCATCGGCGATCGCGGCGACCTTGCCGGCATAGGGGTCCGACACCGGCCAGCGTCTTTCAAAGCGATCCGAGGCCCGGATCAGATAGGCCATCCAGCCGGCGACCGGCACCGATAGCAGGCCGATGCTCTGGCCCATCGCGAGCCGGTCGCGGATCGGGTTGAGCAGGCGCTGGACGATCTTCTGCGAACCGTCGGTGGCGACCTGGTGGTTGCGGTGGCGGATCGCGGTGTTCTTCAGCCGGGCAAGGCTCTGCTCGACATAGGCAAGCGGCAGGACGCCGGATACCGGCATCAGCGTCGGCACAGTCTCCTCGACCAGCATGCGCTTGATGAAGTCCGACAGCAGCGGGTCGGCCATGGCATCCGATGTGTGCTCGAGACCAGCCAGAACGCCGAGCGTGGCGAGTGCCGTCTGGGCGCCATTCAGCACCCGCATCTTGAGATGCTCAAACGGCGTGACGTCGTCGACGAAGGTGGCGCCGACCAGATCCCAGCGCGGCATGCGGCCGGCGAATTTTTCCTCGATCACCCACTGCCGGAACGGCTCACCGACAGCGACGGCGGCATCGTGGTAGCCGAACCATTGTTCGACACTATCGAGGTCATCCTGCGTCACCGCCGGCGCGATGCGGTCGACCATGGCCGCGGGGAAGGCGACATTGGCCTCTATCCAGCGGGCCAGCCCTTTGCTCCGCCGTTCGGCAAACGTCCGCACGACATTGTTCAGGATAGTACCGTTGGTCGGGATGTTGTCACAGGAGAGAAACGTTATGGGTCGCTCATGTGTGGCCCTGCGCTGCTCCAGCGCCCGCACCAGCAGGCCGGGGACGCTGCGCGGCGTCTCGGGGTTGGCGAGGTCGTGGGCGATGTCGGGATGGCCAAGGTCGAGTTCGCCGCTGGACGGGACGTGGCAATAGCCTTTTTCGGTCACCGTCATCGTCACCAACTCGATATCGGGAGAGATCAGCACACCCAGCGCCGGTGCGGCACTCTCCTGGCTGTCGACCACCCGGACGATGCTGCCGATGACGCGTGCCTCGATATGGCTGTTCTCGCGGATCAGCCTTGTGTAGAGCCCGCCCTGCCGTCCCAGCGTGTCGGCAAGGCTGGGCGGACGGATGTTGATGCCGACGATGCCCCAGCGGTCGAAGCGCAGCGAGATGAGATCGTCGGTGTATTCGGCCTGATGGCTGCGGTGGAAGGCGCCGACGCCGAGATGCGCCATGCCGGGCGCCAGGAGCGTACGGTCATAGGACGGTGTCTGCACCGATGCCGGCAAGCGATCGAGCAGCACCGGCCCAAGCGTTTCGATGGAAGCGCTCACCGGTTCGCTCCGATCACCGCCTGTTCCTGGTCGATGACCGCGCCGGTCATCGGGCCGGCGGCGTCGGACAGCAGGAAGACGGCGAGGCTGGCGATGTCGTCCGGCGTCAGCAACCGGCCGAAAGGCTGCGCGGCGTTGGCCTTCTCGAGCCAGCCAGGGCCGTTGCCCAAAGTCTCCGCCTGCATGATGCGTTCGGCCGGCGTGTCCGTCCAACCGACATTGATGCCGTTGACGCGGATGCGGTCGAAACGGTGGGCGTTGGCGGCGTTCTTGGTCAGCGTCGCTAGCGCGCCCTTGGTGGCGGAATAGACGGCAAGCTCCGGCGAGCCGCAATGGGCGTTGATCGACAGAATGTTGAGAATGGCGCCACCTTGGCCGCGCTGCTTCATGTCGGCAATCGCCGCCTGCATAAGGAAGAACGGCGCGCGCGCATTGACGGCAAACAGTGACGCCCAGTCGTCGAGGCTGGCGTCGAGGAAAGAGGCGCGATCGGTCAGGCCGGCGGCGTTGACCAGCGCATCGATGCGGCCGAAGCGCTCGATGCAGGCCTGCGCCAGAAGGATGGGGGCGTCAGGATCGGCAAGGTCGGCGGCGACGAAGATGGTCGGCGTGCCCAATTGCGAAAGCTCGGCCGCCACGGCCTCGCCACGCGCCCTCTCGCGCCCGGTGACCAGCAGCCCGGCGGCACCGGAACGCGCCAGCGTCTCGGTAATGGCGCGGCCAATGCCTTGCGTCGACCCGGTGACCAGAGCCACCTTGCCGTCAAGCCGGATCTCCATTCCTCCTCCCGGGAATAAAGTTTCTATTTTGAGAAATATGGAACGGCAATTCCCGATAGTCAATTGGACCAGTGACGCCTCATTCGCCGCGCCGCGCCGCCACGCCATGGACCAGCGCCATCCCAACGGCGAGCGAGGCCGCCAGTGAGCGGAAGCCGGCAAAGTCGGATTCCACCACTTCCAGCCAGCTGTCCGAGAGCGGGATCAGCGGGCTGAAGGTGCTGTCGGTGACGGTGACGATACGCGCCTTGCGCTCATGCGCCACCGCGACGAGATCGGGCGTGATCGAATTGTAGGGGCTGAAGGAGACAGCGAGCACGGCATCCCGGCCGCCGATGCAGCCGATCTGGTCGAGTGCGGAGGAGCCGACATTGTCGACCAGCACGTTGCGCACGCCCTGCTGCGAGAGCGTCAGCGAGAGATAGGCGGTGACGGGAAAGGCGCGCTTGGAGCCGATGACATAGATCAGCTCGGCCGCTGCCAGCAGCGCCACCATCTTGTCGAAACTCGCGACATCGAAGCCCGCCTCGATGCGGCCAAGCGAGGCCTGCGACGCGCCGACCATGCCGTGCAGGAAATGCAGATTGGGCTCGGTCTCGGTGCGCGGCTCGCCACGGCCTTCCGGCCATGAGCCCTTGATGTGCTCCTTGAACAGGCCCTGGAAATCGGAAAAGCCGGAATAGCCGAAGATCTGGGCAAAGCGCACCAGCGTCGAGGGCTGCACGCCGGCCTGTGCCGCAACCTGCGCGATGGTGCCGAGCGCGACGTCGCTCGGATGCTGCCACAGGAAGATTGCCACCTGGCGCAGCCGCTTGGGGAAATGCACCGTGCCCGACGACAGCACGGCGCGCAGCTCCTCGTAGGTCTGCGGCTGGATATAGCCGAGTGCGGCCAGAGAGCGCCCGCGCTTGCGCGTCGCCGCCTCGTCGGTGCTGGACCGTCCGGATGCCTTGCTTGCCCCACTCATGATTTCAGGCTAGCGCGATACGATCGTTTTACAATATGAAAATTGGAAATCATGTTCGAAAGCGGTCTGCCGGGAGGAGCTTGAAAATGGTCTACGCAACATCGGACGGATCAGCCGGCAAGCGCCTGCGGGTCGGCATGGTCGGCGGCGGCCGCAATGCCTTCATCGGCGCCGTGCATCGGCTGGCCATGCGTCTCGACGACCAGATCGTGCTGGTCGCCGGCGCGCTGTCGTCGGACCCGGAAAACGCCGCCGCGTCGGCTGCCGAGATCGGCATCGCGCCAGATCGCAGCTATGCCGACTACCGGGCCATGGCCAGGGCGGAAGCTGAGCGGCCGGACGGCATCGAGGCGGTGGTCATCGTCACGCCCAACCATCTGCACGCGCCGATCGCCACGGCCTTTCTGGAGGCCGGCATCGACGTCATCTGCGACAAGCCGCTGTCGACGACGCTGGATGAGGCCGAGGCGCTGGTGGCGCTGGCGCGGGAGAAAAAGCGTCGCTTCGTCGTCACGCTCAACAACACCGGCTACGCCATGGTCCGCCAGGCGCGCGCGATGGTGGCGGCGGGCGCGCTTGGCCGCATCGTGTCCGTGCATGGCGCCTACATCCAGGACTGGCTGACCAAGCCGATCGACGCCGAGGGCCAGAAGCAGGCGGAGTGGCGCACCGATCCGGCGCGCGCCGGCCAGTCGGCGGTGTTGGCCGACATCGGCGTGCATGCCTTCAATTTGGCGAGCTTCATCTCCGGATGCGAGGCCGAGGCGGTGTCGGCCGATCTGTTCACCGCCGTCCCCGGACGCCGGCTCGACGACAATGCGCATGTGCTGGTGCGCTGGACGGGCGGCGCGCGCGGCACGATCCTGGCCAGCCAGACCTCGCCCGGCCACTACAACGATCTCTCGGTGCGCATCTATGGCGACAAAGCCGGGCTCGAATGGTCGGGCGGCCGGCCGGAGGAACTGCGCTTCTCCATCCATGGCGAGGAGACCCGCACGCTGGTGCGCGGCGGCCATGGCTCGACCACTGAGAGCCAGCGCGTGTCGCGCATGCCGGCGGCGCATCCGGAGGGATATATCGAGGCCTTCGCCAATATCTACCGCGACGCCGCCGATATCATTCGCGCCCATCGCTCTGGTGGGGTGGTCGATCCGGCGCGTGCGGCGCAGGTGCCCGATGTTGTGGATGGCGCGCGTGGGGTGAAGTTTGTTGCTGCGGCGGTGGAGTCGAATGCGGCGGGTGGGACATGGACTTCGGCGCGGTTTGGGTGAGGGGCTGATGCGGATGTAGAGGCCAGCGGCCTAGGGCGGTCCCCCACTCCGTCTCGGCTTCGCCGATCCACCTCTCCCCGATGAGGAAATCCCAAGCTTTTTGATGGGAAATGAAACCCAAGTCTTTCGATGCAGTGACTCCGGCGGTTGGCGTTTCCTCTCCCCCATGAACATGGGGGTAGAGGTGGCTCGGCGAAGCCGAGACGGAGTGGGGGACTGGCGCTGCCCTAAGGGATTGACCCGCCGAAGGCGCTACCGCCGCCGCAGCAGACCTGGCAGCGGCGGGGCGCCAAGTACTCTTCGGCCGCTTTACTGGGCAAAACGCTGCTATGCATGTGTTAATCATGATAGGGGTTGTTCATTGTCAGAGCATCGGCCCAGCCGTATTCGGTAACAATGCGCAACTTGTCTCTCTTCCTTGCTGCCAGCCTCGGCTGCCTCGTTCTCTCGGCGGTTTCCTTCGGCGCTCCGCAAGGCCTGCTCGTCACCCTGTTCCCGAACAGCAATGCAGCGAAGGTGGCGCAGTGCAGAAGCCTTCTCAAAATCCGTTTCGACACGGGCGAATGGCCGGACAAGCGCGCGGCTGACTATATGCGCTATGACGAGTGCTACTATCTGATCTGTGGCGGAACCAGGCCGAGCGCTTGAAGGCTTGGTGCAGCTATCCCTTGATCGCCGAGCCGACGATGGAATCGACGAAGAAGCGCTGCAGGAAGACGAACAGGATGAGCGGCGGCAGCACGGCCAGCGTGGCGCCGGCCATCACCAGGCCGGTGTTGACCGCGCCCCTGTTGTAGCTCAGCAACCGGCTCAGGCTGATGACGATCGGATAGGCGTCGGCATTGCCCTGCAGCACGGTCAGCGGCCACAGATAGCTGTTCCAGTGATAGACGAAGGCGAAGAGGGCCAGAGCCGCGATTGCGGGGGCGACGCTCGGCGCGACGATCTTGTAGAGGATCAAGAACTCCGAGGCGCCGTCCATGCGCGCGGCGTCGATGAGCTCGTCGGGCACGCCGGAGATGAACTGGCGCATCAGGAAGATGCCGAAAGCATTGGCGAGATTGGGCACGATGATGCCGGCGAGGCTGGCGTTGAGGCCGATCGAGCCGACCAGGCGATAGAGCGGGATCAACGTCACGATCGGCGGCAGGAACATGGTGGCGATCAGCAGAGAAAACAGCAGCGACTTCCCGGGGAAGTGGTATTTGGCGAAGGCGTAGCCGGCCATCATGCTGGTCAGCAGGATGCCGGCGGTGGTGATCGAGGCGATGACCAGAGAATTCCACATCGAGCGGCCGACATTGATCACGCCCGACACCTTCTCATAGGCGTCGAGGCTCGGCGTAAGGGGGATCCACACCGGCGGCACCTGCATGCTCTCGGCCGGCGTCTTGAGGCTCGACAGCGCCATCCAGACCAGCGGGAAGGCCGAGGCGACGGCGACCAGCAGCATCAGCGTCGCCAGCAGCGCCTTGCGGCCGGACGGGCGCCGGCGCGACAGCCGGCTCGACGATCCCGCGCTCATTCGTCGTTCTTCCGGTTGGCGAAGGCAAACAGCGCGCAGACGACGACAATCAGCGAAAGCATCAGCATCACCGCCATGGCCGAACCCAGTCCACCCTGCGCACGCTCGATGCCGACGCGGCGGATGTGGTAGGTCAGCACATTGGTCGAGCCGACCGGCCCGCCCTGCGTGATCAGGGCAACCGGCTCGAACACCTGCACGGCGTTGATGATGGCGATGACGGCGCTGAACAACAGCGTGCGCCGCATCAGCGGCAGCGTGATGAAGCGGAACTGCTCGAAACGGTTGGCGCCGTCGAGCTTTGCTGCTTCATACAGGCTGCCGGGGATTTGCGTCAGTCCGGCGATCGCCAGCACGGTGAAATAGCCGACCTGCTGCCAGACATTGAGGAAGACGATCGAGATCAGCGCCGAGCGCGGCGACGACAGGAAAGGCTGCGGGCCGATGCCGATAAGGCCGAGCATCTGGTTGAGAGGGCCTTCGCTCGGCGAATAGAGTTTCGACCACACCAGCGCCACGGCGATCATCGGCACCATGTAGGTGGCAAACAGCACCGTGCGCAGCGCCGTGCCGCCGGCGACATCGCGCTGGTAGACCATCAGCCCAAAGGCCACCGACAGCGGCAGGATGAGGATGACGGAGAGCGCGGTGTAGACGGCTGTGTTGACGAGCGCGGCCTTGAAATCGCGGCCGACCGAGGTGGCCCCGAAAATCTCGCGGAAATTGTCGAGGCCGATGAAGCTGGTGCTGGAAAACGGTGTCTGCGTCGACCAGTCCTGGAACGACAGCCAGACGGTGAGCAGCATCGGCAACAGGACGAAGATGCCGATCAGCGTCACGGCGGGCGCCAGCATGATGCCCGCCGAGGCACGGTACCTCTGAATCATTATTTGGCGGCGCGCTCCAGGATCGAAATGGCGTCGGCCTGCGCCGTCGCCTGCGCATCCTTGGCCGAGACCTGGCCATACTGCAACGCCTCGAGCGTCTGCTGCAGCGATTCCGAGAATTCCTGGCCGCCGGGCACGACAGGGAACGGCTTGGCATCGGTGAGCACGCTGACATAGCCGGAGAGGAATTCCGAGCCGAGCTTGTCTTTGTGCGCCTCGATGTCGGAGAGGCGTGAGGGCAGGATGCCCATCGACATGAGGATATCCGACATCGCGGAAGCACCGTTCTTGCCGGACTTTGGATTGTTCAGCCAGGCGAGGAAGTCCCACGCCGCCTTCTGCTCGGCGGCACCTGCATTGGCGTTGACCACGGTCATCCAGGAGTAGGAGATCGAATGCGGCTTGTCGCCGCTCGGGCCGACGGGAAGCGGCGCCGTTGCAATGTCGGCGAACTTGTCGCCCATGCCGGCCTTCAGTGCGCTCTCCCACCAATTGGCCATGATGATCATGCCGGTCTTGCCGGAGACGAAATTGTCGAGGAAGGGGCCGGTGGTGTTGGCGTCTGCGGTCGCCATCGCCGGCACGCTGGCGCCCGACTTGATCAGGTCCTCATAGAACTGGAAGGTCTCGGTCGCCTGCGGGCTGTCCAGCACCGGCTTGCCGTCCTTGACCAGGTCGCCGCCATTGGACACCAGCAGCGAGGCGAAGGGGTGGACGACGCCGGCGGCCCATGAATTGATCATGCCGAAGCCTTGCTGTCCCGCATCCTTGTTGGTCAGCTTCTTGGCCGCATCCTTGAATTCGTCCCAGGTCTTGGGTGGCGCCGCGATGCCGGCCTGCTTGAACAGCGCCTTGTTATAGTTCAGCGCATAGACATCGATCTCGTTGGGGATGCCGTAGAGCGTGCCGCCGACCGAGGCGGCGCTGGTGACGCCCGCCGGCCAGGCGGCCATGACCTCGCTGGCCACCGCATCGGGGGCGGGCGCGACCAGCTTGTCGCGGGCGAGTTCCGGCAGCCACAGATCGTAGATGCCGCCGATGGTCGGGCCGTCCGCGCCACCACCTTGCGAGCGCAGCGTGGTCAGGAGATCGCCGAAGGGAACGGCGCGCACGGTGACACTGACATCCGGATTGGTCTTGGCGAAATCCTTGGCTGCGGCTTCCAGCAGCGCGACCGTCTCCGGCGACCAGTGGGTGAGATAGGAGATGTTGACCGATTGCGCCCAGCCGGTGGCGGGCAGGATGGCGAGGCCCGCGGCCAGTGCCAGTTTCGAAGTCCAGGCAAACGACATTCCTCATCCTCCCTATCGATCACGATGACGTTATGACAAGTTCAGGCGATGACGCAAGGGCTTGCTGGCGAAAAAGCCTCATTTGGTGCCGCCACAGATTTCTTTGCTGCGCCGGAACGTGGATATTTATCATTATAAAACAGCTGTCTATGCCTACCCTCATGCGGTGAGGTGCCTGCCGCCACTGTTTTCGAAGCACACCAGACCTCTTGCGAATGCCGCTATGTCGTTATAATGACTTTCCCCAACCAATGACTTCTCACGGCACGGAAACGCCGCGGGACGCCAAGGACAGAGAACAATGGGAGACTGGCAATGAGCATGCTTTCACTTCACCGGCGCGCAGCACTTGGGCTGATCGGCGGCCTTGCCGCCGCCTGCGCCGGCGTCTTCGCCTCATTGCCGGCGCGAGCCGCCGACAGCACGGTGACGCTGTGGAGCTGGCGCACCGAGGACGAGGCCGCGATGCGCCGCATCTTCGATGCCTTCGAGGTGAAGAATCCCGGCATCAAGGTCGCCATCCAGTTCACGCCCGATGCCGACTACCAGAACCGGCTGAGCACGGCGCTGCGCGGCGGGCGCGGGCCTGACATCGCCCAGCTCAAGGCCTATGGCGAATTGCAGCCCTTCGTCGAGGCGGGCTATCTCGACGCGCTGGACGACAGCGTGCCGGAGCTGAAGAACATGGAGGACGCAGCGCTTGGCGGCGCGCGCGGCCGCAGCGACGGCAAGCTCTACGGCGTGCCCTACTCGGTGCCGATGATGGGCGTCTTCTACAACCAGGATATCTTCGCCGCCCAGGGCATCGAGATCCCCAAGACCTACAAGGATTTCACCGCCGTCTGCGAGAAGCTGAAGGCGGCCGGCATCACCCCGATCGCCACCGGCGGCGCCAACGGCTCGGCCTGGGAGCTGGAGATCGCCGTCGGCGTGGTCGGCCCGACCATCTATGGTCCTGATTTCTACGACGAGATGATGAGCGGCAAGGCGACCTTCCAGGATCCGCGCTATGTGGCGGCGCTGAAGCGCTTCGCCGAGCTGAAGCCGTATTTCCCCGACGGCTTCGCCGGCATCGACTACACCGCCGCCACGCAGCAGTTCATCGGCGGCAAGGCGGCGATGTTCCTCGGCGGTTCGTTCGAGAACGGCAGCTTCAAGGCGCAGAACCCGAAGCTGAAATTCTCGATCTTCCCGTTCCCCGCGGACGATGCCGGGGCAAAACTCTACACCTCGGCCTTCTCCGACGGCTCCTATGGCCTAGTCTCCGAGAGCCAGAACAAGGAAGCCGCGGCCAAGGTGCTGGGCTTCATGGCTTCGGCAGAGTTCGCGCAGATGTTCGCCGACGAGCTCGGCTGGCCGCCGGCCCGCACGGATGTGACGGTGAAGGATCCAGTGCTGGCCTCGATGATGGAGATGGCGAAGAATTCGACGCCCTATCTGACGCTGGTCGGCTTCCGCTGGCAGTCGCCGACGGCGTCTTCGGTGCTGCAGTCGGGGATCATCGACATGGTCGAAGGCAACATCGCGCCGGAGAAGCTGGCGGCCGACATGCAGGCCGCGGTCGCCACCTGGTTCAAGCCGAAGCAGTAGGCGCGGCCGGTCGCAAAAGCGGCCGGCCTCTCACGGACCAGAAAAGCGCATGAGCACCCTTCGCCGCACCAGCAGCCTTCGCCGCACGCAGCAGCGCATGGCCGTGCTGTTCATCCTGCCGGCGCTGGCGGTCTATGCGCTGTTCGTCCTCTATCCCCTGGGGATGTCGCTGTGGGGCAGCTTCTTCGTCTGGAAGGGGCTGCGCATGGTCGAGTTCGCCGGCCTGTCGAATTTCTCAAGGCTGTTCGTTTTCCCCAGCGGCGCGCGGATCTACGGCGCGCTGTGGCACAACACCGCCTGGTTCTTCGGCATCATGCTGTTCCAGAACGGAATCGGGCTTTTGTTCGCCTGGCTGCTGTTCCTGCGCGACAAGGGTGCGGCCTTCTTCCAGTCGGTGTTCTTCTTTCCGGCGGTGCTGAGCCCGGTCATCGTCGGCGCGCTGTGGCGGTTGCTTTTGGCACCGGGCGGCGTCGTCGAATGGGCGCTGAACGGGCTCGGCCTGCACCAGGGCAGCCTGACCGTGCTCGGCAACAGCCACACCGCGCTCGCCATGCTGATCGCCGTCGATGCCTGGAACTGGATGGGCCTGCCGGTGCTGATCTACACGGCAGGTCTGCGGCAGATTTCCGGCCAGATTTTCGAGGCGGCAAAACTTGACGGCGCCGGCAATGCGCGCATGCTGTTCTCGATCGCGCTGCCGCTGCTGATGCCGGCGCTGGGCACGCTGACGACGCTGTCGTTCATCAACACCTTCAACCAGTTCGACATCGTCTATGTCATGCAGGGCGTGCAGGGCAATCCGAGCTATTCGACCGACACGCTGGTGACCTACTTCTACCGGCTGGCCTTCGGCGCGGAAGGTGCTGTCGGCATCACCGATATCGGTCTGGCTTTGGCGCTCGGCACCGTGCTGTTCTTGATCCTCAGCATCGGCACGCTCATGATGCTGCGCTTCTTCGACCGCCGCACGGTGCAGCTATGAGCGCGCTGGCGATTTCGCAAAGACCGGCCATCTCTCGGCAGCTGGCGCGGCTGCCCGGCTGGACGGTGCTGATCGTATGGACGGCGGCTGTGCTGTTGCCGCTCTACATCCTTGTCGTCTCCTGTTTCAAGACAACGGCCGAGATCTACGACAACAGGCTCGGCCTGCCGCAAAGCTTTGCCTTCGACAATTTCATCAACGCCTGGACGCGCGCCGATCTCGGCCAGAATTTCATCAACAGCCTGATCGTCACCGGCGGCGCGGTCATCCTCACCATCGTCGTCTCGGCGATGGCCGCCTATCCGCTCAGCCGCTACAAGCTTGGCTGGAATGCCATCATGCTCGGCCTATTCCTGTCCGGCATCATGCTGCCCATCCGGCTCGCCTCGGTCGAACTGTTCACGCTGATGCGCAATCTTGGCCTGCTGGATTCGCTGACCGGGCTGATCCTGGTCTATTCGGCGATCCGCATTCCCTTCGCCGTCTTCATCTTCGCCAATTTCATGCGCGTCTTACCCTCCGAGTTGGACGAGGCGACGCGCATGGACGGCGCCGGCGAGGTCCGCATCCTGTTCCAGATCATCCTGCCGATGGTCAAGCCGGCGGTGTCGATCGTGGCCATCTTCACCGCGATCGCGGTGTGGAACGATTTCTTCTTCCCGCTGATCTTCATCTTCGACGACCGCTACAAGACGGTGCCGCTGGCGATCAGCGTCTTCGTCGGCCAGTTCCGCACCGACTGGGGCCTGGTGTTCGCCTCGCTGGCGATCTCCATGGCGCCCATCCTGATCATGTATTGTCTGCTGGCGCGCCAGATTCGCGAAGGCGTCGGTACCGGAGGGGGCATGAAATGATCGAAGACAGGATTTATGCGGCGAAATCGATCCTGGTGGTCGGCGCGCACGCCTTCGATGCCGAGGTGATGGCCGGGCCGCTGGCGGCCGCTGCCGTCAAGCGCGGCGCCACGGTGACCTTCCTGCATCTGACCATGGGTGAGCAGGGCCATCCGTACCTGGTTCCCGCGCATTATTGCGTGCAGAAGGAAGAGGAAGCGGGCAGCGCGGCGGAGCGGCTCGGCGTCGCCATGCGTGGCTTTGGCCTGCGCGACGGCTTCCTGCCCACAGACGATCAGACGGCGCTCGAAGTGGGCGACATCATTCGCGAGCTGAAACCCGAGATCGTCATCACCCATTGGCATGGCAGTTGGCACAAGGACCATCGCGCCGCCGCGCATTTGACGAAGACCGGTATCTTCTTCGCCGGACTGCCGACCGTTGCCAGCGACCATCCGGCGCACACGCCGCAACTGCTGCTGTTCGGCGAGAACTGGGAGGACGATGACGGCTTCCGGCCCGAGCATCTCGTCGATGTCAGCGACGGGTTCGAGGCCTGGCGCGACGCGGTCATGGAGTATGAGCTGGCGCGCGGCCTGAGCAGCTTCCCCTATGTCGACTATTACAGTTCGCTGTACCGGCTGCGCGGCTGCCTGCGTGGCACGCGCCATGCACAGGCCTTCGCGGCGGCGTCGCATTCGTGGAATGCCGGCAGCGGCCTGTTCTCGCTCCCCTTCGGCAAAGGGTCCGGTCGATGACGCGGGTACTCGGCATCGATCTCGGCGGCACCAATCTGCGCGCCGCCGTATCTACGGGCGATGTCGGTGCGTTGGAGGCGCTGGGCAGCGAGCCGGCGCCGGCAACCCTTGGTGCCTTCATTGCGCGAATCGACGCGCTGTGCGCTGAGGCCGGGTCGGTCTCAGCGCTTGGTATCGCGGTGCCGGGTCTGGTCGAGGGCTCAATCTGCCGCTGGATCCCCAACTTGCCGTTCCTCGACGGCGCCGATATCCAGCCGCTGTTTCCCAAACTGCGCGTAGCGCTCGGCAATGACGCGCAGATTGCGCTGCTGGCGGAGGCTGTCGAAGGCAGTGCGAAAAACATGTCGGATGCGATCCTGCTCGCCATCGGCACCGGCATCGGTTCGGCGGTGCTGGCCAATGGCCGCATCGTTGCCGGCGCGCATGGCGGCGCCTGCTCGTTCGGCTGGGCCTGCGCCGACGTCAAAGATCATGGCGAGGAGCGCAGCGGCTGGCTGGAGCGCGTCGCGTCGGGCCGGGCGCTTGATGCCCTTGCCGGACAGATCGGCCTTGCCGACGGCCGCCAGCTGATCGCCGCTGCCCAGGCCGGCGAACTGGCCGCACTCACCTTGCTTGAACTGCCGGCGCGACAGCTCGGCACCGCGCTTGCAGGCGCTGTCGCGCTGCTCGATCCGCAAGCGGTTCTGATTTCGGGTGGTTTGGCGGAGGCGCTGGATGTGATCCGGCCGCCGCTGCTTGCAGCGCTGCGACGCCAACTGCCGCCGCATCTGCGCGGCATCGACGTCAAGCCCGGAAAATTCGGTCCCCGCGCCGGCCTCGTCGGCGCGGCGCTGGCCGGCGCCGTTGGGCAAGGGTGGAGGCAGGTGCGATGAGCGAAGCAAGCTTTCAGCAGCCGGACCGCAGACGGCCGGAGCCGCTCTGGTATCAGGTCGAAGAGGCGATCCGCGCCATCGTCAAGAGCGGCGAATGGGCAACGGGCGACCAGATCCCGGCGGAGGACAGGCTGTGCGCCCTGTTCGGCGTCAGCCGTATCACGCTGCGCCACGCGCTGCGCAATCTCGAGGAGGCCGGGCTGCTCAGGCGCGAACATGGCCGCGGCACGTTCGTGCGCTCGACCACGCTGGTCGCCGGCACGCGCGAGCTGACCAGCTTCACCCAGGAGATGGGCAATATGGGCGTGGTCGCGGGCTCGCGTCTGCTCGACTGCAGCCTGACCACCGCCAACGCGGCGGCTGCCGGCGCGCTGGAGATCGAAGAGGGCGATCCGGTGGTGCGCATTCGCAGGCTGCGGCTCGGTAACAACGAGCCGATCGGCATCCAGACGGCGCAGCTGTCGGAGGTGCGCGTGCCGGGCTTCCTCGATGCCGGCCTGCTGCAGGGCTCGCTCTACGAGGCGCTGGAGCGCCATTACGGCATCGTGCCGGTGGCCGCGCGGGAGAACTACCGGGTCGGCGCGGTCGGCGCGGCGGATGCCGAACTGCTCGACCTCCCGGTCGGCAGCCCGGCCTTCGTCGTCGAGCGCATCACCACCGACGAGCGCGGCCCGTTCGAATTCACCGTCTCGATCATGCGCGGCGACCGCTACGAAATCCGCTCGACGCTGCGCGCCGGACGCGTGCCGCTGAACCCGAGAAGCTGATCCATTCCAGACCGACACAGCAAACAGGAGTACCCACGTGTCCGATCTCTACATCCACCGTCTCGCCGCCCTCATCGATCAGGCTGCGAAAGCCAATGAAGAGGCCTTTGGCCAGGCCGCCAGCCACTTTGCCGACTCGCTCGAGGGCGGCGGGCTGGTGCATCTCTATGGCTCCGGCCATTCGGTGCTGCCGGTGCAGGAAGTGTTTCCGCGCTATGGCAGCTATGTCGGCTTCAACCCCCTGACCGACCCGCGCGTGATGTGGCACAATGTGCTCGGCGCCGGCGGCGTGCGCGAGCTTTTGTGGCTGGAGCGTACGGAAAAATACGCCGAAAAATTCCTCGACCACCAGCCGCTCAACCAGGGCGATTCGATCATCATCTTCGGCCATAGCGGCCGCAACTCGTCGGGCATCGACACCGCGCTATACGCCAGGAAGCGCGGCATCTTCGTCGTCGCGGTCACCAGCAAGAACAATCTGGACAAGCCGGCGACGCACTCCTCCGGCAAGCGGCTGGCGGATGCCGCCGACCTCGTCATCGACACCTGTTCGCCGATCGAGGACGCCATCGTGCCGGTCGAGGGCTGGAGCCGGCCGGTGTCGGGCTCATCGACGGTGCTTGCCATGATCCTGGCGCATGAGCTGATCGCGCGCACCGCCGAGCAGCTCGCCAAGCGCGGCATCGAACTGCCGGTCTTCGCCTCGCCGACCATTGCCGGCGTGACGCTGCACGACACCGACGTCATCTACGGCGTCTACCGCGAGCGCATGCTGGATGCGCAGAAGAAGCACCTGCCGACCTTCCAGGCAACGATGCGCGGAGAGTGAAAAAAGGGAGGCCCGGCACATGCCGGGCCTCCGACGTCTCGTTCCGCAATTCCTATCCGCTCAACGCCGCTTCGGGCGCCCGGCAGGCGATTTGTTGCCGCGCGGGCCGCTCTGAACCGGCGTGTTGCCCTGGTTTTCCTCCGACAGCTTGCGCCAGCGGGCAAGGCGCTCAGGGTCGAGCGTACCCGCCTTCAACGCAGCCTGCACCGCGCAGCCCGGTTCGTGGACATGGGTGCAGTCGCGGAATTTGCACAGCGGTGCGAGCTCGGTGATTTCGGCAAACAGCGTGTCGATGCCGGATGCGACGTCGCTGACATGCAGCGTGCGCATGCCCGGCGTGTCGATCACCCAGCCGCCACCGGCGATGGGGTGCAGCGACCGCGCCGTGGTGGTGTGGCGACCCTTGGCATCGTGTTCCCGGATGCCCGCGGTCTGTTGCGGCGATTGCTGCGCCGATCCGGCCAGCGTGTTGACCAGCGTCGATTTGCCGACGCCGGAGGAGCCGACCAGCGCCACCGTCTGCCCTGCGCCACACCAGGGAGCAAGCGCCGCTGCGGCATCGGCGACGCGCGGGTTCAGCACCACCACGGCCAGCCCACGCTGCAGGGCGGCGGCCTGGCCTTGGTAAGCCTCGGCATCGTCAGCGGTGTCGGCCTTGGTCAGCAGGATCACCGGCGTCGTTCCGGCCTCGTTGGCCAGCGCGAGATAGCGCTCGAGCCGGGCGATGTTGAAATCGGCATTGCAGGACGTCACGATGAACAGCGTGTCGACATTGGCCGCGGCCAGCTGCGGCACCCTGCCGCCCTGTGTGCGGCGCTCCAGCACCGTCTTGCGGGTCAGGCGGCGGCGCAGCAGATGCGTGTGAGGCTCGACCAGCACCCAGTCGCCGACGGCATAGTCGCCGGTGTTGGCATTGGCCGGCAGCGTCAGATCCACTGGCCCTGACAGAGACAGACCGGCCAGACGGTCGCGGTGCACCGAAGCGATGCGCGTCGGCACCAGGTCTGCCTCATCGGCTTCAAGCTGGTCGCCGAAGAAATCCGTCCAGCCCAGGCTTGCGAGGGAGGCCGTCACGGTTTTGACCACGGCGACGGCGTCACAGACATCGGAGAGTATCCTTTGGCAAAATGGGCGCGGACCCTCGGGGCGGTTGTTCAAGCCGTGTATGGGCGGCATGGCGGCATTTGGCAAGCCGAACCGCGCCGATGGCCAAGCCGTTTCGCGCACCGCTTGGAACGCATCGAGGCGGTGGTTCGCTGAACGTCACCAGACACGGAAACCTACCGTGGCACCTATCCACGTCGCGTGCGTCGAGGGTCGTTCAACATTGAGGAAAAGTCCTATGCGCTTACGTCTCGTTACTCTCAATGTCTGCAACACGGAAGGCGAACCGGAGCGCCTGGCGGCCATCAACCGGGAGCTGGGGCGGCTCGACCCGGATCTGGTCGCCTTTCAGGAGGTCGTCCAGACAGCCGATGTGAAATTCCTCGATACGCTGCCCGATGGTTTGGATTTGCATGCAACGCATCAGGCCTCGTCGTCGACCTCGAAGTTGGCAAGGACGGCTGAGGATGGCAGGTCGGGAAGCCTGGTAGAAGGGAGGGGGATGGCCGGCGCCACAGGGGGCGGGGGGTTGGGATGGGGTTGCCTGAAGCACCGGCCAAAGCGGGACAAGTCCCACGTCCACAAGCTAGCAGAGCTTGGATCGGTTCATATGGTGTGATCGCGGAACTGGCGCCAAAGCGCTTTCACATCCCCGCGCAGGCGTCGGCAACGGGCCCGCAACCGGGGGTTTCCGGTCGGTTGGTGGGTTGCGCAAGCGCCGGTTGAAGGCGCTGCGGGAGGCTGTCGTTTTTAGTGGGGTTCGAGTGCTATGCGCTCAGCGACAGGTGCTCAAGGCAAGGCAATCGCATGGCGCCACCACATGCCATTGTCCTGCTTACGCCACCGGCAGCATCCGCCCCGCAATCAGATCCGCCGCCTTCTCCGCAATCATGACCACGGCGGCGTTGGTGTTCGACGACACGATGCTCGGCATGACCGAGCTGTCGCAGACGCGCAGGCCTTGCAGCCCGCGCACGCGAAGCTCGGGGTCGACGACGCTGTCGGCATCGCCGCCCATCCGGCAGGTGCCGACTGGGTGATAGGCGCTGCGGCCATGTTCTCGGGCGAAGGCTTCGAGTGCTGAGCGCCCCTGCATCGCCTTGCCGGGCAGATGCTCGCGGCTGATGTATCTGGCGAAGGCTGGCTGCGACAGGATTTCGCGGCTGATCTCGATGCCGTCGATGGCGCGTTCGAGATCATAGCGCTCGGCGAACGGGTTGGGGTCGATGATGGGCGCATCGCGCAGGTCCGCGGACTTGAGCGTGACGCTGCCGCGCGAACGCGGGCGCACATGGTAGGAGTTCAGCGTGCAGCCATTGCCGCCGGGAACCGAGCCGATGCCTTCCTCAACGCCGGCGCCGGGCAGGAAATGGAACTGGATGTCCGGCGTCTTCTCCGCGCGGTCGCCCCACCAGAAGCCGCCGGCCTCGACGATGTTGGAGGCCACCGGCCCCTTGCCGAACAGCGCATATTCAAGACCGGCGACCGCTTGCCAGCGCTTCTTCTTGTAACGGTCGATGCCGTGCGGTCCGTTGAGCTCGGCGACGACATCGACGTCCATGTGATCGTGCAGATTCTGGCCGACGTTTTTGGAATCGTGGACCACCTTGATGCCGTGATGGCCGAGATGCACGGCCGGGCCGATGCCGGACAGCATCAGCAATTTCGGCGAGCCGATGGCGCCGGCGGCGACGATGACTTCGCGCTCGGCGCGGAGCAGTTCGGTGCGGCCATTGACGATGATCTCGACACCGATGGCGCGGCCGTTCTCGACCACGATGCGGCTGACGGAGGCGTCGGTGCGTAGCGTCAGATTCTTGCGGCCGAGCGCCGGCTTCAGATAGGCGACCGCCGTGCTCGAGCGTTTCCCCCGACGCGTCGTCGTCTGGTAGAAGCCGGCGCCCGCCTGCTCACCGGCGTTGAAGTCGGCGCGGAAAGGAAGGCCCGCCTGCTGCGCCGCCTTGACGAAGATGCGGGTCAGCGGATGCGGCGCGCCGCTGGAGACGCCGAGCGGGCCGTCAATGCCATGCTGCGCATCGGCAAAAGTGTCGTTGCCCTCGGAGCGGACGAAGTAGGGCAGCACGTCGGCATAGCTCCAGCCGGCACAGCCGGCGTCAGCCGCCCAGCCGTCATAATCCTGCGGGCAACCGCGGGTGAACACCTGGGCGTTGATCGAGGAGCCCCCGCCCAGCACGCGGGCCTGCGGATAGACCATGGTGCGGCCGTCGATTTCCTTGCCGGGCGCGGTGTCATAGCCCCAGATCAGCGGCCCCGACGTCATCTTGAAGAAGCCGACCGGCAGATGGATGTAGCGATCGGTGTCGGGCGGACCGGCCTCGAGCAGCATGACGGACACGTCCGGGTCCTCGCTCAGCCGGGCGGCCAGAATGCAGCCAGCCGAACCGCCGCCGACAATGATGTAATCCGTCATTTCCACTCCCGGGTTCTCTTTGTTGGAGCATGATCTCCGGACAAAACGGTTTCTCGATTTGTCCGAGAAAACCGGTTCCCACTTCTAGGGATCATGCTCCGGCGGGCGATGAAAATCACCGCCCCTTCCTCTTGCGCGCGACGATCTCAAGTCGCTTGTGCCACGTCAAGAGAAAGGGTATGGTTATCGTGTTGAAGGGTTGTCGTACAAGTGGAGGAGCTTGACGATCCTCACCAGGAGGTCCCGGCCGCGCTCCCTGCGCAAGATGCCGGGCGGAACAGAATTCAATCGGGAGGTTTCGAGGTATGAACGACACGAAGAATTTTGCGGTCAACCGGCGCACGCTGATGATGGGCGCCACCGCCGGCGTGGCGGCACTCGCCATGCCGAGCGTGTTGCGCGCGCAGGACAAGCCGACACTGGTGACGTCGATCCGCTCGCTGTCCAACCCCTATCACGCGGTGTGGAAGACCGGCGCCGAAGCGTATGCCAAATGGGCCGGGCTGGAGCACGTCACGCTGGTTTCGGAAGGCAACAGCGAGAAGGGCATTGCCGACATCAAGGCGATGCTGGCCAAGACCGGCGGCAACATGGTGCTGAATTCCGATCCCAACGACACGCCCGATGCGCGCCCGATCGTCGAGGCCTGCGCCAAGGCCGGCGCCTATGTGGTGACGCAGTGGAACAAGCCTGGGGATCTGCACCCGAAGGATTTCAACCCGAACTATGTCTCGCATATCGAGTTCGACGGCATCGACAGCGGCAAGACCATCGCCGAGATCCTGTTCAAGACCATTGGCGGCAAGGGCGGCATCGTAGCGCTCGGCGGCCTGATCTCGACCACGGCGGCGATCGAGCGCAAGAAGGGCCTCGACGCAGCCCTTGCTGCCAACCCGGACATCAAGCTGCTCGACTTCCAGGTCGCCAACTGGAAGTCGACCGAAGCCTTCGACCTGATGGGCAATCTGCTCACCCGCTTCGGCGACGACATCAAGGGCATCTGGGCGGCCAATGACGATATGGGCTCGGGCGCTCTGGAAGCGCTGCGTGCCGAAAATCTCGCCGGCAAGGTGCCGATCGTCGGCGTCGACGGCATCAAGACGGCGGTCGATGCGGTGCGCACCGGCGAGTTCGCCTGCACCGTCACTTCGGATCCGTTCTGGCAGGGCGGCATGGGTCTGGCCATCGGCTACAACGCCAAGATCGGCAAGTTCGACCCAACCAAGGAGCCCGCGGAGCACCGTGAGTTCTACGGCAAGGCGGTGCTGATCTCGCACGACAATGTCGAGGAATATTACAAGACCAATGTCGATGCGAAGCCCGAGATCGACTGGAACGATCTGTGGGGCCGGGTCACCGGAGCAATCCGCACCTGATCCATCGGAGTGGGCTGCAACTCCCTGGCGGCCCGCTTCCTCCCGCAGCCGTCGCGATCCCCTTGTCGCGACGGCTGTCACCAGCAGACGGGAAGCGGTTTCTTGACAATCCATACAGAACCCCTGAAGTCCGTTTCGGACATCGAGCGGACGACGCCCATGACATCGTTCCCCGGCCGCATCGCGACATTCCTGGGCGGCAGGCGCTGGCGCAGCCTGGCGCCGCTGGCGGTGCTGATTGTACTCTGCGCACTCATCGCCATTGCCAATCCCAATTTCATCGAGCTGCGCAATCTGGTGCGGCTTGCGAATTCCGCCGCCGTGCCGCTGACGCTGGCCATGGGGCTGACCTTCATCATCCTGATGGGCAGCATCGACCTTGCAGTCGAAGGCACGCTTTCGGTGGCGGCGATGGTGCTTGTGCTGCTCGCCGCCAATGACGGCAACGGCAACGACTATGGCTGGTGGGCGGTGCTCGCTGCCATCGCCGCCGGCACCGCCATGGGCTTCGTCAGCGGTCTCGTCCAGACCATGCTGCGCATCCCGTCCTTCATGGGCACGCTCGGCATGTGGTTCATCGGCCTCGGCCTGTCGGTCTATATGCTGGGCGGCACGGCCATCAAGCTGAACGACGCCTCGATCCGCGACCTGGCCTTGCACCGTTTCCTCGGCCTTCCGGTGGCGGTCTGGGTCGCGTTCGGCGCCTTCCTGCTCTCCACTGTCATCCAGTATCACACCAAGCTCGGCCGCCACATATTGGCGATCGGCGGTGATGAGGATGTCGCCAAGCTCTCCGGCGTCAATGTCGTGCGCGTGCGCATCACCGCTTTTGCGCTGGCCGGTTTCTTCTTCGGCATTGCCGGCGTGCTGGCCGCGGCACAGCTAGGCCAGTCGCACGCCGTCATCGGCGACGGCAGGCTGTTTGCAGCGGTCACCGCAGTGGTCGTCGGCGGCACCGCTTTGACCGGCGGCGAGGGCGGCGTCGTCAACACGCTGATCGGTGTGCTGATCGTCACCGTGCTTGCCAATGGCATGATCCTGCTCGGCATCTCGCCCTACATCCAGCAGACGGTGCAGGGTCTGATGATCATCGCCGCGGTGGCGCTGTCGCTCGACCGTGTCCGCCTGAAAATCGTCAAGTGAACGCCATGCTGCAGGCGTCCAACATCATCAAGAATTTCCCCGGCGTCCAGGCGCTGCGCGACGTCTCCATCGAGGTGCGGCCCAATGAAGTTGTCGGGCTGATCGGCGAGAACGGCGCCGGCAAGTCGACGCTGATGCGGGTGCTGGCCGGCGGCTACCGGCCGGATGGCGGCTCGCTCACGCTGGATGGCGAACAGCTGCGCATGCGCAACGCCCGTGATGCGGCCAGGCATGGCATCGGCATGGTGTTCCAGGAGCAGTCGCTGGTGCTGAACCTGACGGTTGCCGAAAACATCTATCTCGGCGAAGAGGACCGCTTCACCCGCTTCGGCCTCGTCAATTGGCGCGCCATGAACGCGGCGGCGCGGCGGCAACTGGCCAAGATCGGCATCGACATCGACGTCACCGCGCGCACCTCCGAACTCACCTTCGCCGCACGCCAGATGGTCGAGCTCGCCAAGGCGCTGACCTTGGAGGAAGTGGTCGAGCGGCAGTTGCTCATCCTGCTCGACGAGCCGACCTCGGTGCTCAACGCCGCTGATATCGAGGTGCTGTTCGCGCGGGTGCGCTCGCTTAAATCCCGCGCCAGTTTTGTGTTCGTCTCGCACCGCCTCGACGAGGTGCTCAACATCTCCGACCGTGTCTACACGATGAAGGACGGCGCGGTCGTCGCCGAGCACCGCGCAGCTGAAGTCACCGCGCCGGAGCTGCACGAGATCATGGTCGGGCGCGGCCTGCAGGCCGAATATTACCGCGAGGCCCGCCAGCTCGCGCCGCGCGATATCGTGATGGTCGAGGCCAAGGGGCTTGGCGCCAACGGTTACTATCACGGCGTCGATCTCTCGATCCGGGCCGGCGAGATTGTCGGCATTGCCGGCGTCGTCGGCTCCGGCCGCGAGGAGGTGACGCGCACCGTTGGCGGCTTCGTCCAGCATGATGCCGGCGAGATGAAAATCGCCGGCGATGCCGTGCGCTTCTCCTCGCCGGAGCCGGCTGTGCGCAAGGGCATCGGCTATGTCCCGCGCGAGCGCCGGCTCGAAGGGCTGGTGATGTTCCTGTCGATCGCGGAGAACATTTCGCTGGCCGATCTCTCCAGCGTCATGCGCCATGGCGCCATCGACTATGGCAAGGAGCGCCGGCTTGCCGCCGACTGGATCAAGCGGCTGCGCATCAAGGCGCCCGGTCCCGATGCCGCCTGCCGCAAGCTCAGCGGCGGCAACCAGCAGAAGGTGGTGCTGGCGCGCTGGATGACGGCGGGCTCGCGCATCCTGGTGCTCGACCATCCCACACGCGGCCTCGATGTCGGCGCCAAGGAGGAGGTCTACGAATTGGTGCGCGATCTCTCGGCGCAAGGCGTGGCGATCCTTTTGATTTCCGACACGCTGGAGGAAACGATCGGTCTGTCGCACCAGGTGCTGGTGATGCGCGACGGTGCAATCACCGCGCGCTTCGATGCCAGCCCGGGCAACAAGCCGAACCAGGTCGATCTTCTCAGGGCAATGGTGTGAGCCCATGAATGAAGCGTTCTCCATCAGGCGGGTTTTCGAAGGCAAGTGGACGCAGGGTGCCATTCCGCTGGTGCTGCTGGTCGGCCTGCTGTTGATGATCGAGATCGCCGCGCCCGGCTTCCTCACCGGCGAAACCGTGGCGCTTTTGTTTGCCAACACCGCCGTGCTGTTCATCCTGGCGACCGGCGTCACCTTCGCCATTCTGCTCGGCGGCATCGATTTGTCGATCCAGGCGGTGGCATCGCTGGCCAGCGTCATCCTGGCGCAATTGCTGCCTTCGCTCGGCCTTGCCGCCTTTCCGGTGGCGATCCTGTCGGGGCTCGCCTTCGGCGTGTTGAGCGGCGTCGTTCACGTCAAGCTACGCGTGCCGTCCTTCGTGGCGACGCTCGCCACCGGCGGCGTGGTCACCGGCCTGGCGCTCTGGGTCTCCAATGGCCGCGCCATCACCATCGAGGAGGCTGGTCGCGAAAACACCGCCTGGATCAACGCCACTGTCGCCGGCATTCCCGTGGTGGTGCTGATTTCGACGGTGATCGGCATCGCCGCCTTTCTGGCGCTGCGCTACACGCGCTTCGGCCGCCAGGCGATTGCGGTCGGCGCCGGCGAACCGGCGGCGTGGGCGGCGGGCATCAATGTCGACCGCACCAAGATCATCGCCTTTGCCGCGTCGGGTATGCTCGCGGCCATCGCCGGCGTCGTGCTGGCGGCCAGGCTGTCGAGCGGCTCGCCAGTGCTGGCCAACCAGCTGCTGCTGCCGGCCATCGCCACCGTCATCGTCGGCGGCACGGCGATCACCGGCGGGCTCGGCGGCGTTGCCCGCACGGCGGTCGGCGCGCTGATCATCTCGATCGTGCGCATCGGCATGACCTTTGTCGGCGTCAACATTTTCCTGGAAAATATGGTGTTCGGCGCGGTGCTGATCGCTGCCGTCGCCATTACCATCGACCGCAGCAAGATCGCGGTCATCAAGTGATCCCGCCTCCCAGGCAAGCGCGGACAGGACGGGACCGCATCGGCGCGAGGCCGATGCGGTCCGGCCCGATCGGATCACATCGTGTCGAGGCCGATCAGCTCGATCTTGTAGCCGTCGGGGTCTTCGACGAAAGCGATGTGGGTGGTGCCGTGCTGCATCGGGCCGGGCTTGCGCGGGATCTTGGCGCCGCGCTTTTCCAGTTCGGCGCAGACGGCGTAGATGTCATTGACGCCGAGCGCCAGATGGCCGAAGCCGGTGCCGATCTCATAGGGTTCTTCGCGGCCCCAGTTCAGCGTCAGCTCGACGACGGCTTCCTTGTCCTCAGGGCCGTAGCCGACAAAGGCGTTGGTGAACTTGCCGCCGGGGTAGTCGTCGCGGCGCAGCAGGGTCATGCCGAGCACCTCGGTGTAGAAGGCGATCGACTTGTCGAGGTCGAGCACCCTGATCATGGTGTGCATATAGCGAAATCCCGGGGCGTCGCTCATTGGGGAAGTCCTCCGAATTCTGTGATTTGCGGGTCTGATCATCCACATCGAACGCTTGGCGGCAAGCCTCGCTTGATGTTCTCAAGCAGGGTTGTATGATAACACGACAACGCCGGTATTTGTCCAGCCGTTTTGCCGAGGGGCCCAGAGCCAATCCATGAATGCCGTGCCGCCACCCTCCGCATCGCAGATCGCAGCCCTGGCCGGCTTGCTGCCGAATGGCGGGCTGCTGACCGAGGAAGTGGATCTGGCGCGCTACAGCCGAGATTGGTCGGGCGATCATTTCGGCCGGCCGCTGGCGGTGGCGCGGCCCTCTTCGGTGGAGGAGATGTCGGCGCTGATGCGGTTCTGCCATGCCGAGCGCATTCCGGTCGTGCCGCAAGGCGGCCTGACCGGGCTCGTCGGCGCCGCAGTGGCGGCGGATGGCAGCGAGATCGTCATCTCGCTTGAGCGCATGAACAGGATTCGCTCGATCAGCCCGGTCGACTTTGCCATCGTGGTCGAGGCCGGCTGCATCCTCGAGGACGCCAAGCGCGAGGCTGAAGCGAGCGACTGCCTGCTGCCGATCACCTTCGGCGCGCAAGGCAGCTGCCGCATCGGCGGCAATGTCGCCACCAATGCCGGCGGCTTCAACGTGCTGCGCTACGGCATGACGCGCGACCTGGTGCTTGGCCTCGAAGTGGTGCTGGCCGACGGCCGCATCTGGAACGGGCTGAAAGTGCTGCGCAAGGACAATCGCGGCTATGATCTGAAGCAGATCTTCATCGGCTCGGAGGGCACGCTAGGCATCGTCACCGCGGCGGCGCTGAAACTATTCCCCAAGCCGACGCAGATCGAAACCGCGCTGGTTGGCCTGCGTTCCGTCGAGGACGCGATGGCACTCTATGCAAGGGCGCGGCGCGATTGCAGCGATTTGCTCACCGCCTTCGAACTGATCCTGCGCGGCGGCATCGAGATCACCATGCGCGAAGGCCAGGATTTTCCCGATCCGCTCAGCCAGCCCTATCCCGTCTATGTGCTGATCGAGGTGTCGTCGGGCGGGCTGATCGACCTCTCCAATATGCTGCTGGGGTTTCTCGGCAGCGTCGAGGACATCGTCGAGGACGGCGTCATCGCTTCGACCAGGGCTCAAGGTGAGCGGTTGTGGCTCTACCGCGAGATCATGGTCGAGCGGCAGGGCAGGGGCGGGCGCTACTTGCGCACCGATGTGTCGGTGCCGATCTCCAGGCTTGCCGATTTCGTCACCGATGCGCTGGCCGGCTTGGAGAAAGCCCGGCCCGACGCGCTGGCCGTCACCTACGGCCATGTCGGCGACGGCAACATCCACCTCAACGTCGTGCCGCCGGAAGGCATGGGCACCGAGGCGATGGAACATCTGTTCGAGCAGGCGGAAGCCGAGATCTTCACCGTCGTCGATCGCTATGGCGGCTCTATCAGCGCCGAGCACGGCATCGGCCGGGTCAAGCAGAAGGCGTTCCTCGAACGCATCGATCCGGTGACGCTCGACCTCGCCGCCGGCATCAAGGACGCATTCGACCCGCGCTACATTCTCAGCAACGGCCGCATTCTGGCGTCCGCATCCGCCGTCGACTATAGGTGAGCGATGACGCTGAAACTCGACAAGGTCAATCGCGGCCCACACCTCTCCACTCTGGTGGCCAGTTCCATCTCGCGCGAGATCGCGCAAGGCCGGCTGAAGCCGGGTGACCAGCTGCCGACCGAGGCGGCGCTGGCAACCACTTTCGGGGTCAGCCGCAACGTGGTGCGCGAGGCGATCGCGCGGCTGCGCTCGGAAGGCCGAATCTGGTCGCAGCAGGGGCGCGGCGCCTTCGTGGTCGAGAGCAACAACCCGACGGTGCTGACCATCGACCATGAGACGCTGCAGCGCGCCGACTCGTTTCGCAATCTGTTCGAACTGCGTGGCATCCTCGAAGTGCAGGCGGCGGCCCTTGCCGCAAAACGGCGCAGCGACGCCGATCTCAAAGCCATGGGCGATGCGCTGTCCGGCATGCGCGCCGCCCCCTATGGCAGCGTCGCCTGGCTGCGCAGCGACCTCGAATTCCACCGCACCGTCGCCGAGGCGACGCGCAATTCCTACATGGGCCAATTCCTGGTCTTCGTGTCCGAGCGGGTGCGCGAAAGCATTCTCGCCGCCGGCAACCAGCAAAAGTCGGACGACATGGCCCGCATCACGCTCGGCGAACATGAGCGCATCCTGAGAGCGATCCGTGCCGGCGACGCCGAAGGAGCACAAGCGGCGATGCGCGACCACCTGGCGGGCGCGGCGCTGCGGGTGGGGTTGCATGAGGGGGAAGCTGCGGAGATAGCGCCGGGGCCCGAGGCAGCGTCTCCGGTACGGCATTCGCGGTTGCGGAAGGCTGTGCGCGGGCAGGCTTAGGGATGCCTTGCCTTGTCCGAGCGCTGGGCCAATCGCCTATGGCAGCGCTGACCCCCACTCCGTCTCGGCTTCGCCGAGCCACCTTGCCGGGGCGAGCCACGGGTCTCGCCCGTCCTTCGGACCCCCCATTTCATGGGGGATGAGGAAATGCCAATCTCCGAGATCGCAGCCCTTCAAAAGCTTGGGTTTCCTCTCCCCCACGAATGTGGGGTAGAGGTGGCTCGGCGAAGCCGAGACGGAGTGGGGGAGCGCCATATCAGATTTCACACGGTCGTCGGCTCAACCAGCTCAGGGGCGGAGATAGGCCGCCACCCCACCGCGCTATTTCAGCGGCAGAAACAGCTCAAGCACCACCTCGCGCACCGGTCCGTTCGACGAAAAGTGCCGTTGGCAATAGATCGGAAAGTTGCGCGCCTCCTCGCCGCTGGCCGGAAGCCACTCCCGATAAAGGTAAAGCGCTGCCGGCTCGAGATTGTTGGTGTTGCCGGGGTAGCGCAGCACCGCGCAGCGTCCGCCGGGGATCACGCCGGCCTTCATCTGCGCGTCCTCGATCGGCCCGCCTTCTACCGGCAGGTCGGTTCCGGCACAAATATCCATGCTGTAATCGGCCGGGTTCGCCGGCTCCCTTTCGGAACGGAAGATGTTGAAGGTCGGGCTTGTCTCGGGCGAGAGGCCGGCCGCCTTGCGCCAGGCGATGAAGCGCTGGATGGTGTCAGGAAGCGTCGCCCGGTCGCCGCGATGCTCCATGATCGCCACCGGCGTCGGCAGCACATCGCGGATGATCACGTCGGCGGGTTCGAAGATTATCTGCATGAGCGTGGTCCTTGCTTTTTCGAGCGGCCCGAAGGCCATGAGCCACGCCCCCCAGTCGGGAGACTTCCGGAACGACGAAGGCGATTGTCCGAACCGTTGCCGAAAGGCGCGGGCGAAGGCATCCGGCGCGTCGTAGCCGGCATCCATCGCTATATCCGTGACGCTTTGGGCGTCGCTCTCGGCAAGCCTGTAAGAAGCGCGCTTCAGGCGGGCGAGCTGGACATAGCGATGCACGGACAAGCCGAAGGTTGACGTGAACTGCCGGTGGAAATGGTATTTCGAGAACGCCGCGACGCCGCTCAACGCTTCCAGGCCCAGATCTCCGTCCAGATGCTGGTCTATGTGGTCCAGCACCCGCTGCATCCGGGCATGGTAGTTTTCAAGTGCCGTCATCAACGTCTCGTCCTGCGTGGCGACACCAGATAGGCGCTCTTGGAGATGTCGCGCTCGACCGATCTTGCGGTTTGACATGGAGGGATCGGTGATGGGCGCGGGCAATTCATGACTGTGGAAGGTTTCTCCGCAAGGAGGTTTCGGGATAGCGGTTTCGGCCCGCGCCCTCAATCGCGCCCATAGCACATGTCAGCGCTGGCCTCCTCTCCGTCTCGGTTTCGCCGAGCCACCTCTCCCCATTATGAGGGCGAGGAATCGCTATCGCAGAGGTCGCGGCCTGGAAAAAATTCGGTAATAGGTAGCAGCTACACCTGAGATTCCCGCGCTGCGCTGGGCATGTTACGGGCATTGTGCTACGGTTCGAATGTCGGAGGCAGCATGACCCAGTTGATACTTACGGGAACGATCGGCGGGCTTCTTGGCACCGGGCTGGCTCTAATCGGTGTTCGGCAGGTGAGGATTCTCGACTGTGTGGTCGCGTTCGGCATGTTGCTTCTGGGGCTGACGTGGTTTGTGGGCTAGCGCAACGCGCTTGTTAGCTCGACGGCTTCTCACGCAGTTGCACCGGTCCTGTCCCGTTCCATTGGATGAACTCAGCCTTCTTGTCACAATCGCTTTAACAGCGGTTCGTGGACCTCACGAAGCGCGCGGTAGTGCTCACTCGGGTACGCTAGGAACGGACCGACGATGCTCTTGTGCATCGCCTCCGCTGCCACCAGAAAGCGCCCGATTTGGGGAGCGCCGTACGAGGTTTTACCCCGCCGCCTCCACCAGCGACACCCCGTTCAAACCCGCCACGATATCCGAAAGCGCCGGCACGAATTTCTCGCCATGGCCTGTTGTGACGGCCGTAGCGAACCCATTGCGCACAGCGGCGCCGATCGGGTTGGCGATGCCGGCGGCCTGGGCGAAGGAGGCGAGGTAGGTCATGTCCTTGAGCGCGTTGGCGATGGCGAAGCGCTGGGCGTTTTCGTTGCGGTTGAGGACGAAATCGAAGAAGGCCTGGTAGAAGCCGCAATCCATGCGGCTGCCGGAGATGACGCTGTTGAATACCTGCGGCGTCAGGCCGGCCTTGGCGCCGAGGCTCAGCGCTTCCGAATAGATCGCGGAATAGCCCATCGAGATGAAATTGTTGAGCAGCTTCATGGTGTGGCCGCTGCCGGTTGGGCCGGTGTGGACGATTCTCGCGGCGAAGGCTTCGAGCACCGGCCGTGCTCGGGCGACGATTTCGGCCGGGCCGCCGACCATGACGTCGAGCTTGCCCTCGGCGGCTTCCTTGGGCGTGCGCGCCAGCGGCGCGTCGATCAGCGTCATCCCCTGCTCCGCGAGGTCGGCGGCAAGCGCTGTCGTCGATGACGGATTGGAAGTCGAGCAGTCGATGATCAGCAACGGCTTGGCTGCCGCGGCAAGGCCGTCCGCGCCCTTGACCAGCGCTTCGACCTCGCGCGAACCGGTGACGCAGAGGATCACGATGTCGCAGGCGGCGGCGAGTTCGCGCGGGCTTGGCGCTTCGGTGGCGCCGGCGGCGATCAACCGGTCTGCGGCGGTGCGGCTGCGGTGGACATGCACCGTCAGCGGCCAGCCCTTGCGCAGCAGATTGTCGGCCATGCCGGCGCCCATGCTGCCCAGGCCGATGAAGCCGATGCGTTCTTTCATGCAATCCTCCCATGGCTCGTGCCAGCGGGCCGAACTTTCGTCGCCTTGCGGCGGGCACCCGTCGATGCAATTCTTTGAATAAGATTCGGCCTTCGAACAAGAATCGAACCGGAGTGCCACCGATGGCGGAGCCCATGACTTTCGATGCCATACCGCAGGCGCCCAACCTGCGGACGGGTCTGGTCAACACGCTGATTGCGCAGATCGAATCCGGTGACCTTGCGCCGGGGCAGCGGCTGCCGACCGAGCAGGAGATTGTTGCTGCCACAGGCGTCAGCCGCACCGTGGTGCGCGAGGCGCTGGCGGCGCTGCGTGCGCGCGGGCTGATTACCACGCGCCAGGGGCTCGGCGCCTTCGTCGCCAAGGATCCGCCGCCGAAGACGTTTTCCGTGCTGCCCGACGATCTCGAATCGATCGACGAGGTGCTGCGCGTGCTCGAACTGCGCATGGGCATCGAGGTGGAGGCGACCGGCCTCGCTGCCCAACGGCGCAGCGAGGCGGCGCTCCAGCAGATGAGCGCGCGGCTCGACGCGCTGGAGGCGGCGGTGCGTGCCGGCGGCTCCGGCTCGGAAGAGGATTTCGGCTTCCACCGCGCCATTCTCGCCGCGACGCAGAACCCGAATTTCACCCGGCTGTTCGACACGTTCGGCAGCGCCATGGTCCCGCGCCATTGGACGCGGCTCGACCGGATGACGGAGGCCGAGCGGGAAAAATATCTCGANGCAGCGCCATGGTCCCGCGCCATTGGACGCGGCTCGACCGGATGACGGAGGCCGAGCGGGAAAAATATCTCGACCGCATGCAGCGCGAGCATCGCGCCATTATCGGGGCCATCGAAGCCAGGGACGTCAACGCCGCGCGCCGCGCCATGCGCAGCCATCTGACCAAAAGCTATGCCCGCTTCGAGGATCTGCGCGACAAGGCTGTTCACGATTAGGGAGCCAACCACGGTTGACGGACTGCTCATCCGGCGAGCCCGCCGAGATAAAGGTCGCGCATCAGCGACATGTTCCTCCCGGCTCCAAATTGTTGCAATCTTGCCTGGTTGTCATACAACCCTGTAATCTGGTAAATCCCAGGAAGAGGGATGTCAATCGCGTTGCCATGCGATATGAGGCTCCCGAAATCAGAACCGTCATCAAAGCCGCAAGTCAGGAAGCAAAATGCATTCACGGAAATTTGGCCGTACCGGCAGATCAGTCAGCGAGATCGGCTTCGGCGCGTGGGCGATCGGCGCCGCCTGGGGCGAGGTCAATGATGACGATGCGGTCGCAGCCCTGCATGCCGCGCTCGATGCCGGCGTCAGCTTCCTCGACACCGCCGACGTCTATGGCGACGGCCGTTCGGAAAAGCTGATCGCACGGGTGATGAAGGAACGCGGTGGCGCGCGCCCGTTCATCGCCACCAAGGCCGGACGGCGGCTGCCGAAGCAGACGGTCGAGGGCTTCAGCGTCGAGAACCTCACCGGCTGGATCGACCGCAGCCTGAAATACCTCGAGACCGACACGCTCGACCTGGTGCAGCTGCATTGCCCGCCGACCGATCTCTACTATCATCCGGAGGTGTTCGAGCGTCTCGACAAGCTCACCGAGCAGGGCAAGATCCGCAATTACGGCGTCAGCGTCGAGCGTGTCGAAGAGGCGCTGAAGGCGATGCAATATCCCGGCGTCGTCAGCGTGCAGATCATCTTCAACGCCTTTCGCCAGCGCCCGGCCGAGCTGTTCTTCGCTGAGGCGAAAAAGAACGATGTCGCCGTCATCGCCCGCGTGCCGCTGGCCAGCGGCCTGCTGTCCGGCAAGTTCAGGACGGACACCAAGTTCGAGACCACCGACCATCGCCTGTTCAACAGGAATGGCGAAGCCTTCGATGTCGGCGAGACGTTTTCGGGCGTGCCCTATGAGGTCGGGCTGGCGGCGGTCGAGAAGGTGCGGCCGCTGGTGTCAGGCGACACCACCATGGCGAAATTCGCGCTGCGCTGGATCCTGATGTTCGACGCGGTGACGGTTGTCATCCCCGGCGCCCGCAATCCGGCGCAGGCGGTTTCCAATGCGGAAGCGGCTGAGCTTGCGCCGTTATCCTCCGAGTTGATGGCCAAGGTGAAGGCGGTCTACGATGAGAACATCAAGCCCTACGTGCATCAGCGCTGGTGAGCCAGCGCCTGCCGCCCTCGACCGGCTGACTGACCAGAGGTCAGCCGGGGCAAATTGCGCTCGTCGTTACAAGCTGTGCAGCGGATCCTGTGATCCACCGGTCATTTAATCGGCCGTGCCGCTTGTTATTGTGCAGTGCAGCAACGATATTGCTGCGTGTGCGTTGTGTGCACGAGTCTGCCCATTCCGGCGCGCAAGGATACCAATTTGCGAGACATATCCGATACGATCGCCCGGCTGAGCGCGATGCGCCGCCGGCCAGCCGGTGCAGGACAGAGCAAGGAAGATCACCTGTCCGAGATGACAGGGTTCGGGTCCAATCCGGGCGCCTTGCGTGCGCGGCTTTATCTTCCTGAAAACCTGCCGAAGCAGGCGGCGCTGGTCGTGGTGCTGCATGGCTGTACCCAGACTGCCGCCGGCTACGACCATGGTTCCGGCTGGACCGAACTTGCTGCCGATCAGGGTTTTGCCGTGCTTTTCCCCGAGCAGCAGCGCGCCAACAACGCCAATCTTTGCTTCAACTGGTTCGTGCCAGGCGATATAAGCCGCGACAGCGGCGAGGCGCTGTCCATCCGCCAGATGATCGAGGCGGCGGTGGTCACTCACGGTCTCGACCGCAAGCGGATATTCGTCACCGGCCTTTCCGCTGGCGGCGCCATGGCGGCGGTGATGTTGGCGACCTACCCGGACGTGTTTGCCGGTGGCGCGATCATTGCCGGGCTTGCCTATGGCAGCGCCTCGACCATCCCCGAAGCCTTCGACCGCATGCGTGGCCATGGCGGCCCGTCCAGAAGCGACCTGCAGCGTCTTTTGCGGGCTGCTTCGCTGCACAAGGGGCCGTGGCCGAGGATTTCGGTCTGGCAGGGCTCGGCCGATACGACAGTGGTGCCTTCCAATGCCGACGCGGTGCTGGCGCAATGGCAGGGCGTGCACGGCCTCGCTCAAGCGCCGACACGCACGGAAAAGGTCGACGGTCAGAGCCGAAAAGTCTGGTCCGATGGCAAAGGCCGCGACGTGGTCGAGGCATACAGCATTGCCGGCATGGGCCATGGCACGCCATTGCAGGCGAGCGGCGACAATGCTCTCGGCAAAGCAGGGCCGTTCATGCTGGATGCCGGGATTTCCTCGACGCGCCACATCGCCCGTTTCTGGGGGCTGACGAAGCCAGAGGTACGACGCGCGGCGAAAGCCAAGGCCGCTTCAGGCACTGCATTGCAGCCTTTCTCGCCGAAGGAAAAACCGCGAGCCGTCCGTGTCGATCCGACCCCGGAGCGTGTCAATCCGCCAGGCGGCGGTCCGGCGGCCGGGATCACCAAGGTCATCGAGGACGCGCTGCGGGCAGCGGGATTGATGCGCCGAGGCTGAGACTCGCCCCGCACACGCCCAAAATACAAGGGCAAGCGCCAGCATCATTATCGCAGCAGGCCTTCGTCCTCGAACGCATCCCAGCCCTTCAATCCGGGCGCCGGGCCGTCCGTGTTCCGGGTGTTCCTCGCAGTGCGAGCCTGGCCGGTGCCCTTTCCCGCGCGCGTCAGCGCGGCCTTGCCCGCGCCGCGCCGCCTGTTCTCGGCGACTTCCTGGACATCCTGCTCTCTCCACACGGTTGCCAGATCGCGGTCCAGGACGTCTTCGATGTGGCGCGGGTCGAAAACGTGGAAGGTGACAGACTTTGATCGCCCACGCATCTTGACGGTACGTGTGCCGGTGCTTTGCAGCCGACCGTCCTTGAGCCATTTGTGGCGCTCGCGCGAAGAGATCGTGAGGATATCCTCGACCTCGCGCGGAAGCACAGGCAGCGCCTCCACTCCCTCCAGTGTTTTGGAGATGCTGGCAGAGGCGGCCTTGAACGCTTCCGCTTCGGATTTCGACATTCGCAATGCGATGCGGCCCGTCTCGGCCTTGACATGCTTCCTGACTGCCCATGGCAGCCGGGCTCTGACTTCACGTTCGATCCCCTTGGAGCGCACGGCGGACCCGAGTGTCGCTGACGGCGACAACGGCCATTCGGCAATCAGTTGCGGGGACGGGCTCATGCCTTCCTGGGGCTGGTTTCGTTGGTTCGATGCTAACACGGCAAGAGCCGGTCAAGCCAAGGCAACAGCGAAAAGGGGCAGGTCCGAATAGACCCGCCCCTTATGGCCGAAATTGAATTTCGCTCGCAGCGCGCCGACAGCACCCTTGGCCCCGCCGCCGTACGGCGGCGGGGCTCGATGATCAAAGTGGGCTGGCGTTGCGCGTTTTGTCNTTCCCTACACGACGCTCTTCCGATCTGTGCGGCGGCGGGGCTCGATGATCAAAGTGGGCTGGCGTTGCGCGTTTTGTCGCGCTCGGCCTCGATGTCGGTGTAGGGGTCGGCATTGGCATCGAAGCCGGTCCAGCCACCGGCTTCGTAGGCGCGTCGGCGGTCTTGCAGATCGACCGAGTTGGACTCGCCAAGAATACGCTCGGCCTCGTCGGCGAGTTCGTCGCTGACCCTGGCGGTCACCATCGTGCCACCGCGGCGAACGCCCTCGGCATAGACATGGGCATCCCTTTCGGGGACGCCGGACTCGGTCAGCGCCCCGACGATGCCACCGGCAGCGCCACCGACGACCGCGCCGCCAACGGCGCCGACCGCGGTGGCGGCCAGCCATCCTGCGGCCACGACAGGACCGACGCCAGGAATGGCCATGATGCCGAGCCCTGTCAGAAGCCCGCCGGCGCCGCCAATGACGGCTCCGAGACCGGCGCCGCCGGCTGCATCCTCGGCGGCGTTGGAAGTGTCGCCGTCGTCGTACCAGTCATCCGAATTGTTGGCGACGATGCTGATGTCGGCCTGCGGCACGCCGATTGCCTCCAGTTCGCCGACGGCATCGGAGGCATCATCGTAGTTGTCGAAAAGTCCGGTTACGGTTTTCATGGTCTTGATCTCCTCGTTCTGGTTCAGAGGGTTCAGTTCGCGCCGGCAACGACGTTGCCCTGATAATCGAGCGCCACGGTCGTGGTCTTGCCATCCTTGGTGGCCTGACCGCGCCAGATGCCCTGGTCGTCTTTGGTCAGCTTGGACACGCCGGAGAAGCCGGCATCCTGAATGCGGCTCTTCGCCTGATCCTCGGTGAAGCTGTTGGCACCCGGGACCGGGGCGGCCGGATTGGTGGTGTCGGTCGTGCTCACGGCCGGGGTGGTGGAGCTGGTGGTCGACGATGCATTGTCGGCGGAAGCGATCTTCTCGACCATTTCCTGATGCATTTTGAGCGTCGGCAAGGTCTCGGAGGCGAAGGTCTTCAGCTGCGCGTTGTCGCCGTCCTTGGCATAGCTCTCGAACAGCGTGACCGCCTCCGAATGCGCATCGCGCTGCATCTGGACATAGGGCTTGTCGACGGCATCGTTGGCATTCTGCAGAGCCTCCAGATCGGCCTTGTGCTTGGCGTCCAGCTCCGTCGGCACTTTCAGCTTCTGTTCGCCGGCGATGGTCGCAAGCTTGGCGTTGGCGGCGCCGTGATCGTCGATCATCTTCTTGGCGAAATCCTTGACGCCTTGATCCTGGGCCTTGCCTTCTGCGATCTTGCTGGAGTCCACTTCGAACAGGCCGCCGATGGCAGCCTTGTCGACAAAGTCCTGAGCACTGTCGGCGGCGAAGGCGGGCAGGGCGAAGACCATGGCTGTGGCGGTGGCCAGCGAAGCTAGAAGAACACGTGTTTTCATGGACAGAGATCCTCGTTGGGGCACACATCGTGCTGTGAGCCTAACCAGTGCGGCCAAGCTTTGTTCCGCCGCCCAAGCGTTATAACCGGGAGGGTCGATGCCGCGATGATGGCCCCTCATCCTCGGATTTTGCGCCTTTGCGATGTCGACGCGTGGCTCGGACGGCGACCCGCTCGATGGGCGCCTTGCAAGTCCATCGCAAAGGGAAACGAGGCCTTCGCCGCCCGCAACGAATAGCGCCGGCGGTGGCCTATCGAGGTTCAGCGATCGTTGCGTTCGAGGCGGCGCGCAACCTCTGTCTGGGCGACCTGCAGCAGCGTGTCTATTTCGAACATCGCCGCCGCATGGCCGCCGTCGCGAATGACACGGCGGGCGCGGTGGAGCAGGTCGGAGACCGTCCGCAGCGTTTCAGCATGGCTCGATCGATTCGACAAATGCGTGCCCTCCATCAGCCACAACCGTTGGATCGGGAGAGTGTTCCCAAAGTTGGCGGCCGGCCCGGCGAATGACCGTGACGGCAGGCAGCGGAACCATCCTTGTCCGTTGGCCGTTCCCCTTGCCTCAACGAAAGGAACAGCCATGGCCGAGAACGACACCCCGAAGGACACCCCGAAGATTTCCGCCCGAGAGGCCCAGGAGGCCCTGGAGAAGCAGGTCGCATCGCTGAAGCGCGAGATCAGCAAGATCAACCGGACGCTCGCCGAACGCACAGAAGATGCCGTCGGCGAAGCCGGCGGCTGGTATGGCAGCGCGACCGAGCGCGCGGCACGGGCAACGCAGCAGCTGAGATCGCAGGCGCAGACGGTGTCCGAAGCCGTCCAGCAAAATCCCGGCACCATCAGCAGCGCTTTCGTGCTTGGCGGCATTGCCGGGCTGTTGATCGGCATGCTGCTCGGGCAAAGCCAGGAACGCGACCGAAGCTGGTTCTAGCGGCGTATCTTATGACCTATTGCGCCCGCTGGCTTTGCTGGCGGGCTTTGTATGGACCAGATCACTGTGGCTTTGAGTGAAAAACTCCCCGCTCGGGTAAACGGGATTTGTGGTCGGCGCCGCCCGCGCGGCGCCCTCGACAGGTGAGTTGAGTTTCCCTGCCGCGGTCGTATGTTGTTGACCGTAGTGGAGGATCACAAATGCCCATTCGACGCAAAGCCACCGAGGCCGGCGTTTTGCAGCCATCCGAACTCGAGCTGTTGGGCCGTGTATTCGAGCAGCTTAAGCGCGACGGTCAGTCGCCCGAAGCACGCGACGCCATCGCATCCCGGATAATCGCGAACTATATGGCCGGCGTGGTCGACGAAGCCGAGCTCGTCAGTCTTTCGAGGCAACCGCTGGGCCGGTAGTGCGCTTTCCATTCCGGGTTCAGAAGAGTTTCAGGTCGTCAAATCAGAGGGATAAGGCAATGCCGGCTGACCCACCGATAGAGCGACGGTCGCATATCCGTGATCTTGTTCTGAAGGAAGCGACAATCCGCGTTGGCGACGCCAGTATCAATTGTCTGGTTTGTAACCAGCACGCCCACGGTGCGGAGCTGCGGGTGAAGGCCGATATCGCAATCCCCGACCGTTTCGTGCTTCACGTGCCGGTCGATCATACCAGCTATCGCGCCGTGGTGCGGTGGAGACGGAACGAGCGACTTGGGGTGCAACTCGATTCGGGACGGCAGGCGTAGATGGCGGTAGCCGGGACGGATCACCCAGCTGTTCAAGTGCAGGGTTGATGGGACAAGGCAGGGCTCGTTTGCGGCACGAACGCTTCCTTCCATGCTGCTTGCGATTTGCAATCAGTTGCGATAGCCTCTGACCGCTTGCATTACAAGCGGTTGGTCCGTGGACCCACTAGGTGAAGGCGCTGCTTTTGGGCAAACTTATCTTGGGAATGAACGTTTCCATCGATGGCTATGTCGATGACATTGCCGGAAATCTGGTCATGGGCGCACCAAGCCAGAAGCACTTCGAGTACTGGATCGAGACGATTCGCAACCATGCCGGCGCTGTGTATGGCCGCCGGATGTACGAGGTCATGCGCTATTGGGACGATGATCACGCGGAATGGGATGCTTCGCTTCGCCAGTTCGCGACACTCTGGCGCAAGCTGCCCAAATGGGTCGTTTCGCGCACACTTTCACGGGTAGGCCCAAACGCCACCCTCATCTCCGGCGATATTGAAGCGCAGATTCGCGAGATCGCGGCCCGCACGGAGGGTACCCTGAGCGTTTCCGGTCCGGAACTGGCCGGCCTTATGACCAGGCTGGGGCTGATCGAGGAGTATCACCTGCACGTGAGGCCGTTCGTGCTCGGCAAAGGCAAGCCTTTCTTCCACGAGGCAAGGCCTGCGCTGCAACTGGTGTCGAGCACATTGATCGATGACGATACGGTTCATATGATCTATGTGCCGCGAGGCTGAACGATAAGGCGCTTCAGCGCCAACATGCGAACCTGGAGAGGGCCTGGTCCCGGCCTTCGCGCCGAGGTCTCACATGTCAGCTTGCGTGCTGGGTACCCAAGCAGCAGAGGGTCTGCTGTCGGCCCAAAATCTGCCGGTCAGCAATGCGCCCCATGCCGGTCAAAGAGGCCTTGCCGCCGTTCCTCCATAAGCAGACATTGCAGACCTACAAGGACATCGCTTTTACGCCCGAAGCGCCGCTTTGGTTGGTCCTTCAGTGACCTGGCGGCCCAAGGGCGTCGTCCTCCACCGCCCGACCTCGTCCGCAACTCATCGTTGCCGCCAGCGGCTCTGCTCCTGGCCTTCCCGCGATGACCGAGCGGGTAGTGAAACATCATGGTCAAGCCTGAAAAGCAAGGTCCAACCTAGCCGCCTTTCCGGGCCTGCGTCATCATCGTCCAGCAGTTCAGGATCCTGCGTGCGCCAGCCGGGTCCGTCGGGTCGGCCGGCCGCACAGTTTTTTTCATCCCGCTGGAACATTGGCGAAGGAATGCAGTTGGGGTCGCTGCAGATGCCGCCGCGTGGTGCCTGTGGGCGATTGGTGGCAACACCTGATCGGCCGCCGCTCCTTTACGAGGCGGCTTAGCGTGTGAGCCAATCCTGCAGCAAAGGCCTTGGGATTGGAACGACCAACAGGAGGCAGTCATGAAGCACCAGACACTCGATCAACTCCAGTCAGTCGCGGACATCAGTCCACTGTCGCCGGCTCTGCTGGCTACAAGGACGCAACGGATAGAGCGGTGGGCGGAACTGCTCTATCGAAATCCGACGCGCTCCCTTGTGGCTCTCACCGGGACTGAGCATCTGCATCCCTCTGTCCGCGGAGAAGCGCGCGCGGTCGGATCGGCGATCAGTGTCGCCTTTGACGATCCACTGCTGCGTGCATCGGGCATGCAATCGGATACCTACGGGGAAGCCAGACGCTTCTTCGAACTCTCCGATTGGCAGTTGCATGAGATCGTCTGCAGTTGCCACACCGGCGCCACCATGCAGGCTGGCTGGGCCGCCGGACGTGTCCGCAGGGTCCTCAATGGGAGCAAGATATTGGCTTGGCTGAGAAAAGGATTCATGCCGCACTGAGACACAGCGCTTGCGCCTGAAGAAGCATGCAGGCTCCAGCAGAGATTGCGTCGGCTCCGCGAAGGCATGGCTGACCTCAGTGGAGTAGGGCGGCCGAGTTGCTTGCGACTTCAGAAATGACGTTCACCATTGCTTAGTGGACCTCGTCAGGGTGATCGGCAATTTCGTGAATAGCGAGTGCCAGCGCCAGTTTCGACCAACCGGTCGGCAGCGCCCTCGTGACCAAGCGGGGTTACTTATCCTCGGTGCGTCACATGTGCGCTTCGTCAGCGGTATAGCCTGCCAATCCCTCCACAGCCGTTTTGACGCTGCGAAAAGCTCGAGGCGTGAGGGGGCAATTTAACCCAGGAATCCCGAAAACGGACCTTCCGCTTTCGGCCCCGAAATTGAAATTCGAGGCCTCCCCCATCACCCCGGAAAGATCGTAAACCCGCCATCGACGCGGAGCACCTGCCCATTGATAAATCGTGCGCGGGGGCCGGCCAGAAAGGCCACCGCCTCGGCGATCTCCTCGGGCTCGGCATAGCGGTTCAGCGACTTCCTGCTCGAGTCCATGCGCTCGGGATCGACCACGCGGGTCGCCTGGAAGCGTGCCGTCTTCGTGGCGCCTGGGCTGACCGCGTTGATGCGCACGCCGTCGTCGATCAGTTCCTTGGCGAGACAGCGCGTGTAATGCACGACCGCGGCCTTCAAGGTGGAGTAGACGACCTCGGGCGAGCAGCCGAGATGTGCCGCCGCCGACGCGATGTTGATTACGGAGCCGCCGCCGCGCCGTTTCATCGGCGGCACGAAGGCCTGGCAGACCAGCATCGTGCCGATCAGATTGTTCTCGGTGAGCACGCGGATGTCGTCCAGTTCGATGTCGAGGGCGTTGTTGGGGTTCGGCTTGCCGCCCTTGGCGCCGATGTCGCCGCCGGCGCAATTGACCAGCACATGCACGTCGCCGAGATCGGCCTCGATCTTGCGCTTCATCTCGGCCACCGCCTTCTGGTCACCAATGTTGCCGGTCACCGACGTGACCTTCGTGCCGTGCCGCTTCAGGCGCTCGACCACTTCGCCGAGATTGGCGAACTCGCCATATTTGGCCGGCGCTTCCTCGTCCATGTCGTGGATTGCGACATTGGCGCCGAGTTCGGCCAGGCGCTCGGCCATCACGCGGCCGAGGCCGCGGCCGGAGCCGGTGACGAAGGCGGTCAATCCATCGAGTTCACGTGCCGTCATCAGATCTTCTCCATCAAACCAAATTTGCGCATGTTGGCCGCGCTGCGCCGGATCATGTCGAGCTCATAGGAAACCAGTGAGACGTCGGCTTCGCGCTCCCAAGGCGTGCGGTAGTCGGCATCGTCGGGCAGCCGGTTGCGCTGCGCGGCCGCCAGGCAGGCGGCAAATTCGCGTGCCGTCTTCTGCGGATAGCCGCGCCACCAGTCGTCGCTGAGATAGCGGACATGCCGGGCCTCCAAGGCGCCCGGTTCGAGAACGGCGGTCATGCGATCGTGGTGTTGGCCAAGAATGGCGAACAGCTCGGCAAACGGCACCGCACCGTCGCCGATGGCACAACGGATCAGCCGATAGCCTTCGGTCGTGAACTGCACGCGGTAATCCTTGAGGTGGACATGGCGGACATAGGGGGCGATCACCTTCGTAAAATCGAGCGGCGCTTCGCCGACCGGGAACGTGTTGCCGGTGTCGAAGGTGACGCCCACACTGTCACCACCGAGGGCGCAGAAATCGACGAGTTCCCGGCTGGTAAAGTCCTGGTGGTTTTCGATCGCAAGGACATACCCTTCGGTATTCGCGCGGGGACCCCATTCCACCAATCGCCCCCGAATGATGCCGGCGTACTCGCTCCATTTTGCGCCGGCGGCGTTGCGGTCGCCGCAGAGAACCGGCGTCAGCGCCGTCCGGATGATTTTGGCCTTGAGCAGGCGCGCGGCCCGAAACGCATCGTCGAGCGGTTCGCCCACCAGCAGGCCGCCGCTGACGACCGGCGTGATGCCAAGGCCGGCGAGCCGTTCGCGCAGCGCGATCACCGCGTCGTCGGAAAGCTCGCTCAGCCATGGCACCCAGATCTCCAGCACGCGCGCGCCGAGTTCGGTCGCGAGCGCGATGAAACCTTCGAGCCCCGCTGGCTGCGGATTGGCGCGTGGCGTGCCGCGGCCCTGGAGGCCGAGATGATAGGCCAGGCCGTAGGGGTTCAGGCCGACCTCGAGCATGAAGCGATCCTTTGAGTCAGGTGTGGTCATCGCAGGCCGGCATCCACGGTGATCGACTGCTTGGTGATCATGCGGCTGTCGTCGGCGGCGAGGAACAGCACCGTGCGCGCGATCTCCTCGCCGAGCAGAACCTTGCGGATCACCTGGCGCTGCACGACCTGGTCGACCGAACCTTCGGTCTTGTACCAAAGCTCCCGCTGCCGGTCGGTGATGACGGCGCCCGGCTCGATGGCGTTGACGCGGATGTTGTCGGGGCCAAACGCCCGCGCCAGCGCGAAGGTCAGCCCGACCACCGCAGCCTTGGCCGCCGCATAGGGGGCCATCTCTGACGCGCCGAAACGCCAGGCGATCGAGGAAAAATTGACGATCGAACCAAAGCCCAATTCCTGCATGTGCGGATGCACGGCCTGGGCGGCAAAGAAGTGGTGCCTGAGGTTCACATCCTGGGCGTGGTCCCAATCTTCCTGCGTCACGTCGGCGACGGAGAGGCGATTGTCATCGGCGGCGTTGTTGACCAGCACTGCGACAGGCCCGAGGCGGTCGCGCACCGTGCCGATCGCGGCCTGGAGGGCGGGGATATCGGTCACATCGCAGCGCAGGAACAGGGGCGCGTGCGCTGCCGCGGCGGCGAGTTCCCGCGCGAGCGCCTCGCCGGCCTCCTGCTGCAGATCAAGAAACGCCACTCGTGCGCCATTGGCGGCGAAGGCGCGGACCGTGTCGGCGCCGATGCCCGACGCACCGCCGGTGATCAGCACGACGCGCTCGGACAGGCTCGGATAGGTGGCGAAGGACAAGGCGGAACTCTTTTCAGATCAAGCTTCGGTCAGATCGGGTCAGATCAGATCGGGTCAGATCAGATCAGGCGTTGGGTCGTCGGGTCGAACAGGCAGGCACGCGCCATGTCGATGCCGAGCGTCACCGCCTCGCCCATAAGCGGCGTGCCGTCGGGGTCGAAACGGCCGGTGATCTCCTTGCCGCCCAGGCGCAGGACGGCCATGGTCTCCGCGCCTGTCGGCTCGACCAGTTCGACCACTGCATCGATCTGCGCGATGCCCGGCTTGCGGCGCGCAAGGTCCGGATCGAAGCGGTAGATATGCTCGGGACGGATGCCGAGCACAAGCTGTCGCGGCGTGTCGGATGGGAGCGCCTGGACGATCGGCAGGCTGGCCGTCTTGCCGTCGGCGGTCTGCAGCACGACAGTCGGGCGGCCGCCTTCCTGGCTCAGTTCCGCGGCCAAAAAATTCATCGCCGGCGACCCCATGAAGCCGGCGACGAACATGTTGGCCGGACGGTTGTAGATCGTGGCGGGATCGTCGAATTGCTGGACCTCGCCCTGATGCATCACGGCGATGCGCGATGCCAGCGTCATCGCCTCGACCTGGTCGTGGGTGACGTAGACCGTGGTCTTGCCGACGCGGTGATGCAGCTTCTTGATTTCGGTACGCATGTCGACGCGCAGCTTGGCATCGAGATTGGAAAGCGGCTCGTCGAACAGGAACAGTTTGGGATCACGCACGAGCGCCCGGCCCATGGCGACGCGCTGGCGCTGGCCGCCCGAGAGCTGTCCGGGCTTGCGTCCAAGCAGCGGTTCGATCTGAAGGAAAGCGGCAACCCGTTTTACAGCCTCGTCCTGCTGCGGCTTCGGCACGCGGCGGCTTTCCATGCCGAAGGTGATGTTCTCGCGCACCGTCATCGTCGGGTAAAGCGCGTAGGACTGGAACACCATGGCGATGTCGCGGTCCTTCGGCGGCACCGAATTGACCAGCCTTCCGTCGATGCGGATCTCGCCGGAGGTAACAGATTCGAGCCCGGCGATCATCGCCAGCAGAGTGGACTTGCCGCAGCCGGACGGTCCGACCAGCGCGATGAACTCGCCGTTCCGCGCTTCGAGATCGATGCCCTTCAGCACCTCGACCGCGCCGAAGTTCTTGCGCAGCGATCGGATGATCAATGTCGACATGCAATGCCCTTCACTTGATCGCGCCTCATTTGATGGCACCTTGCGTCAGGCCGCGCACAAAATACTTGCCGCCGAAGAGATAGATCAGCAGCGGCGGCAGCGCGCCGATCAGCACGGCGGCGCTCATGACATCGTAGGCGCGCACATTGGTGCCGCTTGCCGTCAGCGCGACGAGCGCTGCCGTGATCGGCTGTTGCTGCCCGGAGGTGAAGACGACGCCGAACAGATATTCGTTCCAGATGCCGGTGAACTGCCAGATCACCGTGACGATCAGGATCGGTGAGGAGAGAGGCAGAATGATCTTGCGGAAGATGCGCCAGAAGCCGGCGCCGTCGATGCGCGCCGCCTTGATCAGGTCGTCGGGGATGCTGACGTAGTAGTTGCGGCAAAACAAAGTGGTGAACGAAATGCCCTGGATGACGTGGATGAGGACGAGCCCGTAGACCGAATTGCTGAGGCCGAGATTGCCGAGGATGAACGCCCACGGCATCAACGAAATCTGGCCCGGAATGAAGACGCCGAGCAGCATGCAGGTGAACAAAGCTTCCGAACCTCTGAAGCGCCATTTCGACAGGATGTAACCGTTCATCGCGCCGACCGCCGTCGAGATGATCGTGGCCGGGATCGTCATCTTCAGGGAGTTGTAGAAGTTGCGCTGCATGCCCTCGCAGGTGCCGCCGATGCAATAGGTGCTCCAGGCCTGCCCCCAGGCATCGAGGCGGAAGCTGCGCGGCAGCGAGATCAACCCGTTGCGTGCGATCTCCTGCTGGTCGCGGAATGAATTCAGCACCACGACCAGCAACGGGACCAGGTAGATCGCCGCGAAGACGACCAGCAGCCCATAGATGGCGAAGCGGGTGAGAAAATGCCGGCGCGACGCGACTGCGGCAGCGCGACGGTCGAGCGACTGGTCCAGGGAGACGTCAGCCATGGCCGGCTTCCTTGCGCCGGCGCCAGACCACCCAGAATGAATAGGGCACCAGCACCACGGCAACAGCGGCAAGCATCATGATGGCGGCGGCCGCACCTTCGCCGATCTGGCCGCGTTGGAACATCAGGTCATAGACGTAGATGGCGGGGAAGGTGGTCGAGATCCCCGGGCCGCCTTTGGTCAGGGCCGCCACGAGGTCGAAGGTCTTGATGGCGAACTGGATCTGGATGACGGCGACCGCCAGGAAGATCGGCGCAATGGTTGGCAGAAGCACCTTGCGATAGATGCGGAACGTCGATGCGCCGTCGATCTGCGCGGCCTTGACGAGGTCCTGATCCACCGAGCGCAGGCCGGCCAGGAACAGCGCCATGGCAAAGCCCGAGGCCTGCCAGACACCGGTGATGATCACCGCGTAGATCGCATAGTGCCGGTCGCTGGCGAGTGCGAAACTGAAGCTCGCCCAGCCGAAACCGCGCACCATGGCCTGGATGCCGTCGGTCGGATTGTAGAGCCAGCTCCAGACCGTGCCGGTGACGATGAAGGAGACGGCCAGCGGATAGAGGAAGATCGTGCGCCAGGCCGCTTCGCCGCGCACGCGCTGGTCGATCAGGATCGCCAGCAGCAGTCCCACCGCCATCGAGCCGACGATGTAGAAAGCGCTGAAGAAAAACAGGTTGTTGTAGGCGATGTTCCAGCGCCGGTTCGCCCACAGCGACGCGTAGTTCTCGAGGCCGACGAAGCCGTAGGTCGGCAGCAGCGAGGAGTTGGACAGCGAGATATAGAGCGTCCAGCCGGTGAACACGAAGACGTAGACGAAGCTCGCCACGAGAGAGGGGCCGAGCACCAGCAAGGGCATCGCGGAGCCCAGCCGCTCGCGCCAGGGGCGGGCGGGCGTCGGGACCGACAGGATCAGGTCGTGATTTGACATTCAGAGCACGGAAATTGGCAGAGCACGGGACTGAAAGGGAGGACGGCCGGGCGGATAGGCATCGCGCCCGGCCATTCCCGTCTATTTCTGTGCTTCCGCCGCGTCGGCCATCGCATTGGCGCCATCCTCGGGCGACATGTCCGGCGTCGCCACGAACTCGGTAATGGAGTCCATGATCGCGCCGCGCATCTTCTGCGGGATGGTCATGTTGTGCGCCATCGAGCGGACCAGCGTGCCGTCCTTGATCGAAGCCTGCAGATCCTTCTGCGAGAGCTGCTGGCACGGATTGAAGCCCTTCGACAGATCGATATCCAGGCGTGCGGGGATCGAGCCCTTGGCCTGGTTGAAGACCGTCTGGAAGTCGGGCGACAGGATCAGGCTGGCCAGCATCTTCTGGCCGTCGATGTAATCCTGGTCCTTCTGCTTGAAGAACACGACCGAGTCCGAGTTGAGGATGAAGCCGGGCTTGCCCCAATCGGTCGGCGCCTGGGCGCAGACATAGTCGGTGCCTTCCTTGAAGCCGGCGGCGGTCAAAAGGCCGATCGTCCAGTCGCCCATGATGTGGAACGCCGCGTCGCCCTTGCCGACCAGCGCCGACATCGAATCCCAGTCGCGGCCGACCATGCCCGGATCCATGTACTTGCTCGTCATCAGGCGCATCTGCGTGAAGGCCTTGACCATTCCCGGGCTGCGCATGGACTCGACATCGCCTTCGACAAAGGCCTTGCGGTAGAGATCGATGTCCTGGCCGTAGAGCACGACCTCGAACACCGTCGAATCCGTCCAGTCGGCGGTCGAATGCGAGATGCAGATCTTGCCTGTGGCGATGATCTTGTCGCAAGAGGCGTTGAATTCGGCCCAGGTCTTCGGCATTTCCGCCACGCCGGCGGCCTGCATGACCTTGGGCGAGGCCCACAGCCAGTTGATGCGGTGAATGTTCATGGGCGCGGCGACCCATTTGCCGGTCGGCTTCATCACCGGAAGCAATTCCGGCGCCACCACTTTCTCCCACCCTTCCGAGGCCGCCAACTCGTCGAGATCGGCGGTCATGCCGGTCTCGTTCCATTCGGCGATCTCAGGGCCCTTGAGCTGCACGGCAGGCGGGGCATTGCCGGCGATCACGTCGGCGCGCAGCTTGGCCAGCGTATTGGCGGTGTGGCCGGCGATCGAGGTCTGTTCCCATTTGCCGCCCTTGGCAGTGAACATCTCGCCGAGCTTGGCGATCGCCTGGGCGTCCGATCCGGTCGCCCACTGGTGCAAAAGGTTCGTCTTGGGTTCGGCGAAGGCTGCCCCGGCGAAAAATGTGCACGCAGCAGCGGCCGCAAGCGCGGTCATGACGGACTTCATCGTTTCACTCCCATATCGTGTTGCACGGTTCGTCTCGACCGCTTATGGCCGCGGTTTGAAGCCGCCGCCGGCGAGATGCGTCAATCTCGAGTTCTTTCCAAGATGACATATTGGAGCTATCAGTCAACGATGTTTATGTTGAGCCATGACAAAACCTTCGCTTAGAACCTGGCTGATCGACAGACCCTCCGCGTCGCCGGAGAGCATGATCGTGCGCTGCCTGAGTGAGCGCGGTGCGCTCTCCGCCTTGCAGATCGCACGCGCCACCGGTCTGGCGCGCTCGACGGTGTCAACCGCGCTTAACGGCTTGAAAAAGTCTGGAATGGTGATCGAAGCCCCGACCAGCCGCGACGGCATCCGAGGCATCGGCAGGCCAGCCGCGGCGGTGACGCTCAATCCGACAGCGGGCACCTGCGTCGGCATTCACCTGGCTCTTCAGCAGATACGGCTCATCGTCGCCGATGTCTCGCATTCCGTCATTGCCGAACAAAATATTCCAATGGCGCTGGACTACCAGCCGCAACAGGCGGCCCAGGCGGTCAAATCGGCGATTGCCCAATCTTACAGGGAAAACGGTCTGCCGGTGGCGGGGCTCCTGGGGGTTGGTGTCTCCGTCTCCGGCCCTGTCAGCCGCGATGGAGTGGTGCTGCGCGCAAGCATGGTTCCAACATGGGCCGGCGTCAACATACGAGATGTGTTCGGACCCGTTCTGGAACAGCCGATCTTCGCCGACAACGAGAGCAACTGCGCGGCCATTGCCGAGCTGATGTGGGGTGCGGCCGTCGGCCAGGACGATTTCGTGCTGTTCAAGATCGATCTGGGTGTCGGCGGCGCCATTGTCCAGCATGGCCGGCTGGTGACGGGCGTCGCCGGCGGCGCCGGCGAATTCGGGCACATCAGCATCGATCCCGGCGGCGACCTTTGCCGCTGCGGCAATCGCGGATGCCTGGAGCTCTACGCGAGTTTTACCCGGCCGCTGGAACAGATTTCGCGTGTCGTTGGGCGGCAAGTCACCATGGACGATGTCATCGCCATGGCCGAGCAGGGCGACGTCAGGGCGTTGCGGATGATCGAGGATACCGCCGAGATCGCCGGCCGGGGTCTCGGCCTGATCGGCTCGGTGCTCAATCCGCCGCTTATCATCATCGGCGGCCACATGGCTTTGGCAGGGGACATTCTGTTGACGCCGCTGATCGCGTCCTATGAACGCCATACGCTGATCAAGTCCCGCGATATCGCTCCCGCCCTGCGCACGCGCATCATCGTTGGCAAGCACACCGAGAACGATGCCTTGCTGGGCGCGGTCGGCCTCGTTTTGAGACACCAGACGAAGGAACTGTCGCTGGGGTGATCGTCAGGACCTGCCTGTGCTTGTTCAAGTCAATTGCACGTGTCAGCAGCCTTGAGCGCTTCGGCGCGGGACGATTTGGGCAAATCCGCGATCCGCCGGACAGAAGCGTAAAACCTTGGATAGTTGCCCGAACACAGGTCGAACAAGCGAAGAAAGGCCGGAACCTGTTCACCGTAGACAGAAGTTGCCGCGAGCTTGGCGTTGTTGATCGGGGCAGCGAACCAGGCGTCGTATCCCCGGTATCCGGCCCAGTGCCTGTCGCGCATCCGCCGATAGCGCATCCGCAACCGGTCGATGGTTGCTGCCTTGGCGGCCGCCATCTTTTCCGGGGTGCGGGGACTACCATAGACCTGCCTTAGCTCGTCGCGCGTCTTCGCCACCAGTCCAAGAAAATCGGCGCTGCGCTTGCGATCGGCTTCGTAGCGGCGCAATCCGGCCCGGTCGCCGGCGGCGCGGAGCCATTTCCTGACGCCGCTGGTTTCGACGGCAACGGCGAACGCCTCGTTGAATGCGGAATCGCCATCCACATAGAGGCGCTGATGCGCCAGCTCATGAAAAACAAGGCTGGCGAGATAGGTGTCGTCCTGACGCAGCATGGTGCTCAGCAGCGGGTCACTCGACCAGCCAAGCGTGGAATAGGCGGTGACGCCCGAGACATAAACGTCCAGCCCCTGTCTTTGAAGTTCGACAGCGTTCTCAGTCGCGGATTTCCGGGAGAAGTAACCCCGGTATGGAACGCAGCCGAAAACCGGAAAGCACCATGTTCGTGGCGCCAGCGAGAATTGCGGCGCGGCAAAAACGGCCCAGGTCACGGCGTCCCGATGGATGTCGACATAGCTGCGGTAGCTGCTGTTTTCGGGCAATGCCAGCTCATCTGTCGCAAACCGTCTTATGGCGCTGGCCGACGCCAATTTCGCGCGCAATGCCTCAGGCGTCGAAGGATCACGGATGATTTTTCCAATATTTTTGCGGGCGGCCATGATCTGCGCGTGACCCTGCAACGACTGCGCGTAGTAGGAAATGCTCGTGCAGCCGGTCGCCCCGGACGCGATGATCGCCGCGGCAAGCATCCGAAGAACGCGCTTCACTGTTTGCCCACCCTGCCCATCTCCCTATGCAGCAAACGTCCTGGTCACCCTCAAACAGGAGGCACCGGTTTCCGTCAAGAGCTGCAGGGGCAGGGGGCGACACCGACCTGGGCAGGGCAAGGCGGGCATTCGCCTAGGATTGACGAAAGTCCACCGCAGGGCGGAGCGGGCGAGATACGGACCGTCCGTTGGGACGCCGTTCCCCCAAGCTGCCGCGCGCTACTGGTCCGAAAACCTCACGCTCACGCCGCGCTGGCGAAAATAAGCCTGCATCAACTTACGGCCGGAGCGGTTGTTCTGCGCCAATTTTGCCGGATCGAACACCGCCTGTTTTGCGCCCTCTCGTGTCAGCGCAGCCTTGAGCGTCGCGATATGGGCGTCGATGTCGGCATTGTCCGCCCGCAGCGAGGCATAGATACTTTCGGTCGCTTCGGCCACAGTCGGTTCGCTCACAGATGTCGTCCTTTGGTTGGTTGGGCGGCGGCTTTACCACAGATTTGCGGCTCCGACGATATCGACTGAACCGTCAGAGCACAGCGCCCAGGGCGCAAAACCGCAAAACGTATGTATTCGGCCCTGCTAAACATTGCCCGGCAGGCGAATGGGTCTAACTATCGCTAGGAAACGGGGGGAATCAGGTGGCTGCCAATCGTCGAAACGACATCTCATCGTCCGAGCGGGGGCTAGGACGGATTCTTGCGGCAGGCAATGCCCATCCGCGCACAGCTCTGCCTACCGTGGCAACCATCGTCACGACAGTAGCTGCGCTGTATTTCGGTCGTGAGGTGTTCCTTCCCATTGCCATCGCGCTGCTTTTGACCTTTGCGCTGGTGCCGATGGTCTCCGCACTGAAGCGTGTCGGCTTGCCTCGGCTGCCCGCAGTGCTTCTGAGCGTGATTGGCGCATTCGCGGCCCTGGGCCTGTTCAGCTTCATTGTTGCGACCCAGGTAAGCGAGCTTGCTCAGAACATTTCCGTCTACCAGACAAACATTCTGACGAAGGTACGTTCCCTCAAGGAGACGGGCGTTGGTGGCGGCATAATTGCCAGGCTGAGCGGGGTGATCGAGCGTGTCGGTCAGGAGATCGACAAGCAGGATGTGGCGCCGCCTGCGGCCGACAAGCCCCGGCGCGAGCCTGTTCCCGTCGAGATCGTCGCCCGCGAGAGACCTCTGGAGGTATTGCAGAACATCATCGGACCGTTGATCAGCCCGCTGGCATCAGCTGGCCTGATCATCATCGTCGTCATCTTCATGTTGCTTGAGCGCGAGGATCTGCGCGACCGGTTTATCCGCCTCGTCGGCTATGGCGACCTCCATCGCACAACGCAGGCATTGCAGGATGCCGGCAAACGGGTTGGCCGCTATCTGATCATGCAATTGGTGGTCAATATCGTCTACGCGATACCAATCGCAATTGGCCTTTGGGTGCTCGGCATTCCCAACGCGCTGCTGTGGGGGTTGCTGGCACTGGCGCTGCGCTTCGTTCCCTATATCGGCCCTGTTATCGGCATGCTGCTGCCCTTGTTTCTGGCCTTGGCGGTTGCGCCCGGCTGGTCGCTGGTGCTGTGGACCGCCGCACTGTTTGTCGTCATGGAATTGGTAACCGGCAACGTCATCGAACCGTGGCTCTATGGCTCGCGCACGGGACTTTCTCCTTTGGCAATCATCGTTGCGGCAATTTTCTGGACATGGTTGTGGGGGCCGCTCGGCCTGGTCCTTTCGACGCCGCTGACAGTTTGCCTCGTCGTCCTCGGGCGACATGTTCCGCAGTTCGAATTTCTCGACGTCCTGTTTGGCAACGAGCCCGTCCTTGAAGCTCACGCCCGGCTCTATCAACGGCTCCTGGCCGGCGATCCCGACGAGGCAACTGACCATGCCGAGGAGATCCTCGAGGAGAAGTACCTGATCGATTTCTACGACACTGTCGCCATTCCTGCTCTCCTGTTGGGCGAGCAGGACCGCATGCGTGGCGTGATGGGCGATCAACAGCGAAGGCAGGTGGCGGCGAGCGCCCAAATTCTTGTGGCAAATCTTGCCGACGATGCACAGGAAGAGGCAAGCGAGGAAGATGCGCCGGCAACCACCGCGGAAGGGAGCGCGAGCAGGGAAACAGATGGCGTCGAAGAGGAAGAGATCGAGCTGCCCGACGGCAAGGACATGTCGGTGCTTTGTGCCGGCGGTCGCGGCGAACTCGACGATGCCGCTGCCGCCATGCTCGCTCAGGTGCTGGAGGTGCAAGGTGCTACGGTGGCGAAGGCCAGTTTTGTCGATATGGAGCCGGCAGGTATTCGTCGTCTCGAACTAGAGGCGATCGACACCGTCGTGGTCGGTTTCCTGAACCGGGATTCGCTCAAGCATGCCCGCTTTCTGGTCCGGAGACTGAAGCGCGCCAAGGCAGGTTTGAGAATTGGGATTGTGTTCTGGTCAGACGCGGAGCAGGGCGATGTCGGGCAAGAAAGGCAAGCTTTGGCCGCCGACATCAGCGCCGATTTCGTAGCGCACGGCATGGTCAACGCTGTGCTCGGCGCACTTTCTCCAGCGCCGGCCGTTCCCCTCAAAGTCGTTTCGAAACGCCGCGATCGACGCCGTCCGGCCCCTCGAAAACGGATCCCGGCCCAGGCAACGGCCGCAACAGCCTAGCCGCACCGCCATGTCTCAGATTGCCGCGCCGGCGCTGGAATGCCTGGTGCGACGGCAAGATCGTCCCCACTCGCAAACCATGGAACAATCTCGCGGCCTTGCGGTTCCTAACATCGAAGGAGAACCCCCATGCTTAGATTCCTTATCCGCCTCGGCGCGATCTACGCGGCGTTCCAGATCGGCCGAGAGTTCGGCCGCAAGGAGACCGAAATCATGCTCCTGCCGCCGCCCGTTGACTACGAGCGGCAACCGACGTCAAGAAACGAAACCGATTTCGGAGAGGCATAGGACCGGTCAATCTGTCTGGTCGATCTGGCCCATGCTGGCGCCGTCCCTGCGCGGGGCGCTTTATCGTACGAACGGACCCGGCCACTTGGCTGTTGCCAGGATCGTTTCTGGCAACGCAATAATTGAGCCGCTATCTCTGTCGCTCAAACGCGGCACAGCGAGGTTGACCGTGCGTCGAAGAATGAGTCTCAGATCCTGGCGTTGAGCCGATGGAGAAGGCATGATCAGCACGGGCAAGGACGACCCTAAGAAAGTGGAAGGGAATGAAGCACTGGTGCTGTCAACTGCCAAAGAGACCGGCATCACCGAGGATCAAGCGCGCGACCTTGTTCGCCTGATCGGCACCGGCCGCAATTCGCTGCTCCGTGAGGCACGGCAGCTGCTCCGGCAGCGCCTGGCTAGTTTAGACCGAAGGTGCTCAGAGCACGGCTATCCCGTCGCCTTCTGCTGCCCGGCGGTCATCGCTTTGAGAGCCCGGACCACCTCTGCAGGTCCGGCGGGTTTCATCACTCTTACGCCGGACGAGAACGCTTCGGGGGTTTCCTCGAGCCCCAGGCCGGAATAGACGATGAAAGGAACCGCCCGCCCTGCCAAGGTTTTTGCCGCGTCAACAGCCTCGCCGTCCGACAGCCTTACGTCCAGGATCGCTGCGGCGGGGGTATGGTCCGCAAGAAAACGTTTCGCCTGGGAACATGTCGCCGCCAATGCCACGGCAAAGCCCGCCTCCGAAAGAGTGGACTCCATATCCAGTGCTATCAAGGCTTCGTCGTCGACGACAAGGACCAAGGGTTTGCCCATGCGCGGATGATCGCACGTTTGTAGATGGAAGACGAGTCGAGGCTACGACCCTTTTAGGGTCCGGTTCCCGTACGCAGCGGGTCGAGACCGCGAGCAATGGGAACCAACTGATCCAAGCCGCATTATATTTGGTTGGACTGGACAAGGTGTTTGGGATGCATGAAGCAACACAGGCGAATGTTGTCGCCTTCGAAAACCCGGGGGTGTCCAGCAATGACGGTCTGGATTTCGATTACAAGGATTTCTTCGAAAACGGCGCCGTTGCCCTCCATCTGGTGAACGCAGACGGCGTAATCGTGCATGCCAACCAGGCTGAGCTCGACCTTCTCGGCTATCCCGCAGAGGACTACCTCGGTTGCCACATCGCCGAGTTCTATCCCGACCGGGACGTCATAGAGGACATTTTGGGTCGCCTTGCCAATGGCGAGAAGATCGTAAGATATCCGGCGCGATTGAGGGCCAGCGATGGATCGATCAAGCACGTCGAAGTCACCTCAAGCGGACATTTCCGGGACGGCAAGCTGATCAACACCCGGTGCTTCACGGTCGATGTAACCGACTTGGTGCACACCCGCTCGGAGCTCAGGCAGCATGACAGTACCTATCACCAGATACTCGACGGCCTACCCGTCGCCATCTACACGACCGATCAGGATGGGACGATCACCTACTACAACCGCGCCGCGGCCGATCTGGCAGGCAGGGAGCCTGAAATCGGCAAGGATAAATGGTGTGTGACGTTCAAGCTGTTCAGTGCCGACGGCAAGGAATTGCCGCACGATGAATGCCCGATGGCCATCGCGCTCAAGGAGAACAGGCCGGTCCGCAATCAGCAAGCTGTTGCGCAGCGTCCCGATGGATCGTTTTTTCCGTTCCTGCCCTACCCGACACCGCTGCGGGACGAGCACGGCGCTCTGATTGGCGCCGTCAACATGCTGCTGGACCTGACGGACCGCCAGCGTGCCGAAGAAACCAGGCAGCACCTGTCAGCGATCGTGGAATCCTCATTTGACGCTATCGTCAGCAAGGATCTCAACACCATCATAAAAAGCTGGAACCACGGCGCCGAACGGCTTTTCGGCTATACCGCCGACGAAGCGATTGGCCGGTCGGTGACCATGCTGATCCCCGAAGACCATCAGGACGAGGAACCCCGCATCCTCCAACGCATTCGCCGCGGCGAGCGCGTCGAACCATTCGAAACGACCCGCCTGCGCAAGGATGGCAGCCTGGTTCCGGTTTCGCTGACGATATCGCCCGTGCGTAACGCAACCGGGCAGATCACCGGCGCATCGAAGATAGCGCGAGACATCACGTCGGCGAAGGAGAATGAATACCGCATCCGCATGCTGATGCGCGAGGTCAACCACCGGGTGAAAAACCAGTATTCGGTCATCCTGTCGATGATCCGGGAGACCAACAAGCGATCGGAGACGCCAAAACACTTTGAAACCCAGGTGCGCGAGCGCATCATGGCGTTGTCGCGATCTCACGACCTGCTTGTTTCGGCGGATTGGAAGGGTGCCACGATCAGCGACCTCTTGGCGGCCCAGGTCGAGCCTTTCCCGCGGGGGGATGTGATCGAAATGTCGGGCCCATCATTGGTGCTCAGTCCCAACGCAGTTCAGTATCTCGGGATTGCCTTCCACGAACTGGCGACCAACTCGGCCAAATACGGCGTGCTCTCAGGGGACAAGGGCCGGATTTCGGTCACATGGGGCATCACCGGTTCCGGTGCTTCGAGGCTCTTTCACCTCACCTGGGTCGAAACCGATGGGCCGCAGGTTCAGACTGTCGGACAAGGTGGCTTTGGAACCGTGGTGCTGAAGCGGGTCGCGCCCGCAGCGGTTAGTGGGAAGGGAATTCTCGAACACGGTCCGCATGGCATAACATGGAGCCTGGAAGCGCCTTTGGTTTCCGTGGCAGCTTCTGCCGTCCATGAAGCTTAGAAGCAGGAAGCAGCCCTGCAACGAGCATTCGTCAATTGGCGTCTCTCCCCACTTCGCTCCAGAACCGGATGGCCGCCGCTGCGCCACGGCAAGTCATCAAGCAGCGGATAGGCGCACGCCACCGGCCTCGCAGCTCGCATTTCAGGGGTATACCCCTGCTTGACGTCGCTAACCCGGTTTTGGCGACGGTCTGAGACAGTGAACTCAGCGCGGTTCGGGAGGAAAGATCTGCGGGAAGTAAGCAGGTCGCGAGGCAGTCTTCGACAAGTGGCGAAAACGTGGCATGAATGCGACACTGCGGCAGAAATTAAGGTGCTCTCAACAATATTGAACGGTAACGCTCAACTCTGAGATATTCCCCAGTATAGGATTGAGTCGAGCCGGAATGGACGGGCATATTAGCCTTCCATAATACTTAGGGGAGGCGGCATGCTAGGATTGCTCGATGGCGAGGTGGCACGTCGGCTTTCGCGACTCGGCGAAGGCGCTGGTCCATCCGGCTTTGGCGTACCTGGAAATCTTGGAAGCGCAAACTTCGATTGGCGCACCCTGCGTGGCGGCCGCATGACCAAGTGGAAGGGCGAGGCGGCGAGCTATGCGCCAAATGTGGCGCATCTCGTCTCGAATGTCGCACGCAGTTGGGGCACCCGGCTTCTGCCGGCCGCGCTGCTGATGGGGCTTGGCGCGGGTTCGGCCAGTGGCGCCGACAGATACTGGGATGCCAACGGCACGGCACCTAACCGGGGTGGTACGGGCGTATGGGACACAAGCTCGTCTTTCTGGAGCCCCAATGGCGATGGCGTCAGCGGCCCATATACCGTCTGGAATAACGCCGCGCTCGATGATGCCATTTTCGGCGGTCCCAACGGCATCACCGCAACGGTGACGTTGAACGCGCCGATCACCGCGCATAATCTCACCTTCGACGTCAGCACCACCTATACTCTGACCGGCAGCACGCTGACGCTTGCCGGCGCGATACCGACGATCACCAACAACGGTACCGCCACGGTCAATTCGATTCTTGCCGGCAACGCCGGACTGACAAAGGCGGGCGCCGGCGTCCTGACCCTCACCGGCGCCAACACCTTCAGCGGCGGCTTGAACGTCACTGCGGGCACGCTGAACGTGAGCGGCGATTCTTCGCTTGGCGCCGCGAGCAATGGCATTGCCTTGGCGGCAGGCACCACCCTGCGAAGCACCGGCGCGCTGGCCGCTGGCCGCGTCGTGACTTTGCTCTCCGGCTCTTCCGCAATTGGTGGAGGCGTCGGCTCGGCCCACATCACCGGAGCCGGCGGCTTTACCCTAGCCGCAGCGACGACGCTGAGTGACGACACCAATGATTTCACCGGTGGGGTAGGTATCGATAGCGCCAACCTGTCCTTCACATCGATTCGCAATCTGGGCGAGGCGAGCGCCCTGGGGGCGGCGACCACGGCGGCCAACGGCGCAGTCTTCGTCCGCAATGCCTCCGCCGTTTATATCGGTAGCGGCGACACCTCAAACCGCAGCTGGAACATGGCGCCCTTCACCGGCTCCTCCGCTCTGTACAATCAGGGGACCGGCACGCTGACGGTGACCGGAGACATAGTCGCGGGGGGCGGGTATTCAGCGTCTGTCATTTTGGGTGCGCAGACCGCGGATCTGGCACTGCTGGGCGTCATCAGCAGCAATCTTGCAACTCGGCCGTTTGTATTCACCGGCGGCGGGACAAACCGCAGCATTACGTTGAATGGCGCCAACACCTTCGGCGGTGCCGTCACGATCCAGGCCGTCACCGTAAGGGCAAACGTACTGGCCGACCAGGGCGCCACCAGTTCGCTGGGGACGGGTGCCGGCGTAGGGACGATCTCGCTCAGCAACGGCGTGCTGTCCTATATCGGTACCGGAAGCAGCACCAATCGCGGGCTGTCAATCAATGGCGGCAGCAGCGTCCTCAACGACGGTACGGGCGCGCTTGCTCTTAGCGGAGCGGTTGCGTTCAATGCCGCCGCTCCGGCGGACACTTTCACTCTCGGCGGTAGCTTCGCGGGTAGTAACACCTTGTCGGGCGTGATCTCAGGCGCCGGCAACCTCGTCATGAACGGCGGCGCAGGCAATGCATGGCTGCTCAGCGGAGCCAACAGCTTCACCGGCGTGACCACCGTCACCAGCGGAACCCTGCAGGCGGGCAGCAGCCAGGCCTTCGGCACGTCGAATGCGATGGTTGTCAACGGCGGCGCGCTGGACCTGAATACCCGCGCGATCGAGGTCGCCTCGCTCGCTGGCACTGGGGGCGCCGTAGCGCTGACCGGCGCCGATCTGACAGTCAACGGCGGGGCCAGCACGAGCTATGCCGGCAGCATCACCGGCACCGGCGGCCTGGTCAAGCGCGGCACGAGCACGCTGACGCTGACGGGACAAAGCACTTACACCGGCGGCACGACGATCAATGGGGGCACGCTGGCGCTGAATTTTGCCGCGACCGCCGGTGGACCGACGAGCAACCTCATAGCCGCTTCGTCGGCGCTCAACATGGGTGGCGGCACTCTCGCCATCACCGGCGCTGCCGGTGAAGCCGACGTCCAGACCTTCAACGGTTTGAACGTCACTTCCGGCAACAACAAGATCAATGCGACCTCTGGCGCCGGCGGCAGCACAACCGTCAATTTCGGCGCCATCAACCGCACCGGCGGTCTTATCGATTTCGGCCTGCCGAGCACCGGCGCCTTCACCACCACCAATGCCGACGGCGCGCTGGGTGGGTGGGCCACGGTCAACGGGGCTGATTACGCGCAGGTGGTCGGCGGCAACATCACCGCCTTCACGGCCTATGTGAACAAGGACAATGCCGCCACCTGGGTAAACGGCGACATCGTTTCCGACCAAGGTGGTGTGGCCAATTCCCCATACACCGGCACAGTGACTGGCAGCGTAGCGTTGGGTGGTCTCAAATATACGGCCGCAAACAATTCGACTGTGACGGTCGGTGCCGGCAACACGCTGAGCGTTGACGGAGCCATCATCGTCGCTGCTTCGGTGGGTAATGCCAGCCAGACTATACAGGGGGGGTCGATCACCGGTGGAGCGGGCGGTGGTACGCTGGGCGTTATCCAGAACAGTACGGGTACAGGCACCTTCACCATTGCCTCGACCATCGTCGACAATGGCGGGGGGACCGGCTTTGCCAAGGCAGGAGCCGGCAGAGTCGCGCTCTCCGCCCTCAACACCTATACCGGCCCAACCACGATCAGCGGCGGCACGCTGTCGGTCAACACGGTTGCCAATGGCGGTCAGGCGAGCGCGATAGGCGCATCTAACAGCGCCTCCTCCAACCTCGCCATCGAGGGCGGGACGCTGCAATATACGGGCACGACTGCAACGAGCGACCGCGGTTTCACGTTGGCCACAAGCGGTGCCGTGACCGCCGGCACCATCGATGTCAGCTCTGCTGGAACCAATCTGACGTTTTCCGGTCAGGTCACCAGTCCTGACAGTGCCGGTCTCACCAAGACCGGCGCCGGTACGCTGACGCTTTCGAACGCAACCAGCAATTATTCGGGGGTGACCACTGTCAGCGCAGGCACGCTGTCGGTCGGCACGCTGGCCAATGGCGGCGTTGCCAGCGGCATCGGTGCTTCCAGCAGCGCCTCCACCAATCTGGTTCTGCAGAATGGCGGCACGCTTCAATACACCGGTGCAAACGTCACCAGCGACCGCGGCTTCACGGTGGGTACTGGTGGTGGTGTTGTTGGCGTGAGCAACGCCGCGTCGACACTGACGCTGGGCGGTACGGCGATCGGCACGGGATCCCTTACCAAGGCCGGGGTAGGCACGCTGGTGCTGTCCGGCACCAACACCTACAGCGGAGGTACCACCATCAGTGCCGGCACGCTGCGCGCCGGGTCTACCCAGGCGTTCGGGACGGGCCTGATGACGCTGGCCAACACGGCCGGCGCGACGCTGGACCTCAACGGCTTCAACGCAAGCGTGAGCGCATTACAGGGCGGCGGCCCCAGTGGCGGCAATGTCGTCCTCGGCACGGCCACGCTGACGCTGAGCGGCGGCACCGGCACCTACGCCGGTGTGATCAGCGGCACGGGCGGCGTGACGCGTAGCGGCGCTGGCGTCCAGACCATGTCGGGCTGCGGCAACACCTATTCCGGCGCAACCACAATCAATGGCAGCACCATCAGCACCGACTGCCTTGCCGACGGCTTGCAGGCCAGCGGAATCGGCGCCTCCTCTGCCGCGTCCGGCAATCTTGTCCTCACCGCTGGCGGCATTCTCAACTACACCGGCGGCTCCGTCAGCATCAATCGCGGCTTCACCCTGCAATCCGGTGACGGCAACGTGGTCGTCGCAACAGGCACGACGACGCTAGGATTCAGCGGACAGGTCACTGGGGCTGGCAGGCTGCGAAAGGGGGGCGCCGGCGTCCTGCTCTTGTCCGGCGCCAACAACTACTCTGGAGACACGGTCGTCGACGCTGGCATCTTGCGGGCGGGCTCCACCAGTGCTTTCGGCACAGGCGGCATGTTCATGCAGAACGTCGCCGGCGCAACCTTGGACCTGGCCGGCTACAATGTCTCAGTGCTTAACCTTCAGAACGGCGGACCTCTCGGGGGCAACGTGACGCTGGGATCAGGTACGCTGACAATCACCAACGGCAGCAACGCCTCCTACGCGGGTGCCATCAGTGGCACGGGCGGGCTGCGCAAGAGCGGGGGCCCAGGGGCCGCCCAGGTCCTGACGGGTTGCGGGAGTAGCTACACTGGCTCCACCGTGATCGATTCGGGCTTCCTTTACGTGACCTGCCTGGCCGACGGCGGCGCCAACAGTTCGATCGGCGCATCGAGCGCGGCAGCCAGCAATCTGGTGCTCAATGGCGGTACGCTCACCTACACCGGGCTCGGCGGCAGCACGAACCGTCAGTTCACGCTTGGCGCAGCCGGCGGCACGCTCGACGCCTCTGGCAGCGGCCCGATCAGTTTCACCAGCGCCGCTCCGGTCGCGCTTGCTGGCACCAATACCGCCCGCACGCTGACGCTTAGCGGCAGCAATACCGGCAACAACAGCCTTGCCGCGCAAATCACGGACAACGGCTCGGGAAAGACGGCGCTTACCAAAACCGGTACCGGTACCTGGGTTGTGACCAACGCCGGCAGCACCTATACCGGCGTTACCACCATCAGCGGCGGTGTGCTTGCCGTCGACAAGCTGGCCAATGGTGGACAGGCGAGTTCTGTCGGCGCGTCTTCCTCGCTCGCTTCAAATCTTGTCATCGGCAGCGGCTCGACGCTGCGCTACACCGGCGCCGGCGACACCACCGACCGCCTGTTCACGCTCTCGACCGGAACGAGCTTCATCGAATCGTCCGGCACGGGCGCGATCGTCTTCAGCAATACTGGGTCGGCCGCCTATACCGGCTCTGGCAATCGCACACTGGCGCTTGGGGGCACCAATACCGGCCTCAACACTATGGGCGGCACCATCGTCGATGGTCCCGGCGGTCCAACCACGCTGGCCAAGAATGACAGCGGCACCTGGGTGCTGACGGGCAACAACACATTCACCGGCAACACAGTCGTCAATAACGGCAATCTGATGATCGGCAATGGCGGCACGTCAGGCAATGCAGGCGCCGGCAACGTGATCGTCGCCAATGCAACGTCCACGCTCTCCTTCAACCGCAGCGACACTTTTGGTTTCACGGGAACGCTGAGCGGCGCGGGCAACATCGCGCAGATCGGCACCGGCACCACAGTGCTCACCTCGGCGGGCAACACCATCGGCGGCACCACCAGCGTCAACGCGGGCACGCTGCAGGTGAACGGCGCCCTGACCACGGCGACGATCGCCATGAACGGCGCCGGCACGCTGACCGTGAACGGCACCGTGCAGGGTCCCGGCGCCACGGCTTCGACGGTGACCGGCGATGCCGGGGCGAGCACGATCAACGTCAATCTGGGCGGCACGTTGCTGGCCAATGGCGACCTCGGCGGCGGCAACGACACGGTGAGTGTCAGCGGCACGCTCAATACGGGCGCCGCCGCGCTGAACCTTGGCGCCGGAAACGACACGCTGGTTCTCAACGATGCCGCCGCGATCAGCGGTGTTGGCGTCAACGCCGGCACTGGCGGCGAGAGCGGTGCAGGCGACACGCTTCGGGTGGTCACCGCGATAAATCGCACGCTGCGGGGCGCCAGCGTCAGCGGCTTCGAGAGCCTGGACAAGCAGGGCGCTGGTACGCTGACGCTTTTCGGAGACCACAGCTATAGCGGCGGGACGACGATCAGCGGCGGGGTGCTGCAGGTTGGCAATGGCCCAATAGCGGCCACGCTGAACACGCCAACCGTCATCAACAATGGCGCTCTAAATTTCGCCCTGAACAACGACTATACGTTCGGCGGGACGATCACCGGCTCGGGAAGAGTGTCGAAGAACAATCTCGGCACGACCACGCTCACCGCGGACAATAGTTACGCTGGTACGACAACTGTCCTTGGCGGAACACTCATCGTCGACGGCAACCAGTCGGGCGCGACCGGAACCACCACCGTTGGTCCAAGTGCTACCTTGGGCGGCAAGGGAACGATAGGCGGCAGCGCGAACGTCTCCGGCGCGCTTGCCCCAGGTGCTCCCGGCAACGCCGCCGGAACCCTGACGATCAACGGCAGCCTGGGCCTCACCAGCAGCGCGGCTCTCAACTACAATTTCGGCCAGGCGAATGTGGCCGGCGGCGCCTTCAACGATCTGGTCAATGTCGGCGGCAATCTGACGCTGGACGGGACGCTGAACGTGACACAGAGCCCCGGTGGCACGTTCGGCCCTGGCGTCTACCGTGTCATCAACTATGGCGGCACGTTGACGAACAATGGCCTCAACGTCACCGACCCAAATTATGTCGTGCAGACCTCGGTCGCCAATCAGGTCAATTTGGTCAATTCGGCGGGGCTACAGCTCAGCTACTGGGACGGCGATGGCGGTCCGCACTCCAACAGCATCGTCAATGGCGGCAATGGCACCTGGCGCGCCGCCGGCGACCAGAACTGGACCGACTCCACCGGCCTTTTCGCCGCTCCCTTCGCCAATGCCAGCTTCGCGATTTTCCAAGGCGCCGCGGGCACCGTCACGGTCGACAACACCAACGGCCAGGTACAGGCCGCGGGGATGCAGTTTGCCAGCAACGGCTATCTGGTCCAGGGCGGCCCGATCGAGCTGGTGGGCGGCGCGAGCATCATCCGCGTCGGCGACGGCACAGGCGCCGGTGCAGCCTACGTCGCGACGATCAATTCGAGCCTGACCGGCAACAGCCAGCTGGTGAAGACCGATCTCGGCACGCTGGTTCTCTCGGGGACCAACAGCTATACCGGCGGCACGACCATCAATGGCGGAACAGTCCGGATCTCGCAGGACGCCAATCTCGGCAACGCAGCGGGCGGCCTGTCGTTCAGCGGCGGCACGCTGAACACGATTGCAGACATCACGAGCGGGCGTGCCGTTACGCTCGCCGGCGCCGGCACATTCCTGACCAATGGCGGCACGACGACCACATTGACCGGAGGCATCGCCGGGGCAGGCGGGCTGACCAAGGACGGCGCCGGCACGCTGGTGATCGCCGGCGATGCCGCGCATTCGGGCGGCACGACCGTCACGGCGGGCATCCTGCAGGTCGGCAACGGGGCGACGGCCGGCACGCTGGCCGGCAACGTGACCAACAACGCTGTCCTGGCCTTCAATCGTTCGGACAGCCTGACCTTTGGTGGCGCGATCACCGGCACGGGCGCCGTACGGCAGATCGGAACCGGCACCACGGTGCTGACGGCCAACAGCAGCTACAGCGGCGGCACGACGATCTCGGCCGGCACGCTGCAGCTCGGCAATGGCGGCTCTGCGGGCTCGTTCACCGGCGACGTGACGGACAACGGCACGCTGGCGTTCAACCGCTCGGATAACTTTACCTTCGGCGGCACGATCAGCGGCGCAGGCGGCTTGAGGCAGTTCGGCAGCGGCACGACCACCCTGACCGCAAACAACACGTATACGGGCAATACGGTTGTCGATGGCGGCACGCTTTTGGTCGATGGCGACCAGTCGGCGGCCACAGGCCTGACAGCCGTCAATGCAGGTGGTACGCTGGGCGGTACGGGCATCATCGGCAGTAATGTCTTTGTCTTCAATGACGGCGCATTGAACCCAGGTGATGTCGGGGCCACACCAGGAACGCTCACCATCAACGGCGGTCTGAGTTTGCTTAACGGCTCGACCCTCAACTACAATTTCGGCCAGGCGAACGTACCCGGCGGCGCCTTCAACGACCTGACTGAAGTCGGCGGCGATCTCATCCTCGACGGCACGCTCAATGTCGCCGTTTCTCCCGGGGGAACCTTTGGCCCCGGCATCTATCGGGTGATCAGCTATGACGGCGCCCTGTTCGACCATGGCCTGAATATCGGCACCATCCCTTCGCCTGACTTCTTTGTGCAGACGTCGGTCGATCATCAGGTCAATCTGGTCAACACGGCCGGACTTACGTTGAACTACTGGGACGGCGCGGCCGGACCGAAGAACGACGGTTTCGTCAATGGCGGCGACGGGCTCTGGCAAGCTTCGGCCGGCAACGACAACTGGACCGACAGCGCCGGTATCGTCAACGCTCCCTTCACCGACAGCGCGTTTGCCATCTTTGCCGGCGCGGCTGGAACCGTATCGGTCGACAACAGCCTGGGCGGCGTCAGCGCTTCCGGAATGCAGTTCGCCACGGGGGGCTACCTGATCCAGGGCAATGACATCGCCCTGGTCGGTCCGCAGTCGATTATTCGCGTCGGCGACGGCACGGCTGCGAGCGCGGCCTACAGCGCGACGATCAGTTCGAACCTGACCGGCAACACCCAGTTGGTGAAGACCGATCTCGGCACGCTGGTTCTCTCGGGGACCAACAGCTACACCGGCGGCACGGCCATAAACGGCGGTACGCTGCAGGTATCGGACGACGGCAATCTGGGTGCTGCCGCGGGAGCCCTCAGCTTCGACGGCGGCACGCTGCGCAACACCGCGGCCTTCAGTTCCGCCCGCGACGTGACGCTCAATGCCGGCGGCGGCACCTTCGAGACCAATGCCGATCTGACACTGTCGGGCCTGATCGGCGGCGCGGGCGGCCTCACCAAGACCGGCACCAGCGCGCTTACCCTCGCCGGCGCCAACAGCTACACCGGCCCGACCACGGTCACGGCCGGAAGCCTGTTCGTCAATGGCAACCAGAGCGGGGCATCCGGGCTCACCTCGGTCCAGAGCGGCGCCACGCTCGGTGGCACCGGCACGCTCGGCGGCGACGTTACAATCGCCGACGGCGCCACGCTGTCGCCCGGTGCGGCCGACGGCACTCCAGGCACGCTCGCCATCGCCGGCAATCTGTCGCTCTCCGGCGGCTCGATCCTGAACTACAGCTTCGGCCAGGCGAATGTCGCAGGCGGCGCGCTCAACGACCTGACCACGGTCGGCGGCAACCTGGTGCTTGACGGCACGCTCAATGTCTCGGTTTCGTCAGGCGGCACGTTCGGCCCCGGCGTCTACCGGGTGTTCAACTACAACGGTACCCTGACCAACAACGGGCTGTCGGTCGGGACGATCCCGTCGACGGACTATTTCGTCCAGACGGCAATCGCCAACCAGGTGAACCTCGTCAACACTGAAGGGCTGACACTGAATTACTGGGACGGCGCTGCTGGTCCGAAGTTCAACGGCGTCATCGATGGCGGCGACGGTGTGTGGCAGAACTCGACCGGCAACGACAATTGGGCAGACAGCACAGGCGCGGTCAATGCCCCCTTCACGGACAGCGCGTTCGCGATCTTCGCGGGCGCGGCGGGCACGGTAACGGTGGACAACGGCCTCGGCCAGGTCGCGGCTTCCGGCATGCAGTTCCTGACCGACGGCTATGTCATCCAGGGCGGTCCCGTCGCGTTGGCCGGCGGACCGACATCGACCATCCGTGTCGGCGACGGCACCGCGGCCGGAGCCGGCATCACGGCCACCATCGCCGCGCAGCTGACCGGCAACACCCAGCTGGTCAAGACCGATCTCGGGACGCTGGTGCTGACCGGCACCAACAGCTACACCGGCGGCACCGCGATCAATGGCGGCACGCTGCAGGTCTCCGCCGGCGGCAATCTCGGCGATGCGGCCGGCGCTCTCGCTTTCAACGGCGGCACGCTGCACACGACGGCGAGCTTCAACAGTGGCCGCGCGATGAACCTTCTCGGCCAAGGCACGGTGCTCACCGACGCCGGCACGACGCTGACCTGGGACGGGACCCTGGCCGGCGCCGGCACCCTGACCAAGAGCGGCACGGGGACGATGACCATCGCCTCGGACAGCTCGGGCTTTGCCGGCACGACCTCGATCGATGCTGGTACGCTCGCCGTCTCGGGCAGCCTGTGCGGCATCGTCAATGTGAACGCGGGCGGCCGTCTCCAGGGCACCGGCACTGTCTGTGACACCAACAACTTCGCCGGCGGCGTTATCGCGGCCGGCAATCCCGGCGTGCCTGGCACGCTGACGGTAGCCGGCAACTATGTCGGCAATGGCGGCGTGCTGGAGATCGAAACCCAACTCGGCGGCGATGGCTCGCCGACCGACAGGCTTGTGGTCACCGGCAATACGTCGGGCGCCACCGATCTGAAGGTCATCAATCTGGGCGGCGGCGGGGCGCAGACCGTCGAAGGCATCAAGGTGGTCGATATCGGCGGCACGTCGGCGGGCACCTTCAGCCTGCTTGGCGACTATGTCTTCCAGGGCGAGCAGGCCGTGGTCGGCGGCGCCTACGCATACAGGCTCTACAAGAACGGCGTCAGCACGCCGGCCGACGGCGACTGGTATCTGCGTTCGGCCTTGATCAACGGCGATCCCGATCCGCAGCCGCTCTATTCGCCTGGCGTGCCGCTGTACGAGGCCTATGAAGGGGTGCTGCAGGCCTTCAATGAACTGGGCACCATGCAGCAACGCATTGGCAATCGGTCGTGGGGCGAGGGTGCTACGCCGCAAGGTGCGGAGCTGCCAGGCCAGGGCTCGGTCGACGGCAAGGCGATATGGGCGCGCATCGAAGCTGCCCATGCCGAGATCAAGCCGGAGACGTCGACCTCCGGCACGAACTATGACGTGACCACCTGGAAGCTGCAGGCCGGCGTCGATGGCCTGCTGCACGAAAGCGACGCCGGTACCCTGATCGGAGGGATTACGGCCCACTACGGAACCGCGTCGTCGGACGTCTCCTCGATCTTCGGGGCAGGGTCGATCGCTGCCACCGGCTACGGCGTCGGCAGCACGCTCACCTGGTTCGGCAGCGGTGGCTTCTACGTCGACGCGCAGGCCGAGGCGACATGGTATGACAGTGACATCCGGTCGGCCACGCTGGGCACCACGCTTGCGGACGGCAACAACGGTTTCGGCTACGGGCTGAGCATCGAGGCCGGACAGAAGATCGCCCTCAACGGCAACTGGTCGCTGACGCCCCAAGCCCAGCTTGCCTATTCGTCGGTCGACTTCGACACGTTCACGGACCCGTTTGGCGCCGTCGTGTCGCCCGGCAGCAGCAACAGTCTCGTCGGCCGCCTCGGCCTCTCCGCGGACTATGAAGACCAGTGGGTGGACGATGCGGGGCAAGTCAGCCGCACGCACATTTACGGGCTCGGCAACCTTTACTACGACTTCCTCGACGGAAATGATGTCGATGTGTCTGGCACGAAACTGGTCAGCGAAAATCAGGCGCTGTGGGGCGGTGTCGGCCTTGGTGGCTCGCTGAGCTGGGCGGACGGTCGCTACGCCGTCTTCGGAGAAGGGACAGCGCGGACAAGCCTCAAGGATTTTGGCGATAGCCACGCCCTGGGCGCCAAGCTCGGGTTCGCTGTGAAATGGTAGCGGCGATCGAGATGGACATGTCGACCTTGGCTTGAGGGTCGGGTCCGGCAAGGCTGCCGAGGTCTATGGAATCCGGACTTGCGGTCATCCGGCTCGTCGGCCCTGGACGTTTCCTTACCGGCTGCCGGCATCAAATACCAGGCTCGCATCCGAAGCACCCTGGCGCTCGATCACAGGGATGCCAGCGCGCTGGACATGCGCTCCAGCCCTTGCCGCAACAGAGGACGCGGGCAGCCGACATTCAGGCGGATGAAGCCTTCGCCGCCAGGCCCATAGACGCGGCCGTCGTAGAGATTAACCCCGGCCCGATCGACAAAGAACTTCTGAATTCCACCCACTCGGCGATCGAGCGCGCACGCGTCCAACCACACCAGAAACGATGCGTCGGGCCGCATGGGCGTGATGCCTGGAAGGTGTTCACCGGCGAACTCGCAAACCAGATCGATGTTGCCGGCGATGTAGCGCGTGAGTTGGTCGAGCCACGGCGCGCCGCTGCTGTAAGCAACCTCCAGGGCCAGGCGGCCGAAAAAGTTCGCATTCACCATGAATGACGCCTGCATTGCGGCAAGAAGCGCCTCGCGGCGCTTTTTGCTGGCTACCGAAATGGTTGCCGAAGGAACCCCGGCAAGATTGAAAGTCTTCGTTGGAGCGGTGCAGATGAACGATTTCTCGGCAGCATCTTCCGAGATGGAGGAGAAGACGATGTGGGGGCGATCCGACAACCTTATGTCGCAGTGAATGTCGTCGGATATGACCAGGATCCCATGGCGCTCGCAGATGTCGTTGAGCGCCGCCAATTCTTCGCGTGTCCAGGCCATTCCGGCAGGGTTGTGAGGATTGCACAGCAGGAATGCCTTGGCACCGCCGGCCGCCAGTTTCTCGAAATCCTCGAGATCGAGTTCATATCTGTTGTTCTGCAGCCTCAGCCGGTTCGTAAGCAGAACCCGCCCGTTTCCCTGAACAACTTCGAAATAGGGCGAGTACACGGGCGACTGCACAATGACGCAGTCACCGGGCTTGGTGAAGGTTCGCAGTATCGCAGCCACGGACGGCATGATCGCCGGCGCGGGAAGCAAGGTCTCCAGTTTCGGCGACCAGTTGTGCCGGTGCGCGAACCACGATTGCACGATCTCATAGTGGCGCGGATCGCGGCGTGTGTAGCCGTAAATGCCATGCTCCGCGGCCTCGCGCAGTCGCGCGATGACGGTTTCCGGAGCGCGGAAGTCCATATCCGCCGTCCACAGCGACAGCAGGTCCTGGCCCTCGACCTGGGGAGAGAACTCGTCCCACTGGTTGGCCCATTTGACGGATCCGAACTGCTGACGGTCGTGGATCTGGTCGAAATCTATTCCCGCGATATGTCGCTGCCCATGCGCCGATGCGGGCGTGTCTGCACAAGCCATTTGATAGTCACCTTGCCGCGGGCATTGCTTGTGGCATCATCATCGCCTCCTAGGATTTGTGGCCACGCGCCAATTGGCGCTCCATAGATTGCGAGTAACGCGACATGCCGAAGCAAAAGCTCCAGTAGACCAACCCCGCAAAGAGGTAGCCGGTTGATGAGATCGTCGGGCCTGCCCAGTTCGGATCGACGCGCGCCGTTTCGACGGCCTTCAGGAAATCCGCGATGCCGACGATGGCGACCAGAGTCGTGTCTTTGAACAGACCGATGAAGGTCGAGACGATGCTCGGTATGACGATCGTCAACGCCTGAGGGAGGACGATCAGGCGCATCATGTCGAAGTAGCCGATCCCGAGCGCCTTGGCCGCTTCGTATTGGCCCTTCGGGATCGCCTGAAGGCCGGCTCTCACGACCTCGGCCATATAGGCGGACGAGAACAACGCTATCGCGATGAGCGGGCGCAACAGACGATCAGGTGTCAGATAATCCGGGACGAAGAGCGGCATCATGAAGTTCGCCATGAACAACACTGTGATAAACGGCACGCCGCGGACGACTTCGATGAACGTGACGCAAACCGTCTTGACGAAAGGGAGTTCCGATCTGCGTCCAAGCGCCAGGACAACCCCGATCGGAAGCGAGAAGACGATACCCACGATCGACATCAGCAACGTGATCAAGAGACCGCCCCAGAGCGTCGTATCGATGACAGGCAAATGAAGCCAGGCAACGCCGCGCACGAGAACGAACGCGGCCACGGGGTAGACGAGGAAGAACAGCAACGCCGCCACTTTGCGCCGCGGAGCCTTCGTCCACAGGAGCCAAACGATGAGGATGGCGCCGATCGCCTGCGCAAGGTCCACCCGCCACCGCTCGGAAACCGGATACGCGCCGTATCGCAGGTAGTCGAACTTCTCGGCGATGAAAGGCCAGCAAGCCCCCTGGCTGTTCGTACGGCAAGCTTCGTGGCCGCCGCTCCAGACCGCGTTGAAGATCGCAAAGCTCAGGAAGTGATGCAGCAGCCACGCGGCGAGGAGGACAAAGCATATTGTCAGCGCGCCTGAAGACGGCGTCGAAAACAGGTTCTTTTTCATCCAGCTCACTGGACCCGGTCGAACGTCCGCGGGAGGCGCCATGGCTGGTATGAGCGCGCTGATGTCAACTGGCGAACGCATGGACTGATCGCTCATCCGTCACCTTTCAACGATTGCAAAATGTCGGTTGCACGCGTTCATGACCAACGACGTGGCAAGGGAGATGACGAGATAGACCGACAGGGTAATCGCCATGACCTGGACGGCGGCTCCGGTCTGATTGAGCACCGTGCCGGCAAAGATCTGAACGAGGTCGGGATAGCCGATGAACACGGAAAGCGACGAGTTCTTGATGAGGTTGAGATACTGGCTTGTCAAAGGGGGAATGATGATGCGCAGCGCCTGGGGAACGACGACCAGACGAAGCGTCTTGCCCGGCGCCAGCCCCAGCGCATGCGCAGCCTCGGTCTGGCCCTTTGGCACTGCCTGGATTCCACCTCGCACGATCTCGGCGATGTATGAACCGGTGTAGACCGACAGACCGATCAGGAGAGCGGCAAACTCCGGATAGAGCTGATGCCCGCCTTGAAAATTGAAACCCCGCAGCTGCGGAGCGACGAACGAGACCGGCTCGCCAGCCGCCAGGAAAAGGACCAACGGAAATCCTATCAAGGTCGCCAGACTGACCAGAAGCACCGGCAGCTGCTTGCCCGTCCGTCTCTGGACGCTCCTGGCGCGAAACCAGAATGCAACGCAGCAGGAAATGGCCGCAACGAATGCCAGGCCCACCAGACCCGCTCCCGGATGCAAATGAATCTCCGGAACGATGAGGCCGCGATTGTTGAGGTAGATGCCGCCGGGAATGGCGATGGACGCCTTCGGCGAGGGCAACGGCTTGAGGACGGCGTTGTACCAGAACAGCAGCTGCAGCAATAACGGAACATTGCGCACAAGCTCGACATAGGCGGTCGCCACCTTCGAAACGATCCAGTTCGGCGACAGGCGGGCAACGCCGATGACGAAGCCAAGCAACGTCGCAAACAGGATTGCGAGGAGACTGACGTAGAGGGTGTTGACCACTCCCACCCAGAACGCCTGACCGTAGCTGGACAATGCATCGTACGGTATCAGGGTTTGATTGATGTCGAAGCCGGCAGACTCGTTCCAAAAGTCGAATGAGAGCGGAATCCCCCGGACCCGCATATTCGATGCAGTCTGCATGCCGATGCCTAGGGCCAAGGCCAGCAGGCAGCCGGCGAGCAAGAGCTGGTAGAAGATGCCCCGCACCTTCGTATCGTGCAGGGACAACCTCCTGCGCGACGGCGCGGGAAGCGACAAATGGGACATGGGCTGTTCCTATCGGGTCCGTGCAAGGCGCTGACGGTAACACGCCAGCGCCTTGCAACCATGCCTTTGCCTAAAGCGCGTCGGGTTTGAACGGACTCAGGCGACGCGCTTTAGGGTCTTCGTTTTTATGCATGTCGTTGTCTCAAAACCGGGGCCATTTTTGAGCGACATGCATTAGCGGATCGGCGGAGCGTACTGAACGCCGCCTTTGTTCCAGAGCGCGTTCATGCCGCGCTCCATTTTCAGCGGCGAATCCTTGCCGACATTGCGATCGAACACTTCGCCGTAATTGCCGACCTGTTTGATCACTTCGACCGGCCAGTTATCGCCGAGCCCGATGTCCTTGCCTATGCTGCCTTCCACGCCAAGCAGGCGGCGGATGCTGGGGTTGTCCGACGATTTCATGGCATCGACGTTCTTGGAGGTGACCCCGTATTCCTCCGCGGCCACCATGACGTAGAGCGTCCACTTCGCCACATTGAACCACTGGTCGTCACCCTGCCGCACCGCCGGGCCAAGCGGCTCCTTGGAGATCAGCTCGGGAAGAACAATGCTGTCGTCCGGCTTGGCCATGCGAAGCCGCGACGCGTTCAAGGTGGAGGTGTCTGCGGACAAGACGTCGCAACGTCCCTCCTCATAAGCCTTCACCACAGCTTCCTCGTCCGCGAAACCAACCGTCGTGTACTTGATCGACTGCGAGCGAAAATAGTCGGCAAGGTTCAACTCGGTCGTGGTGCCCTGGGTGACGCATATCGATGCGCCGTCAAGTCCCTTGGCTGACGTGATATTGTCCGCCTTGCGCACCATGAACCCCTGGCCGTCATAGAAATACGTGCCGGCAAACAGTATGCCTAGCGACGTATCGCGGGACGATGTCCAGGTTGCGTTGTGGGCGAGAATGTCGATCTCTCCCGACTGCAAGGCGGTGAAGCGATCCTTTGGCGTCAATGGGATGAACTTGACCTTTTGCGCATCCCCGAGCACGGCAGCGGCCACGGCGCGACAATAATCGACGACAAATCCGGTCCATTTGCCTTCATTGTCGGGGAGGCTGAAGCCAGCCGTGGCCGAATTCGTGCCACAGGTCAGCACGCCATTTTTCTTGACATTGTCGAGGGTTGCGGACCACGCCGAGGAGGCGGTGCACGCGATGGCGAGGGCAAGTAGGCCCTTGAACGTTGATCTCATTTCGGCATTCCCCTGTTATTGTTGAAAGGGAATGTGCTCTCCAGGTGAACTATTCGTCAAATCGATTGTCCTCATGGTCAAAATGAGCGCCCCTCATAATTGCGCAGCACCCGCTCGCAGGTAAAAAGGCGCTCGAGTGTTGAAACAGACGACAGCGCGCGCGACCTATTTTACGGCCGACCCAGGTCTCCGACGGTCGACCCTTGGTCTCTTGGTCCGCGACTCGTTGTAGATGCCCACGATGATTTCCCGGAGCCACCTGGTTCCCGGGTCATTCGCCATCTGGCGGTGAACAATAAGCCAGGCATTCACATTCGATATCGGAATGGGTGGCGGGACCAACGTCACCTCACTCCTCTCGTCCAGCATTTGCAGGATGGCATCACCGCAATGGGTAATCAGTTCAGTGCCGCGAAGCGCCCAGGGCAGCACCGGATAGTTCGAGATGGTCGCAACGACATTGCGGCGAAGACCCATCTGTTTGAGGGCGGCATCCGCGAGGCCTTCCGCCAGGCCATCTGCGGAAATCTGGAGGTGAGAACTGGCCAAATAGGTTTCCAGCGTCATAGCGCTTCTGGCGATCTTGCTTCCACTCCACACCGCGCAAAACAATCGGTCCTGGCCAAGCTCCACCTTCAAGAGACCTGGGTCGTCGCGTATCGCTGCTCCCGTCAGCGCACAGTCAACTTGTCTCAAATAGACCGATGAACCGATTTCGGGTCCGTTTGCGGGAATGACGTTCAGCGTCGCGCCAGGAGCTTGCCTGGAAAATTCTCGAATGAGGCCCGGGATGAAAACCATGGCATGATAATCTGTAAGCCCAACGCGAAAGTTGCGTCGCGTCGTTGCTGGATTGAAGATCTGATGCCGGTCGATCGATGCGCGGATCGTCGCGAGTGCGGCGGAAATATTCGACAGCAGCTCAACTGCCCGGGGAGTTGGCCGCATCTCGCCGCCATCTCTGGTGAACAATTCATCCTGCAATAGATACCGAAGCTTCGACAGGGAGTGGCTTACAGCTGATTGTGTTCTGCCCAATTCGGTAGCCGCCCGCGTCACGCTCCTTTCCCGCATCATCACGTCAAAGACCCGCAATAGATTGAGGTCGATATCGTTATAATTCATGGAATTACCTCATCTGGGACCTGAGACCGCACCAGGCGGCACTACCGCGTTGGTTGCGACGGTGACAGATGGGGGACGAAGAGTGAAGACAGAGGTCCGGCTTTGAAACTCTGGCGGTTGAACAGGTGACGGCGACCGCCGCATCGCTCCGCGGCATTTCTGCGCCTGGCTTGGCGAGCAAGCCGGCAATCCGCCATGAACCCAGGGCGAGCATGTGAAGTAAAGTCAGCCGCACCCGCTGGGTGGGAAATCGCAGGCGGTTTCATTGGCTTGATAATGGCGGAGAGAGCGGGATTCGAACCCGCGTTACGGTCTCCCGTAAACACACTTTCCAGGCGTGCGCCTTCAACCACTCGGCCACCTCTCCGTCCTTGCATTCGCGCCGGCCGGTTTTGCCACGCGGGTTGGGGAGATGCATCCCTTTGGGATTTGCGGGAAGACCCGCTTGATGGACACCGCCAACCAGCGGATGCCCTTCCCGGCGCCCGTCAATCAAACAGGCGCGGGGCTCATCTAGTCGATCCGGCGCCGAATGCCAAGCCATAACGGCAGTCTATTCGCTTTGCCGGCCATGCATCGTTTCGCGGGGCTTTGAACGGCTCCGCTTCTAAGGCGCTTCGGTTCTGAATGGTGTGCACGGGCAAGGCGGCAGGGCCGGCCGCGCTTGACTTCGCCCCTCGCCACCTGTCGAGTGCGGCGGAGGCTTTGCGGGGGCAACGTCCAGACATGACATCGAGCAATGAACAGCCGGCCAGCGGAACGCCGGCCGGAGGCATGCCAGGCGGGCTGACGCCCGCAGGGCCTCCGGACAGCGGGCTGTCCTTCGTGCCCGTGGTCTGGCTCCTCTTCGTCATGGCATGGTCGGTCTACTGGCTGGTCTCGGCGCGGTGGCTGTTCGAGAGTTCCGGCCTGCCGGACAGGGTCTTCTATTTCGTGCTTGGCGGACTGGCCTTCGACATCGTCACCATCGTGTGGGGGCTTTATCTGCTCGGCCTCGCCTTAAGCCGTTCCGCGCGCTTTCCGCGTCATTTCACCATCTGGCAGATCACCACTATCGCCTGGCGGCTGGCCGAGCAGGTCTATGCGCTGACCGTGCCCGATTTCACCGTCTCCGCCAGGGAGCTTGCGATCGCCGCCACCGAAATCGTCATCGGCCTGTTTTGCATTTACCTGCTGCGCCGCGGCGACGAGGCCAAGGCCTTTTATGCAAGGCCGGAAGCGCAGGCACCGTCAGCCTTTAGTTCGATCGTCGCCGCGCTGGCCGGCATCACCCTCGGCGCCGTCGTCGGCGCCGTCGCCGGCTTCGCGCTTGGCGCGGGGATCGCCGAAGCCACCGACATCAGCTGTTTCGAAGGCGGCTGCGGCTACTTCGCGGTGTTCATCGGCCTTGCCGGGCTGGTGGTCGGGGCCATTGGCGGCGGCGTCCTCGGCGTCTGGCTCGTCCATCGGCGGAGCCGAAAGGTGGCCATATAGGCGGGCGATAGGCTTCAAATTCGCGTATGGCGATTGCACGCGGGGCGTGCGCATTCTATTCCTCGCCTTTGACCGGAAGGTCCTCGGGAGGAACTTGAGGACCGGGGAAGATTTCGATGTTGCGTTTTTTGTTTCGCCTCGCGGCCATGATCGCACTCTCGGTCGCCGTCATCATGGCCGTGCTCGACGCGACGCGCTCGGTGGCGGCTTCCACATTGGTCATGACGCCGCTGAATTCGAGCTGGCTGGCGGTTTCGCCCGACACCCGCGCGGCCTTCGAGACCTTCGTGCGCGCCAAGGTCAATCCGACGATATGGGATGGCGGCATCGCCTGGGTGCTTGCCCAGCCGGGGTTTGCCGTGTTCGCGGTGCTTGCCTTCATCCTCTATGCGATCGGCTACCGGCGCCGGCGGCGCGGCGGAGAATTCGCGCCGGGCTGATGGGTTGTCCCAGCGGACTTGCGACGACAACGCGGCAATCGTCCACAGCTGTCACCGCATTGGGCATGTTTTTCCAACGGGGGGCATGCTTTTCCAAAAGGTCAAAATTCCGCGTGAATTTTGTTTCGGGCCGTGCCAGATTGCCTTGAGCGGGAGGGGAGTACACTCCTGGCTGATGCCGCATGCCTGCCGGAGAACCGGGCAGGCGGGCGGCGCGTAACGGAAAAAAATAACCGACAGGGTGTGGATCACATGAAACGTATCGTTCTCGGCCTCCTGGCCGCAACCGCAATGGTTCTTCCGGCTTTCGCCGCGGATGTCCAGCCGGCCATCCTCTACGATCTCGGCGGCAAGTTCGACAAATCCTTCAACGAGGCTGCCTATCACGGCGCCGAAAAGTTCAAGACCGAGACCGGCACCGCCTATGTCGAGTTCGAAGTGTCGAACGCCTCGCAACGCGAGCAGGCGCTGCGCCGCTTCGCCGAGGACGGCCGCAACCCGATCGTCATGGCCGGCTTTGCCTGGGAGGATGCGCTGAAGGTGGTCGCGAAGGAATATCCCGATCTCAACTTCGCCATCATCGACGATGCCGTCGATATGCCCAATGTCCGTTCGCTTGTGTTCAAGGAAAACGAAGGCTCCTATCTCGTCGGCATCATGGCGGCGATGGCCTCGAAGTCCAAGAAGGTCTCCTTCATCGGCGGCATGGACATTCCGCTGATCCGCAAGTTCGAATGCGGCTATGTCGGCGGCGCCAAGGCGGCCGGTGCGACCGACGTCATCCAGAACATGACCGGCGACACGCCCGCGGCGTGGAACGATCCGGCCAAGGGCGGCGAGATCGCCAAGACACAGATCGACCAGGGCTCCGACGTGGTCTATGCCGCGGCCGGCGGCACCGGCGTCGGCGTGCTGCAGGCGGCGGCGGATGCCGGCAAGCTCGGCATCGGCGTCGATTCCAACCAGAACGGCCTGCAGCCCGGCAAGGTGCTGACCTCGATGCTGAAGCGTGTCGACGTGGCCGTCTACACCGCCTTCATGGACGGCAAGAACGGCACCTTCAAAGGCGGCCTGCAAAATCTCGGCCTCAAGGAAGGCGGAGTCGACTACGCCATGGACGACAACAACAAGGCGCTGGTCACCGACGAGATGAAGGCGGCGGTCGAAAAGGCGAAAGCCGACATCATCGCCGGCACGATCCAGGTGCACGACTACACCGCCGACAACGCCTGCCCGTATTGATCGGCAAGTTATTTCTTTGTTTTGACGCAATTCCGGACGGAAAACCGCTTCACACTTTTCCTGAAATTGCTTTAGGTTTCGAACCGCCGGGTGAAAGCCCGGCGGTTTTGTTTTTGGAGGGTTGGAAGGACGTTGAAGATTGGCGAAGATCTCGGCGACGTCCGATCTCCCCCCTTGCGGGGGAGATGCCTGGCAAGGCAGAGGGGGGTGCTGTCCCTCGGCCTAACAGCCAATTCACCGTTCATTCCCAACGGAAGCCATTAAGGTTGGCGANCCCTCTGGCCTGCCGGCCATCTCCCCCGCAAGGGGGGAGATCGGCAGTTCCGGCGTTGCGGGCTCGGCGAAGCTGAGACGGAGAGGGGAGCGCCGTATGCGGTTGGCCGTAGGTCAGGGCAGAAGCGCACTTCCTGTCGACAACAGACCGACGAGATAACCCACCGCAAACACCACGATCAGCGCGATGGCGATGACGGCGCCACGCCGGCCGCCGAGCGAATGCACGCCGACGCCATAGGGCTTCCGCTCCAGTCTGCCGATCACCGGCTTTACCTCGTCCTGGCCGACTACACGCATCTGCGGCAGTTCGGCGATGCGTTGCGAGATCAGCTGCCAGCGATCGCTGCCGCCCGATGGCCGCCCCGTGCGATCGAAGACATGCATACGCTCGGCCAGCCGCATCACCGTGTCGCGGAAGGCGGGATCGATCTCCAGGTCGCGCTCGGCACGCTCGCGGTCGCGATCGTTCATCAGGCCAAGCACATAGTCGCCCGCCCGCGCAACGCGATCGCTTTCACCGGCCATCGGCTTCTCCTTGCTACCAGTGCGGCGGTTTGGTTATCGGCACGTCGGGGGCCGACTGTTCCTCCAGCGCCATGAAGCGCCCGGTCAGCGCATCGAGCTTGCGCTGCATGCGTTCGATCGCCGTCCACTGTTCGGCGATCTGGCCCGACAGTTCCTCGATGGTCTTTTCCTGTTCAGCGGCGCGGATTTCCAGCGTCGTCAGCCGGTCGACAGGCATGATCATTCGAAACTCCCTAGGTCTTGGTGCACGCAGTTGCAGCATGATGATGCGACTGTTGACCCTTGCATATTAGTGAATGTGAAGGTCTGCGGCCACGTTCGAAATTGACAAGCGCACCGGGATTTGTCGAGAGTGGCCACTGCGCCGCCAATTGGCACGGGTGGGGCATCATGCTAGGCGTTTTGACCAAGCGATAAAAAAATAAGAGTGGGACAGGCTGCATGGCGCAAGCCGCAATCGAACTGATCGGCATCAACAAGAGTTTTGGCGCCGTTCGCGCCAATCGCGACATCAATCTGGAGATCGCACGCGGCACCATCCACGGCATCGTCGGCGAGAACGGCGCCGGCAAGTCGACGCTGATGTCGATCCTCTACGGCTTCTACCAGGCCGACAGCGGCGAGATCCGTGTCGGCGGCAAGCCGGCGTCGATCAAGACCTCCAACGACGCCATCGCGCTCGGCATCGGCATGGTGCACCAGCACTTCATGCTGGTCGACAATTTCACCGTGCTGGAAAACATCATCCTCGGCGCCGAAAGCGATGCGCTGTTGAAAAAGAGCATCGCCAAGGCGCGCTCCGAACTGGAGCGGCTCGAGCGCGAATACGGGCTGGAAGTCGATCCCGACGCCATCATCGAGGAATTGCCGGTCGGCCTGCAGCAGCGTGTCGAAATCCTGAAGGCGCTTTATCGCGGCGCCGAGATCCTGATTCTCGACGAGCCGACGGGCGTGTTGACGCCGGCCGAGGCCGACCATCTGTTTCGCATCCTCAGGCAATTGAAGGACCAGGGCAAAACGGTGGTGCTGATCACCCACAAGCTGCGCGAGATCATGGCCATCACCGACAATGTCTCGGTCATGCGCCAGGGCACGATGGTGGCGACGCGCGAGACCAGCAAGACGACAGTCGGCGAACTGGCCGAACTGATGGTCGGGCGGCGCGTGCTGCTGCGGGTCGAAAAGGGCGAGACGGAGGCCGGTGCGGTCAAGCTCGCAGTCAAGAACCTGACGGTGAAAGACCAGCGCGGCGTCACCATGGTCGACGACATCTCCTTCGATATCCGCGCCGGCGAGATCGTCGGCATTGCCGGTGTCGCCGGCAACGGCCAGTCCGAACTGCTCGAGGCGATTTCCGGCATCAGGCGCGCGGTTTCCGGCTCGGTGATGCTCGATGGCAAGCCGATCGACCTGACCGGGGCCGCCGATCCCGGCGAGTTGCGCGACCGTGGGCTCGCCCATGTGCCGGAGGACCGCCATCATGTCGGCCTGGTGCTGGCCTTCGAGGAGAACGAGAATTCGATCCTCGGCTACCATGACGACCCGCGCTACCTCAATGGGCCGTTCCTCAACATCGACGCCATCATGACCGATGCCAAGGACAAGATAGAGAAGTACGACATCCGTCCCGGCAATCCGCGTCTGAAGACGGCGAATTTCTCCGGCGGCAACCAGCAGAAGATCGTGCTGGCGCGGGAAATGGAGCAGGACCCCGGTGTTCTGATCGTCGGCCAGCCGACGCGCGGCGTCGATGTCGGCGCCATAGAATTCATCCACAAGCGGCTGATTGCCATGCGCGACCAGGGCAAGGCGGTGCTGGTGGTGTCGGTCGAGCTCGACGAGATCCGTTCGCTGTCCGACCGCATCCTGGTGATGTTTGCCGGGCGCATCGTCGGCGAACGTGGCCCTGAGGCGACCGAGGGCGAGCTTGGCCTGCTGATGGCAGGCATCGATCGCCAGGAGGCGGCAGAGTGAGCACGCCTTACGCCAAACTGCCGGCCTGGGCCGATTATGGGCTGATCCCGCTGATCAATCTGTCCGTGGCCTTCATCGTTGCCGGTTTCGTCGTCATGCTGGTCGGCGAAAACCCGCTTCGTGCCGCCGTCATCCTGGTCGAGGGCGCTTTCGGCAAGGGAACCGGCATTGCCTTCACGCTGTTCTATGCCACCACCTTCATCTTCACCGGCCTGTCTGTGGCGGTGGCCGCGCATTGCGGCCTGTTCAACATCGGGACCGAGGGCCAGGCCTATATTGCCGGCCTTGGCGTGGGCGTGGTCTGCCTCGCCTTCGACACTGTGCTGCCGTGGTGGCTGACCTTTCCGCTGGCGATCGTCGCCGGAGCCGCCGTCGGTGCGCTGTGGGCGCTGATCCCGGCCTATCTGCAGGCCAAGCGCGGGTCGCACATCGTCATCACCACCATCATGTTCAACTTCATCGCGGCCTCGATCATGGTCTACCTCCTGGTCGGGCCGTTGAAGCCGGCAGCGTCGCAGGCGCCGCAGACGCGCAACTTCCTCGCCGGCGCCGAACTGCCCAAACTCAACTGGATCATCGAACTGTTCGGCGCCAAGATCCGCTCGGCGCCGTTCAACATCTGCTTCCTGCTGGCGCTGCTCATGGCATTCCTGGTCTGGCTGCTGATCTGGCGCACCAAGCTCGGCTATGAGATGCGCACCTACGGGCACAGTCCGAAGGCGGCGCGCTATGCCGGCATTTCGGAGACCCGCATCATCATCATCGCGATGATGATCTCGGGCGCGCTGGCGGGCATGATGACGCTGAACCCGGTGATGGGCGACCAGCACAATGTGGCAATCGACTTCGTCTCCGGCGCCGGCTTCGTCGGCATCGCCGTAGCGCTGATGGGCCGGCTGCATCCGGTCGGCATCGTGCTGGCGGCGATCCTGTTTGGCATGCTCTACCAGGGCGGTGCAGAACTTGCCTTCGAGATGCCAGCGATTTCCCGCGACATGATCGTCATCATCCAGGGCCTGGTCATCCTGTTTGCCGGTGCGCTAGAGCACATGTTCCGGCCCTATGTGCAGGCGCTGTTCGCTTCGTTCAGTCCAAGGTCGGTCGGCATGGAAGCGGTCAAAGGGAAGGGCGCCTGAGATGGATGTGTTCATCGCCATCGTGCAGATCCTGGACTCGACCATACGCCTGTCGGTACCCTTGCTGCTCGCTTGCCTCGCCGGCCTCTATTCTGAACGCGCTGGCGTCTTCGACATCGGGCTGGAAGGCAAGATGCTGGTCGGCGCCTTCGCCGGTGCGGCCGCAGCTTCGGTCTTCCATTCGGCCTTCCTCGGTCTCGGCATGGCGATCGTGATGTCGGTCGCCTTTGCCCTGGTGCACGGCTTCGCCTCGATCACCCACCGCGGCAACCAGATCGTTTCCGGCGTGGCGATCAACTTCGTCGCCGCCGGGTCGACAATCATTCTGGGCCAGGCCTGGTTCCAGCAAGGCGGGCGAACGCCGGCGCTGCAGCCGGGCGAGCGCTTCGAGGCCATCACTCTGCCAGGAGCTGCCGCCATCCACGACGTGCCGATTATAGGGCCGATCTATTCCGAGCTTTTGTCCGGCCATTCGATCCTGGTCTATCTCGCTTTCGCCATGGTGCCGTTCACCTGGTGGGTGCTGTTTCGCACCCGCTTTGGCCTCAGGCTGCGCGCCGTCGGCGAGAACCCGGCCGCCGTCGACACCGCCGGCATCTCGGTCGCCTGGCTGCGCTACCGGGCGCTGATCTGCACCGGTATCCTCACCGGCATCGCCGGCGCCTACCTCTCGATGGTGCAGAATGGGGGCTTCGTGAAGGATATGACCGCCGGCAAGGGCTACATTGCGCTGGCGGCGCTGATCTTTGCCAAATGGCGACCGGTGAACGCCATGTTCGCCTGTCTTCTGTTCGGCTTCCTCGACGCGGCGGCGATCCGCCTGCAGGGTTCGCCATTGCCGTTGATCGGCAAGGTGCCGGTGCAGTTCATGCAGGCGCTGCCCTATGTGCTGACCGTGATCCTGCTTGCCGGCTTCATCGGCAAGGCGATCCCGCCGCGCGCCGGCGGCGTGCCTTATGTCAAGGAACGTTGATCCGGGCGCGCCCAGGAGCACTGTGTCGAACATGCGGCTGGTGCTCGAAAGGCGCCAGGAAAACGCAAAGCGCCGGGTTTTGACCACGATCGTCGGAGAGAACGTCTAGATGTCGCATGATCTGTTCGAAGCCGCGCAGGAGGCCATGGCCAAGGCCTACGCGCCCTATTCGAAGTTTCCGGTGGGTGCGGCGTTGCGCACCGAAGACGGCCGTGTCTTCACCGGCGCCAACATCGAGGTCGCGTCCTATCCGGAAGGCTGGTGCGCCGAGACCACGGCGCTCGGGCATTATGTCATGGGCGGCGGCGGCAAGATCGTCGAGGTCGCCGTCATTGCCTCGCGCATGGCCAAATGCTCGCCCTGTGGCGGCTGCCGGCAAAGGCTGGCGGAATTCTGCCGGCCGGACACGAAGCTCTATCTTTGCGACAACGCCGGCGTGGTCGAGACCGTGACCATGGGCGACATGCTGCCCTACGGGTTTCGTGGCGACATTTTGAAGTGAGAGTTGGCTGATATGAAGGAAGCTCTGGACCACCTCGTTGAAAGGCTGGACGGGTTGGCGCCGACAACGGCGATGGTGCTGGGGTCGGGCCTTGGCGGGCTTGTCGACCAGGTCGAAAATGCCGTGCGCATCTCTTATGCCGACCTGCCGGGTTTCCCCCGCAGCGGGGTGACTGGCCATGCCGGCGAGGTGATCGCGGGGCTTTTCGCCGGCACGCCGGTGCTGATGCTGTCCGGCCGCGCCCATTATTACGAGCACGGCGTTGCTGCGGCGATGCGGCCGGCGCTGGAGGTGCTTGCCGGCATCGGCATCACCAAGCTGATCCTTACCAATGCCGCCGGCTCGGTCGATCCCGACATGCTGCCTGGATCGGTGATGCTGATCACCGATCACATCAATTTCTCCGGCTCCAACCCGCTGATCGGCGAGCCGAGCGACCGCCGCTTCGTCGGCCTGACCGAAGCCTATGATGCCGGCTTGCGCGCGGCGATCGAACGGGCGGCGAAGGCGACAGGGACGGCGCTGCACAAGGGCGTCTATATGTGGTTTTCCGGTCCGTGTTTCGAAACCCCTGCTGAAATCCGCATGGCCCGCGTCATGGGCGCCAATGCGGTAGGGATGTCGACCGTGCCGGAGGTCATTCTCGCCCGCTTCCTTGGGCTTCGCGTAGCCGCCTGTTCGGTGATCACCAATCTCGCCGCCGGGATGACCGGGGCGGAACTGTCGCACCAGGAGACCAAGGACATGGCGCCGATCGGCGGCGCACGGCTGGCGACGATCCTTGCGCATGTGTTCCAGGATGGGTTGCCGGAGCCGAAGGGCGCTGCCTGATGCTTCTGCAGGAAATCATCCGCCGCAAGCGCGACGGCCAGAAACTGTCCCCGCAGGAGATTTCGGCCTTCGTCGCGGGCGTGACTTCGGGCAGCGTCTCGGACGGCCAGGTCGGCGCCTTCGCCATGGCCGTGTTCTTCAACGGCATGAACCGCGACGAGGCGGTGGCGCTGACGCTCGCCATGCGCGATTCCGGCGATGTGCTCGACTGGTCGGACCTGCCGGGTCCCGTCACCGACAAGCATTCGACCGGCGGCGTCGGCGACAATGTCTCGCTGATGCTGGCGCCGATCGTCGCCGCTTGCGGCGCCTATGTGCCCATGATCTCCGGCAGGAGCCTTGGCCATACCGGCGGCACGCTGGACAAGATGGATGCCATCCCAGGCTATATCAGCCAGCCGGATATCGCGCGCTTCCGCAAGACCGTGCTCGAGACCGGCTGTGCCATCATCGGCCAGACCGCCGATCTCGCGCCCGCCGACCGTCGCCTCTATGCGATCCGCGATGTGACCGGAACGGTGGAATCGGTGCCGCTGATCACTGCCTCTATCCTGTCGAAGAAACTGGCGGCCGGCCTGCAGTCGCTGGTGCTCGACGTCAAGGTCGGCAATGGCGCCTTCATGGAGAAGTCGCGCGACGCGACAGCACTTGCCAACAGCCTGGTCGAGATCGCCAACGGCGCCGGCCTGAAGGCCTCGGCGCTGGTCACCGGCATGAACGAGCCGCTGGCGTCGGCGGCCGGCAACGCGGTTGAGGTGCGCAACGCCGTCGATTTCCTCACCGGGAGGCTCCGCGACAAGCGACTGGAGGATGTGACGCTGGCGCTGGCCGCCGAGATGCTGCAATCGGCAGGGCTGGCGTCGTCCAATCAGGACGGTCTCAGGCGCGCGGCCGAGACGCTGGCCGGCGGCCGCGCGGCGGCCGCCTNCTCGGTGGCGGGCGTACGCGGCCGGACGACAGGATCGACCATGCGGTCGGCATCACCAGGCTGCTGCCGCTCGGCGCCGAGGTGCGGACCGGCGAGCCGCTGGCGCTCGTGCACGCCCGCACGCAAGCGGAGGCCGAAGCGGCCGCAGCCGCCGTGCTTTCGGCCTATACGATCGGGGCGTCGAAACCAGCCGCCGACAAGACTGTCATCCGGCGCGTGCTGCCGCGCGGGTAGCGGAAGGCGCTACTGCACCAGCAACAGTGTGCCGTTTTCGACCTGGTATTTTGCCAGCCGCTGCAAAAAGCTCATGCCGATCAGGTTGGTGCGCAGCGCCTTGTCGTCGAGGACCACGGCCTGGATGTTGTCGACGCTGATCTTGCCGATCTGCAGGCGGTCGATGTTGACCACAGCGGCCCTGATCGCGCCATTGGCGGTGTTGACCTGATGGCTGAAATCCGACGGGTTGAGCGAGATGCCGATGCGGCGCGCCGTCGAGGTGTTGATGGCGACCAAAGTGGCGCCGGTGTCGATCATGCCGTCGACCTGGCGGCCGTTGAGCTTGAAGGCGGAGGTGAAATGGCCGCGCTCGTCGGCCGCCACCAGGACCTTGCGACCGGTGGGCAGCGGTGCGGCCGGCTTGTCGGGAACCGAGGCGAGGCTCAGCTCGGGCTGCGGTTGCGGCTTGCCGGCGACGGTCGACTTCAACAGGTTGTCGAGAATCTGCGGGTTCGACTGATAGACGATCGGGATCGATGCCGACGTTCCGGCGAACACGCCCAGAATGAGAAGCTTGCGCAGCATGAATGGACCTTCGTGAAGGCCCATTTTTGCCCACGTATGGTGTGTGCCGCTTTAACGCCAACCCGAAACCGCGGCTTTGCGTAAACGGGCGGTAAACGACTGGATGCCAGCTGGCCTTGCCAGCCGCCGTCATTTGGTTCCGTACATGCGGTCGCCGGCATCGCCGAGGCCGGGCATGATGTAGCCCTTCTCGTTGAGCTGGCGGTCGATGGAAGCGGTAAAGACCGGGACATCCGGATGCGCCTTGGTGAAGCGCTCGATGCCTTCTGGCGCCGCCAGCAGGCAAAGGAAACGGATGTTGGTGGCTCCGCGCTCCTTCAGCTTGTCGATGGCCGCGATGGCCGAGTTCGCGGTCGCCAGCATCGGATCGACGACGATCACCAGCCGGTCGGCGAGATCGCTCGGCGCCTTGAAGAAATATTCCACCGCCTCCAGCGTTTCGTGATCGCGGTAGAGGCCGACATGCGCGACGCGGGCCGCCGGGACCAGGTCGAGCAGGCCTTCGAGCAGGCCATTGCCGGCGCGCAGCACCGAGGCGAAGACCAGCTTCTTGCCCTCCAGCGTCGGCGCTTCCATGGTTTCCATCGGCGTTTCGATGGTCGTCGTCGTCAGTTCGAGGTTGCGGGTGACCTCGTAGCCGAGCAGGAGCGAGATCTCGCGGAGCAGTCGCCGGAAGCCGGCGGTCGACGTCTCCTTCTTGCGCATGATGGTCAGCTTGTGCTGGACAAGCGGGTGGTCGACGACGGTGACGCCCTGCATGGGTTGCTCCAGTGAATGGTGAATAGTGAATAGTGAATAGTGAGCAGGTTTGCGAGTCCCGATGGATCGATCATTGCCGTGACAGGCCGAACCGCCGGCAAACCAATCACCAATCACCAATCACCAGTCACCTCTTCGCATCGAGCCGGGCAAGCAGCGCGCTTTTCGTCTTCCTGTCGACGAAAGCCGCTTCGATCGCCGTCCTGGTGACGGCGGTCAAAGCTTTTTCATTCATGGAGAAATGCTCGGCGGCGATGTCGTATTCGCGCTTCAGCGAGGTCCAGAAATAGGGTGGGTCGTCGGAGTTCAGCGTCACCTTGCAGCCGGCCGCCTGCAGGGCAGGCAAAGGGTGATCGGCGAAACTGTCGTAGACTTTGAGCGCGATGTTGGAGCCGGGGCAGCATTCGAGCACGATGCCCTCATCGGCGATGCGGCGCACCAGGTCGGGATTTTCGATGGCGCGCACGCCATGGCCGATGCGCGAGGGGCGGATGTGGTCGAGTGCGGCCTGCACCGTCTCCCACCCGGTCAACTCGCCGGCATGGATGGTGATGCCAAGGCCGGCTTCGCGGGCGATCTCGAAGGCCCTGACATAATCCTCCATCTCGCCCATGCGCTCGTCGCCGGCGACGCCGAAGCCGGTGACCAGCGGATTTCCGCAGCGCGCCGCAAAGCGCGCCGCCTGCTCGATCGACTCGACGCCGACATGGCGTACGCCGGTGACGATCATGCGGCCCTCGATGCCGGTCTTGGCTTTGGCGCGCAGCATGCCTTCGCCGAGCGCATCGGTATAGGCCTTGGGCGACAGGCCGGCCCTGACGGCATGGTCGGGCGAGGTGAAGACCTCGGAATAGATGGCGCCGTCGCGGGCAAGGCTGGTCAGATAATGGTCGGCGAGGCGGGCATAATCCTCCTCGGTGCGGAACAGGTCGGCGGAAAAATCATAAGCCGCCAGGAACGAGGTGAAATCATGCCAGACGAAGGAGCCGTTCTGGATATAGGGCGAGGTGTCCTTGCCGTATTTCTGCGCCTGACGGATGACGAGTTCGGGCGCCGCTGCCCCCTCGATGTGGCAGTGCAGTTCTGCTTTCAAAGGCATGCAGTTATCCCGTCTCATCAGTCCAGGCCGTAAAGCCCACCACCTGGAAGCGCGGCCGAACACCGCGCCTTAAACAATAGCGCCCGCACCATCGATCGGCTATGGTCCCGCCGGTTTTATGACGGATCAAAATAATGTCGGTTGAGAGAACCACGGCCGCGGGCGGCATGGAAACCTCCTATGGTTTCAAGAAGGTAGGGCCAGGCGACAAGCAGCCTCTGGTCAACGATGTTTTCCACAAGGTGGCGAACCGCTACGACCTGATGAATGACCTGATGTCGGCCGGGCTGCACCGGCTGTGGAAGGATGCCATGGTGACATGGCTCAATCCGCCGAAACGTCCGGGCTGGAAAGTGCTTGACGTGGCGGGCGGCACCGGCGACATCGCCTTGCGCATTGTAGACGCCAGCCAAGGCAACGCGCATGCCACGGTGCTCGACATCAACGGCTCGATGCTCAGTGTCGGCCGTGACCGCGCGGAGAAAAAGGGCCTGTCCGGCAACACCGATTTCGTCGAGGCCAATGCCGAGGAACTGCCTTTCACCGATAGCACCTTTGACGCCTACACCATCGCATTCGGCATCCGCAACGTGCCGCGCATCGATGTCGCGCTGACGGAAGCCTTTCGCGTGCTGAAGCCCGGCGGACGGTTCCTGTGCCTGGAGTTTTCCGAGGTCGAGATGCCGCTGCTGGACAAGGTCTACGAAGCCTGGTCGTTCAACGCCATTCCGCAGATCGGCAAGATGGTGACGGGCGAGGGCGAACCCTATTCCTACCTGGTCGAATCGATCCGCAAATTTCCCAATCAGCAGAACTTTGCTGCCATGATCACCCGCGCGGGCTTCGAGCGCGTGTCGTTCCGCAACTATTCCGGCGGCATTGCCGCCCTGCATTCGGGCTGGAAGCTTTGAGGCACCACAGTTTGCAGCAGCAGGGTAGGCGATGAGCAGCGTCGGCGCCGCCTTTCGGCTCGCGCGGGCCGGCTGGGTGCTGGTCCGCGAGGGCGTGATCGCAGCACTGCCGGGCGACGAACTCGGCGGCCTGCCGAAATTCGGCTGGCGCATGGCCCGGCTCTTCACCCGCCGCCGCGCACTCGCTTATGAGCGCAGCGACCGGCTGGCCAAGGCGGTGGTCCGGCTCGGACCCTCCTACGTCAAGCTCGGCCAGTTCCTGGCGACGCGGCCTGATGTCGTCGGCAACGACATGGCGCTCGACCTCGCCATGCTGCAGGACAAGATGCACACTTTTTCGCAGGCGGAAGCGGTGGCGGCGATCGAGGGCTCGCTCGGGCGCAAGATCGGCGAACTCTATACGCAGTTCGGCGGGCCGGTCGCGGCGGCCTCCATCGCCCAGGTCCATCCCGCGCAGGCCATGCATGACGGTGTCGATACCAAGGTGGCGGTGAAGGTGATCCGGCCTGGCGTGCGCCGCCGCTTCTTCCAGGATCTCGAAAGCTATTTCCTCGCCGCCCGGCTGCAGGAGAAATACATCCCGTCGTCGCGCCGGCTGCGGCCGGTCGAGGTGACCGAGACGCTGGCGCAGACCACCAAGATCGAGATGGATCTTCGCCTCGAGGCGGCCGCACTTTCGGAACTGGGCGAAAACACCAAGGACGATCCGGGCTTCCGCGTGCCGTCGGTCGACTGGGAGCGCACCGGGCGCGATGTGCTGACCATGGAATGGGTCGACGGCGTCAAGATGAACGACATCGCCGGGCTCGCTGCGGCGGGGCACGATCTGAAGGCGATCGCCACCAACCTGATCCAGTCGTTCCTGCGTCACACGCTGCGGGACGGCTTCTTCCATGCCGACATGCATCCAGGCAATCTGTTCGTCGAGGCCAATGGCAATATCGTCGCCGTCGATCTCGGCATTGCCGGACGGCTCGGCAAGAAGGAGCGCCGGTTCCTCGCCGAAATCCTCTACGGCTTCATCACGCGCGACTATCTGCGCGTCGCCGAGGTGCATTTCGAGGCCGGCTACGTGCCGCGCCAGCACAATGTCGCGGCTTTCGCGCAGGCCATTCGCGCCATCGGCGAGCCGATCCATGGCCAGCCGGCTGAAACCATCTCGATGGCGAAGCTTCTCACGCTGCTGTTCGAGGTCACCGAACTGTTCGATATGGCCACGCGGTCGGAACTGATCCTGTTGCAGAAGACCATGGTGGTGGTCGAAGGCGTCGCACGCACGCTCGACCCGGCCTTCAACATGTGGAAGACGGCCGAGCCGGTGGTCGGCCAGTGGATCGCCGGCAATCTCGGGCCGAGCGGCCTGCTGATGGACGCGCGCGACGGCGCCAAGGCGCTGCTGGCGCTGGCCCGCCAGGCGCCCGATCTTGCCGCCCGCACCGAGCGGCTGTCACGCGAGATCGATTTTATGGCGGAGCACGGCCTCCGCTTCGACGAAGCGACATCGCGCGCCATCGGTAAGGCCGAAGCGCGCTACACCCGCTCGGGCCGGCTGGCGCTATGGGTGATCGCGCTGACGCTGGTGTATATCGCGTGGAAGCTGCTCTGATCGCTTGCATCGCTAGCAACTGTGGTGCTAGCGTTGCAGTCGCGCTATTGATGTCGCGGAGCAAGTCATGGGCACCATTACTGTCCGCAATCTAGCTGACGACGTGAAGCAGAAATTGCGTGAGCGCGCTGCGGCGCGCGGGGTGTCGATGGAGGAAGAGGCGCGTGATGCGCTTGCCAAAAGCGTGCTGTCGGCGGAAGCCGGCATGCCCGAGAGCGAAACCCTCTATGCAACAATCCGCCGCCTGGTTGAGCCTCATGGAGGTTTTGACAACGATCTGTCCCAGCGAGGTCAATCCACAAAAACGCACAACACCCTCGACGGCAAGCGCATCCTGCTGATCATCGGCGGCGGCATCGCCGCCTACAAGGCGCTGGACCTGATCCGCCGGCTGCGCGAGCGCGGTGCGGCGGTGCGCGTCGTGATGACATCGGCGGCGCAGGAGTTCGTCACCACGCTTTCGGTCGGCGCGCTTTCGGCCGACCATGTCTTCACCGAACTCTTCGACCGCAGTGACGAGCACGATGTTGGCCATATCCGCCTGTCGCGCGAGGCCGACCTCTTGGTGGTGGCGCCGGCCACCGCCGACCTGATGGCCAAGCTCGCCAACGGCCATGCCAACGATCTGGCCTCGACGGTGCTGCTCGCCACCGACAAGAAGGTGCTGATGGCGCCGGCGATGAACCCGAAAATGTGGTCGCATGCCGCGACGCGCCGCAACCGGGCGACGCTCGCCAAGGACGGCATCGCCTTTGTCGGCCCGGCCAGGGGCGAGATGGCCGAGAGCAATGAGGTGGGCGAAGGCCGCATGGCCGAGCCGCTGGACATCGTGGCAGTGATCGAGGCACTGCTCGACAGCAGGCCGAAGCCGCTGGCCGGCCGCAGGATCATCGTCACCTCGGGGCCGACGCATGAGCCGATCGACCCGGTGCGCTACATCGCCAACCGCTCTTCGGGCAAGCAGGGCCATGCGATTGCGGCAGCGCTGGCAAGACTGGGCGCGGATGTACGCCTGATCTCCGGTCCGGTCAGCATTGCCGATCCGGCCGGCGTTGTGACGACACATGTCGAGACCGCGGCCGAGATGAAGGCGGCCGTCGAACAGTTGTTGCCGGCGGACGCCGCGGTCTTCGTAGCTGCCGTCGCCGACTGGCGCACCGCTGGCACGGCCGGCGAGAAGATCAAGAAGGTGGCGGGCCAGGGCCCACCGGCGCTGCAAATGGTCGAAAACCCCGACATTCTCGCCAGTGTTGGTCATCACGGGCAACGGCCGGGGCTGGTTGTCGGCTTCGCCGCCGAGACGCAGGACCTGATTGCGAATGCCGAGGCCAAGCTGAAGAAGAAGGGCGCCGATTTCATTGTCGCCAACGATGTCTCGCATGAAAGCGGCGTCGGCCCCACCGGCGTCATGGGCGGCGACCGCAACAAGGTGCGCATCGTCTCGAAGGACGGTGTCGAGGAATGGCCTGAGATGGGCAAGGGCGAGGTGGCGGCGCGGCTCGCCGCGCTCATCGCCGAGCGTTTGCAAGCCTGAGCGGCCGCCGGTTCCGCAATCGGGCAGGCCATGGTCTTGCAAGCAGCCTTGTGGCCGAGGGCATTTGACGTCGACAGCGCCGGCGGAATGCTGTCGCCAAATTCTCGATCGGCCGTGCCCTCAGCCTGGCGCCAGTTGCGGCCGGCGTGCCTCCAAAGCCATCTTCAACGCCGCCAGGCAACCGACAATGCCAAGTGGCACGAAGGCCAGGTACAGCCAGCCGGCGACGTGCGCTGCTGCCTCGCGGTTCAGCCCGTCCGAAAAGCCGCTGGCATTGGCGATGATGCCGGCCATGGCGGCGCCCACGGCGTAGCCGATGCGCTGCATGGTCGGCACGGCGGCCGAGGCGATCGTCTGCTCGCCGTCGCGGGCCGAGGCGACGATGATGCGGGTCAGGAAGGGCCATGACACGCCGAAGCCACCGCCTTGCAACAAAGCGCAGAGCAGGATCACCGGGATCGAGCCGGCGGGGATGGCATAGGCGAAACCGGCGAGGCCGGCTGCAATCATCAGCGCGCCGATGACGAGGATCTGCCGTTCGCGCTGCAGCGGCGCATTGGCGACGGCGATCGACAGGATTGACCAGGCGATCGATTCGGCGGCGATGATGTAGCCTGTGGTCAGGATCGGGATGCCGTGCAGCGTGGTAAGCAGAAGCGGCCCGTAGATGGAAAAAGAGACTGTCGCCACCGAGAAGGCGGCAACCATGCTCATGCCGCTGCCGACCGGCGAGCGCCATGAGAACAGGCCCGACGGGAACAGTCGCGATTGCGGCTTCATGGCGTCGACGAAAACGAACAGCGCCAGGCCGGCGAGGCCGAGGACCAGCAGCAGCGACGATCGAAGCAAGGCGACGTCGACGCCTGCGGTGGCGATCAGCACGACGGCGATGGCGAGGCAGCCAAGTGCTGCAAAGGGGAAGGGCGGCGAGGTGCCGGCGGCGGCTTGCGGCTTCGTCGCTTCCGGCGTGTTCAGGACGATGAAGCTTGCCGATGCCATGGCGATGCCACCCAGCACGAAGACGCCGAAGGCCCAGCGCCAGGACAGGAGCTCGACCATGATCGCGCCGAGCATCGGGCCGCTGAAGGCGGCGACGCCCCAGATCGCCGACATGATGCCGAACAGCTGTGGCCAGATGCTGCGGTTAAACAGCCGCTCGACCGAGACGAAGGCCAGCGACACCAGCGCACCGCCGCCGAGACCCTCGACCAGACGGCCGCCAAGAAACACCGGCATGGACGGCGCGGTGGCGCAGATCAGTGCGCCCACGGCATAGAGCAGGGCGGCGACCGTGACGTTGGAGCGTAGAGCGACATAGCTGACCAGCCGCCCGGCCGCTGCGCCGGCGACAATGGCGCCGAGCTCGTAGACGGCCAGCGACCAGCCGACGAACTGCACACCGGCGAGGTCCCCGACCATGGCCGGCATGACCGTCGCCACCATCGTCTCGTTGGTGGCGTGCAGCAGGATGCCGAGGCTGATGAAGCAGAAGCGCGCGAGGTCGCCGCTTGCCCACAATGCCCGCCAGTCGACCTTGTTGCTGGTGATTTCAGTCATTCTTTTACCCTGCCTTTGCATATCTCGATGCCGGCGCATGGCGCCAGAAGCCAGTGGGGGCTTTCCGGCGGGGCCATGCGCGCTGTTTCAGTCAGGCGAGTTGTAAAACCTCAAGCGCAGTTGAGCTCAAGTGGCTTTTTATCGAAGTGCAGACGGTCGAGATTGGCCGGAAACCTCTCCGCTTGATGCGCCGGTCAGTTCTCAATGCTGCGCAGCTGAAACTGGCTGACGCCGATGGCAATGTTGATACCGGTCTGCGTCTGCAGGCTGAGCGGCTGCAGAGTGAAGGCCTGCGAGGAGCCGCCGACCAGGAGATTGGCGCCGGCGCCGACCGCCGCGGTCACTTCGGCGCTGGCGCCGATATAGTCGCCGGCCAACGCGCCGGGCGCATAGATGTTCCTCAGCGGCGTCAGCACCAGCCATTGCATGACGGTCTGCTTGGTGGTGCCGATGTCGAGCCCGTATTTGTTGACGGCGCCGAAATAGGCTTCCGGCGAAAAGCTCTTGTCGGCCGGCGTGAAGGTGCAGCTCAGATCCTTGCTGGAGCCGAAGATGAAGCCGGTGCCGCCGCCGATGGCGCAATCGAGCACACCGAGTTCGATACCCTGGCCTTGCGCTTGGGCCTGGGCGGTACAGATGATGGTGATAGCGGCGGCGATGGCTGGTTTCAGCACGGCGGATCCCCCAAAAAGCATGCGGCGCGAAACAGTAACCTGTTCCGCGCCGCGCGTAGAGGGATCAGTCGATCCTTATTTGCCGATGCTTATTTGAACGAGTGGATCAGCTCCAGGGAGGTCACGGCGACCGCTACATTGACGCCGGTCTGCGCCTGGACGCTGAGCGGCTCCAGCACAAAGGCGCCGTCCAGCCCGCCGACCAGCAGATTGGCGCCGCCGCCGGTCACCACGCTCGCCTCGGCGTTGACGCCGTAATAATGGCCGGCAAGGTCGCCCTCGTCATGGCCGCGGGTGGCGGCCAGAACCGCCCACACCAGCTGGCCCTGATGCGTCTGGCCGAGATCGACGCCGAGCTTGGAGATCATCCCCGTGTATTTCTCGGACGGCCCATGGTGATAAGGACGGAACGTGCAGTCGACGCCCTTGTTCGACGTGATGACGTAACCGACGCCGCCGTCGATGGTGCAATCGAGCGTGCCGAGCTGAAGCTTGCCGGCGCTGGCGGGAACGGCAAGCAGCGTCGTGGCAAGTGCCGCGGCACAGATGATTTTCTTGATCATGGGTCAGTCCTTTCGAAAAATGCCTTCAACAACGGTTGAATGGCCCGGAGCGTTCCGCTGAAAACTTGGCGCGATCAAGGCAGGGGTTAACGCTTTGCCCCCGGTGGTTAAGATTGGGTGATAGTGGGGTTTTCTGGATACGCATCCCTAGCGGAAGCGCTCTGCGCTTTCCCGGGGAGAAACCGCTCAAGCGGGGCACTGCATCAGGAATGGAACGTTGTTATAAAAGGCCGCGGATGGCGGCGCGCCGGCTGCATCTCAGCCGGCGGTGGCGCCCGATGTGCGCGACAGGCCGTCCTTGGCCGGCTGGTAGGTCGGGTCGAGATGGACGGCTTCGCGGTAGGCCTTCGAGGCCTTGACCTTGTCGCCGCGGCGCTCGTAGATCAGCGCCTGGTTGGACCAGGCTTCGGCGTTCTTGCCGTCGAGCTTGATGGCCATGTTGAAGTCGGAGAAGGCGTTGTCCTCGTCATTCATGGCGAGATAGGAGAGGCCGCGGCCGTTATAGGGTTCGGCCGCGTCCGGCGCCAGGGAGATGGCGGTCGAGAAATCCTCGATGGCAAACTTGTGCTGGCCCTGGCTTTGATAGATCAGGCCGCGATTGTGATAGGCGCGGGCATCCGTGGTGTCGAGCTGGATCGCCTTCTGGAAATCGTTGAAGGCCTGCTGGGTCTGGCCGGCCTTGCGATAGAGGTTGCCGCGGCCGATATAGGCGGCGTCATAATTTGCATTGATCTGGATCGAGCGGTTGTAGTCGGCAAGGGCGGCCGCCTGGTTGCCGAGGAAGCGCTGGATCAGTGCCCGGTTCGAATAGGCCTGGTAGAAATTCGGGTTGAGCTGGATGGCGGTGTCGAAATCCTTCAGCGCCGCCTGGTACTGGCCGCCACGGCCATAGGCCGAGCCGCGCACATTGTAGCCTTCCGGATCCTGCGGATTGCGCTGGATCACCGCCGACAGCGAGGAGATGTTCTCGCTTGAGCCTTGCGCCTTGTCGATGTTGTTGAATTCGCCGGTCGGAACGCTCTGGCAACTGGCAAGCACCAGGCCGGACATCAGGGCTGCCGCCAGGGCCAAACCGCGCATTGTGGTTTTGCGCTCTACGCCGATTGCGTTCATGTCTGCCCTGTCCTCACTTCAGCCGCGCCGTCCAGGTCCCCCTCCGGGCCGGGTCACAGATTCTCGTAACAAAATCTAGAACGCCGTTTGCGCGTTCAAGGGAACGGCCTCCAACAGAATGGCGGCGCTCCAAACAAAAAGGTGGCGGCGATTCCGCATCGCGCCACCTCAGCGTATCCTTCGAAAAGGACGAAAAATTGGCGTCAGAACCGCGGCGGACGCGGAGCACCACCAGGACCACCGGCGGCGCCGGCAGCAACCGGGCGCGGCGTCATCGGCAGCAGGCCTTCGCGCTGGGCGCGCTTGCGGGCCAGCTTGCGGGCGCGGCGAACGGCTTCGGCCTTTTCACGGGCGCGCTTCTCGGAAGGCTTCTCGTAATGGCCGCGCATCTTCATTTCGCGGAAAATGCCTTCGCGCTGCATCTTCTTCTTGAGAGCGCGAAGCGCCTGATCAACGTTATTGTCGCGGACGAGTACCTGCACGGGCAATCCTGTCTTTCGGGTTTGATATCAACAGGCAAGTGGCCATAGCCACATGCCTCCGCGGCGCTTTACACCACGAATTGTGGCGGCTGATAGCAGAATCAGGCCGCGCTGTCCACACTGGAAATGAAGGACAACCGCCAATTTGCCACGGCAGCCCCGAGATAGGGCGCCAACTAGGCGCTGGCCAGATGGAGCCGTGCGAAATCCTCGAAGAATTCGCCGTAATCGCAGGTAATTTCCTCACCGGCTGATATATCTCGGGTGGCCGTGGCGCCGCCATATTGCGAAAAATCCGTGTTCGGCCGCTCGGCGTGGTTCATGAAGCGGCCATTATCGACTTCATAGACCATGAAGCCGGGACGGTCGGGGCTCGGATAGGCATAGCGGTCGAGCAATTCCTTGAGGTGCGGCGGCGCCGCCTCGTATTTGTCCATCGGGATCAGCCGGTCGAAATCCGGATCGAGCCGCCAGATCGAGGCGCCCTTCCTGATCGGCTCGGCGGCGAACACGCCGACGCCTTCGATTGCGCTCTGGGCGACATAGGTCCTGATAAGCAGCATGTCCGTCCTCCTCACCCGAAACCGAATCGCCAAATCGCGTGGAAAAAGCAAGTCCGGTTTCGGGTTCTATGGCTGATCGGCGCGGGCGATGATCCGCGAAATGCTTCACGTCCGGGTGATCGAGACGCCGCCATCGGCAAACAGCGCCGATCCTGTGGTGAAGCTCGACGCATCCGATGCCAGGAAGAGCGCAGCGCGGGCGATCTCTTCAGGCACAGCGACACGTTTCAAGGCATGCAGGTTTTCCACGAAAGCGCGTGATTCCGGCGTCTTGAATGTTGCCGACGGCGTGTCGGTGCCACCCGGCATCAGCGCGTTGACCCGCACGCCCCTGGGGCCGTATTCGGCGGCCAGCACCTGCGTCAGGCCGATCAGTCCGGCCTTGCTCGCGGCATAGCTGGTCATGCCCGGCATGCCGACTGTGTGACCGACGAAGGTCGAGGTGAAGATCAGCGATCCGCCGCCGCGTTCGACCATCGCCGGCACCTGGTATTTCGCGCCGAGAAAGGCGCTGGTCAGATTGGCGTCGAGCGTCTCGCGCCATCCGTCCAGCGACAGTTCCGAAATCGGACCCATCGTTCCGACGGAGCCGACATTGTTGAAGGCGATATCGAGCCCGCCGAATTTTTCGACGGCGAGATCGACGAGGGCTTTTGCATAGGCTTCGTCGCGGACATCGCCGGCAAGCGCGACTGCCGTGCCGTCGGCGTCCTCGATTTCGACGACCAGCGCATCGAGTTCGGCCTGGCGGCGGGCGGCGATGACGACCCTGGCGCCTTCTTCGGCGAAGAGTTTTGCGGTGGCGCGGCCGATGCCGGAACTGGCGCCGGTGACGATCGCTATTTTATTGGTGAGTGCGAACATTTTTTACATCCTTTCATCGCGCCGGCTGTGCCGGCAACCGGGATGTTGATCGCAGTTCGGGACGGTGCTAGCCACCCGATACGTGCTCGACTTGCTGAATGGCTTCGCAGCGGCACAAGCGCCGCGCGCCGGACTATTGCTTCAGCAGCCAGCCGAGGCGGTCGAGCGAAAATGCGTAGCTGATGGCGATGAGCAGCGTGATGACAACGCCCGTGGTCGTGTGACCGGCGGCATAGAATCCGGCTGCACCGCCAAACAGGATGGCCAGTTCAAGCACCAGCCTGACTGCGCCTGGTACAGGAACCGGCGCGCGTCCGGACCGGCTCGGATCGCCGCGCACCGCGAAGGTTCCCCACAGCGCAGCTGCAATGAACGGCAAGGCCAAGGCGAAGAGCCAGCGCCACCATCCGCCGGAGAGGCTCCAGCCGGCAAAGCCGAGGCCAAGCAAGGCGGCAAGTTCCAGCAGGAAACGCAAGGTCAGATTCCACCAGGCGTTGCCCATATTCGTCCTCCAGAGTCTCGCGATCGCCAGTGTGTCCGAACGCAGCCATGCCTGCCAGCCCGGGCAGGTCTTTTCCACCGCGGCGCAAAACGGCAAGCGCCGTCGCAAACAGCGCAAGGGTGGAAGCGCCGTTTCGCTAGTGATACACCTCGCGCGCCGGGGCTGCGTAAATACCCCACCGCCATTTGCGAGGCTGGAACGTTGAAAAAATATTCGGTATTCGCCATCGCCCGCGAGGCCATGCGCGGCCACAAGGGCTGGGAGGAACAATGGTCCTCGCCGGAACCGAAGAAGGAATATGACGTCATCATCGTCGGCGCCGGCGGTCATGGCCTGGCCACCGCCTACTATCTCGCCACCGTTCACGGCATCACCAATGTCGCGGTGCTGGAAAAGGGCTGGCTAGGCGGCGGCAACACCGGTCGCAACACCACCATCATCCGCTCCAACTATCTCTATGACGAGAGCGCCGGCATTTACGACCACGCGCTGAAGCTGTGGGATGGGCTCTCCCAGGAGCTCAATTACAACGTCATGTATTCGGCGCGCGGCGTCATGATGCTGGCGCACAATGTGCACGACATCCAGGTGCTGAAGCGCCATGTCCATGCCAACCGTCTCAACGGCATCGACAATGAATGGCTGACGCCTGAGCAGGCGAAGGAATTCTGCCCGCCGCTCAACATTTCCAGGCAGGCGCGCTATCCCGTCGTCGGCGCCGCCTTGCAGCGGCGAGGCGGCACGGCGCGTCACGATGCGGTGGCCTGGGGCTATGCGCGCGGCGCTTCGGCGCGCGGCGTGCACATCATCCAGAATTGCGAGGTCACCGGCGTCAAGCGGGCGGCCAATGGCGCGGTCATGGGCGTCGACACGACGCGCGGCTTCATCAGCGCCAAGAAGGTCGGCGTGGTGGCTGCAGGCCACTCCTCGGTGATCATGAACATGGCCGGCGTGCGCATGCCGCTGGAAAGCTATCCGCTGCAGGCGCTGGTGTCGGAGCCGGTCAAGCCGGTGGTGCCGTGCGTGGTTATGTCGAACACGGTGCACGCTTATATCTCGCAGTCCGACAAGGGCGAGCTGGTGATCGGCGCCGGCACCGACCAGTATGTCTCCTATTCGCAGACCGGCGGCCTGCATATCCTGCAGCACACGCTCGACGCCATCTGCGAGATGTTCCCGATCTTCACCCGCATGAAGATGCTGCGCTCGTGGGGCGGCATCGTCGACGTGACGCCCGACCGTTCGCCGATCCTGGCCAAGACGCCGGTATCAGGCCTCTACGTCAATTGCGGCTGGGGCACGGGCGGCTTCAAGGCAACGCCCGGCTCAGGCCATGTCTTTGCCCACACGATTGCCAAGGACGATCCGCATCCTATCAACGCGCCCTTCACCATCGAGCGCTTCCGTACCGGCCGCCTCATCGACGAGGCAGCGGCGGCGGCGGTGGCGCACTGATGATGGTGGAGTTGGCTGTAGCGGTGCCGCTGGTGCTGGCGGGGGAGCAGGACCTGTTCCATTTTCCGTCACCGGACGAAGTGCGCACGCAGCCGATCAGCCGCGCCGGCAACGAAGCCAATTGGCCGTTTTCGATCGACGCCGGCATTCTGGGATGCGTGTGGAGTGGTGGCCAGAAGGTGGTCATCTTCATGGAGAACAGGCCCTCCGATCTCGGCGAGGACGACACATTCGAGCCGCGCAGCGTCATCGTGACGACCGATCCGTTTCAGCTCACGATCGGCAACATGGCGTATCGCGAGCTGTTTCGCCCCGCCGCAAGTGTAGAGGAGCGCATTCGGCTCGTCGCGCCTTTTGCTGCGATGGGCCAGAGGCTTTGCAACCAACCGGCCGGCGCGCATGTCGGCCACGGCGAATTGTAGGAACGAACGATAATGCTTCTCATCCGCTGCCCCTATTGCGAGGAAGAGCGCCCGGAGCTCGAGTTCCGTAACGCCGGCGAGGCGCATATTGCGCGTTCGGCCAACATGGCGGGCGAGAGCGACGACGACTTCGAAAAGTTCTTCTTCATCCGCTCGAACCCCAAGGGCATCATCTATGAGCGCTGGCGCCACATCCATGGCTGCGCACGCTTCTTCAATGCGGTGCGCGACACCGTCACCGACAAGTTCGTCATGACTTACAAAGCCGTCGAGCCGAAACCGTCCAAGCTGCCCAAAAACTCCAACGAAATGGCTTCCAAATGAGCGGCGCGTTCCGCATTCCGAGCGCCGGCCGGCTCAGCCAGGCCAAGACCGCGCGCTTCAGCTTCGACGGCCAGGCCTACACCGGGATCGAAGGCGACACGCTGGCCTCGGCGCTGCTTGCCAATGGCGTGCATCTGGTGGGACGTTCGTTCAAGTATCACCGTCCGCGCGGCTTCCTGTCGGCCGGAGCGGAAGAGCCCAACGCGCTGGTCGAGGTCAAGCGCGACGCGGCACGCAAGGCGCCCAACATCCGCGCCACGGTGCAGGAGCTCTATGACGGGCTGGTCGCGCAGTCGCAGAACCGCTGGCCTTCGCTGGCCTTCGATGTCGGCGCGGTCAACGACATTGCATCGCCGCTGTTTTCGGCCGGCTTCTACTACAAGACCTTCATGTGGCCGAAGGCGGCCTGGAAGAGCCTCTACGAGCCGAAGATCCGCGCCGCGGCGGGTCTTGGCGTTTCGCCCGACAAGCCAGATCCCGACCATTATTCCTCGCGCTATGCGCATTGCGACGTGCTGGTGCTGGGCGGCGGTGCGGCCGGCATCGCGGCAGCGCTCGCCGCTGCCGAAACCGGCGCGCGTGTCATCCTCGTCGACGAGCAGGCCGGCTTCGGCGGCAGCCTGCGCTTCGAGAGCGGGGCGAAGATCGACGGCCAGGACGGTTATGCCTGGGCGCAAGGCGCGGTGGCCAAGCTCACCGCCCTGGACAATGTCCGCGTTTTGTCGCGGACGACGGCGTTCGGCTACTACGCGCAGAACTTCGTCGGCCTGGTCGAGCGGGTCAGCGACCATCTGCAAAACCCCGGCCACGATTTGCCGCGCGAGCGCCTATGGCAGGTACGCGCCAAGCGCGTGGTGCTGGCGACCGGCGCCATCGAACGCCATATGGTGTTTGCCGACAATGACCGGCCCGGCATCATGCTGGCCTCGGCGGCGCGGACTTATCTCAACCAGTACGGTGTCGCGGTCGGCAAAAATGTCGGCGTCTACACCGCAAATGACTCGGCCTACTCCGCCGCGATCGACCTGAAGAAGGCCGGCGTCAACGTGGCGGCGATCGTCGACCTGCGCGACCATCCGACCGGACCTGTGATCGACGAGGCGAGGGCGCTCGGGATCGAGGTCAATTTCGGCCGCGCGGTGATCCGCGCCGGCGGCAAGTTGCGCGTGACCTCGATGACGGTGCAGCCGAAGAATGGGGGCGGCGAGCGCACCATTCCGGTCGACGCCATCCTGATGTCGGCCGGCTGGACGCCGTCGGTGCATCTGTTCTCACAGTCGCGCGGCAAGGTCGCCTTCAATGACGAGACCAAGCGCTTCGTGCCGGGCATCTATGCGCAGGACTGCGTTTCGGTCGGCGCCTGCAACGGTACGGATGGGCTCTCGGCGTCGATCGATGAGGCCTATGCGGCCGGCGCAAAGGCGGCGAAGGATGCGGGCGGCAAAGTGGCCAAGGGCGTAAAGCCGAAGGTCGACGCGTCGGAAAGCTGGTCGCGCGGCATGCTGGGCGCGGCGCCCGGCGCCGGGCCGGACAAGACGGTCAAGGCCTTCGTCGATTTCCAGAACGACGTCACCGCCAAGGACATCCGCCAGGCGGTGCATGAAGGCATGCGCTCGATCGAGCACGTCAAGCGCTTCACCACCAACGGCATGGCGACCGACCAGGGCAAGACCTCCAACATGCACGGCCTGGCGATTGCCGCCGAGACGCTTGGCAAGCCGATCCCCGAGGTCGGGCTGACCACGTTCCGCGCACCCTATACGCCTGTTACTTTCGGCGCGATCGTCAGCCATTCGCGCGGTCCGCTGTTCGACCCGACACGCAAGACCGCGATCCATCCCTGGGCGGAAGCTCAAGGCGCGGTGTTCGAGGATGTCGGGCAGTGGAAACGCGCCTGGTATTTCCCCAAACCCGGCGAGGACATGCACAAGGCGGTCGACCGCGAATGCGTCGTGGTGCGCAGCAATGCCGGCCTGTTCGACGCCTCGACGCTGGGCAAGATCGAAGTGGTCGGGCCGGATGCGGCCAGGTTCATGGAACTGCTCTACACCAATCCGTGGGAGAAGCTTGAGCCCGGCCGCTGCCGCTATGGCATCATGCTGCGCGAGGATGGTTTCATCTATGATGACGGCGTCGTCGGCAGGCTGGCGCCGGACCGTTTTCATGTGACGACCACGACGGGTGGCGCGCCGCGCGTCATGAACCATATGGAGGACTATCTCCAGACCGAGTTCCCGCATCTGAATGTCTGGCTGACCTCGATAACCGAGCAATGGGCGGTCATCGCCGTGCAGGGGCCGAAGTCGCGCGACATCATTGCACCGCTGGTCGAAGGCATCGACATGTCGGACGAGGCGCTGCCGCATATGTCGGTGCGCGAAGGCAAGATCTGCGGCGTGCCGACCAGGCTGTTTCGCATGTCGTTCACCGGCGAGCGCGGTTTTGAAGTCAACGTGCCGGCTGATCACGGCCAGGCGGTCTGGGAAGCGCTGTGGGCCGAAGGCCAGAAGCATGGCGCTACTGCCTACGGCACCGAGGCCATGCACGTGCTGCGCGCCGAAAAGGGCTACATCATCGTCGGCCAGGACACGGATGGTACGGTGACGCCGAACGATGCCGGGCTCGACTGGGCGGTCGGCAAGAAGAAGACCGACTTCGTCGGCATCCGCGGCCTGACGCGGCCCGATCTGGTCGCCAAGGGCCGCAAGCAGCTGGTCGGCTTGAAGACCAAGGACCCGAAAGTGGTGCTTGAGGAAGGCGCGCAGATCGTCGCCGACCCGAAGCAGGCGATCCCGATGAAGATGATCGGTCACGTCACATCCGGCTACTGGTCGGAAAATTGCGGTCGCTCGATCGCGCTGGCGCTGGTTGCCGGCGGCCGCGACCGGATGGGCGACACGCTCTATGTGCCGATGCCGAACGGGGTGATCGAAGTGGAGGTTACCGGCATGGTGTTCTTCGACGAGACGGGAGGGCGCCTCAATGGCTAAGGCTGCTGCAAAGAAGACGGCCCCAGCTGCAGCGGCGTCGGTCGAGCGCCGCCCGGCCCTGGCTGGACGCGTCGTTTCCGCAACGGATGTCAAGGTCGAGGTGCTGCCGCCGGCGGAGCGCATGTCGCTGCGCGCGCCGGAGGCTTCCGTGGCGGCGCTGTCGAAGGCGCTCGGCCTGACCTTGCCGAAGCAGCCGAAAACTTCGGCGTCGAAGACAGGGCGCACGGCGCTGTGGCTTGGCCCTGACGAGTGGCTGGTCATCGATGAGGCTGGCAAGGATCCGCTGGCCGATCGTGCTGGGGTTGCCGCATTGCATTCGGCGGTCGGCATCTCGCACCGCAACGTCGCCTTCGCCGTCACCGGCCCGGCGGCTGCCGCCGCGATCAATGCAGGCTGCCCGCAGGATTTGTCGCTCGAGGCTTTTCCGGTGGGCGCGGCGTCGCGCACCATTCTCGGCAAGTGCGAAATCCTGCTGTTGCGCACGGCAGCCGACGCTTTCCGGGTCGAGTGCTGGCGTTCCTTCTCGGACTATGTCTTTACTTTCCTGTCGGAAGCAGCCAGCGACGCGGCGGCGTAGGAACGTTTGACGGGTCAAGCCGTTCTGCTTCCCCCATCAGGGAGAACATACGATGCCGTCGAAAGCGCCGCCGAAGTCAGCTGGCAAGACGTCCGCCGTGCGCTCACTCGAACATGAGCAGCATCACGAGGTGACTGCCGAAGAGGAACTCGAGGAAGGCCTCGAGGACACGTTTCCGGCCAGCGATCCGGTGTCGATCACCTCGACCGCCATCCCAGGCGCGCCGGCAAGACCCGGCAAGGCCAAGACGGTGCCGGGTCGCAAACCGCGCAAGAAATAACCCGTTCGGCTACGCCAGGTTTGAACTCAGGAAAAGCCGGCTTGCGCTGAGGAAATGGGGGCGCTGAGGAAAAAACGGGCGGCCGGGATTATCCTGCCGCCCTTAAATTAGTCGTTGCTGTGGTCGAGCCCGATCAACTTAGAACGTGCTCGGCACGATCCATGGGTTGATCTCGATGCCGAGACGCGGGCTCTTGGCCTTGACGTCGGACTTTTCGACCGAGCCGGTCACGGCGCAATCGAGCTTGGCATTGGTCGTGGTGTCGACGCAGGTGGCGGCGGGGGCCTGCTTGGTCGAGTGTGTGTTGTTGGCGGCGAAAGCCGAGCCGGAGAGAGCCAGCACGGTGGCGAGAGCGAGAAGGGTCTTGTTCATGTCAGTCTCCATCGGTTAAACTTTTTTCGTACATGTACGATACAACGTACACATACGTCCACCGAGATGGGTTTTCAAGTCGAAAAACGTACGCGTACGACAAATTTTTTTGAATGCCGAAAATTGCGGCGCACTGACACAGCCGAAGCTGTCAGGCCGGACGTTGAATTGGAGGGGCGGGGATGCTCAGCAGTCGACCGGGGTCTCGGTCAGCGGCGGCACATTCTGGGTGCTGAGCGTGGCGAGCGTGAAATCGCACATCCGCGTCACGAAAGCCTGTGGATCGCCGAAGGGGTAGAACGGGAACGTGATCAAAAGCGAGATGGTGCCGTGGCCGACTGCCCAAAGCATGGTGGCGATGGCGCGCGGATCGCCCTGCAGCTTGCCTGCAGCAACGCAGGCCTCGACCCTGGATATCAGCGCTTTCATCGCCGGGTTGGCCTCTTCCATGTCCTCATAGCTTCTGCCTTCCGGCAGCTTGGTCTTTTCGGTCATGAACACGGTGCGGTATTCGTTGGGATTGCCGAGCCCGAAGGCGGCATATTCGGTCATCACCGCACGCAAGGCCTCGATCGGATCGTCGGAAGGATGCTCCTCGATGCGGCGGGCAAGTGTTTCGAAGGCATCCTCGGCCAGCGCAAACAGGATGTCCTGCTTGTCGGCGAAGTAGGAATAGACCGACATCGGAGCATAGCCGACCCGCTTGGCCAACTTGCGGATGGTCAGGCCTTCATAGCCCTCTTCCTTGACGAGCTTGTGGGCTGCGTCGAGCAGTTCGGAACGCAGTTCGGCCTTTTGTTTCTCGCGGCGTTTCTGGACGCTCAGTGGCAAGATCCGGTGCCTTTGGTTGGTTGTGCATGACTAAATATATACGCTGTACGGAAACGGGCAAGGGCGCTGTCAGGGGCATCAAAAAGCGACCTCAAGCTTTCTCTCGAATAGTCGTGCCCGTTTTGGTCCATTCCGCCAGCATCTATGTCACAGCATGTGTAACCTGGGCGCACGCAGGCAACATCGGACTGTTACAAACAAAGCCTATTTGGCGGCTCTGCAAGAAATTTCGGTTTTGGGGGGCCTCTATGGCTGCGATAGAGCTTTCGTCCGGGCTGCCGGGCGCACATCCACTTTCTCATGGCGCAAGGCTAGCGCTCAGGCGGGTCGTGATAGTCGCATGGCTGGCGATCGCAATCGGCTTCGCCATGGAAGCGCTTATTCTGACTGCCGGATTTGCGGCAGGTTCGCACCCGGCCCCGACCCAGGTTCTGATCGACTTGGCGCAAGGCGTGACCTGGTCATTCTTCGTCTGCGCCGGCGTCAGCCTCGGCACGGCGATCACCAAGGTGCGAGCCTCGCTTGGCGGCCTGATCGCCATGATCTCGGGGCCGCTGGCCATGGGCATCGCCAAAGGTACGCAAAAGGTGATGGTGAGCGCGCTTGATGTATCGGCAAAGCCCGTGATCCTGTCGCTCACTACGCTCGGTATGTTGCGGGCGATCGAGTATGGTTTGCTGGGTTGGATGCTGGCTTCGCTGGCATCCAAGGAAGAACCTCGCTCGCTGCATTTCATGCTGGCGGGTGCCTTGGCCGGCGCGGTGTTCGGCGGCGGGATCACGGCGCTGACGATCGAGACTGCCGCAGCCAAGGACATTGCGCTGGCATTGCCGCAGGCTGTCGCCACCGGCCTCATTGAGATCGTGTTTCCGATCGGATGCTCGCTGGTCGTCTACATCGCCCTGCAAGTCAGCCGGCACATGAAGTTCATTTCCAGCGATGCGCGCTAGAGCAGGATGATTTCAGGTCGAATTGACCTGAAATCTGAATCCGGGTCTAATCAAATTGATAGAGCATGATGTCGTCCGAAAACCGCTTCACACTTTCGGCATCATGCTCTTTCTACAGACGGTGATCGGTTTGCGTCCTGTTTCCAGGCCGGTTGCCACCACCTCCGTATGGGCTTGCTCCCCGGTCGGGGAACGGAACTGATCCGATCTGTCATCAAATCGCGCCGACCACAATATCTCATTGTCGAGTCAGGTTCGGTCGATCAGCTTGGCGGCAAGGTGCGACAGCAGCTTCACCGCTTGACCATAGGTCTTGGCCTTTTCGGGGTTGGAGGCGTTGCCGTCCAGCGCCCGCTTGTAGACGCCCTGGCAGATGGCAGCCAAACGGAAGAAGGAGAAGGCGAGGAAGAAGCTCCAATTGTCGATGCCGGCCAGCCCGCGCCGACGGCAATACGCCGCGACATAGGCTTCCTCCAAGGGAAGGCCGAGGGCGGCGCGGTCGACGCCGCCAAGACCGCGAAAGCCCGAGGCGTGCGGCAAGCGCCATTGCATGCACTGGTAGGCGATGTCGGCAAAGGGGTGGCCAAGCGTCGACAGTTCCCAGTCGAGCACGGCCAGCACTTTCGGCTCATTGTGCGCGAAGATCATGTTGTCCAGCCGGTAGTCGCCATGCACGAGAGATTTTCGGCCGTCATCGGCCGGCGTATGCGTCTCCAGCCACGCGATCAGCAGGTCCATGTCGGCGACCGTGCCGGTCTCCGAGGCGCGGTACTGGCTGGTCCAGCGTGCCAGCTGGCGTTCGAAGTAATTGCCGGGTTTGCCGAAATCGCCGAGCCCGACCGCCTCGACATCGACATCGTGCAGGGCCGCCAGCGTGGCGTTCATAGCATCGTAGAGGGCGGCGCGCTCATCGTTGCCAGCGGCCTCCGGCAATGCCGGATCCCAGAAGATGCGGCCGTCGAGAAAATCCATGACGTAGAACATGCGGCCGATCGGCGTCGCCTCCGCCGACAGATGCAGCATCGCCGGCACCGGCACGGCGGTGCCGGCCAGCGCCTTCATGACCGTGAATTCGCGGTCGACCTGATGCGCCGATTTCAGCAACTGGCCCGGCGGCTTGGCGCGCAGGACATAGCGGCCGCTGGCCGCGGTCAGCAGATAGGTCGGGTTCGACTGGCCGGATTTGAATTTTTCGATGGAATGAAGCCTGGCAAAACCCGGGATGTGCGCCTCGAGATAGGGCGCTAGTGCCGTCCGGTCCAGCGCGTTGGCGTCGCCGCTCATGCGGTCTCCGGCTCACGCTCGATCAGCGTCAGCGTCAGCCAGCGCGCCGTCAGCGCCGGCTTCTTCGAGCCTTCGATCTCGATGGTCACGTCATGCGCCGTCTGCACCCAGCCCGACGGCCTGACCTTGACGTCGGCCAGCACGAAGCGGGTGCGGATGCGCGCGCCGGTCTTCACCGGCGCCAGGAAGCGCAGCGAATCGAAACCGTGGTTGACGCCCATCTTGCCCTTTTCCAGCGGCGGCATGGTCTCGAAGGTCATCGCCGAGAGCAGCGACAACGACAGGAAGCCATGCGCGATGGTGCCGCCGAACGGCGTCTCGTTTTTGGCCCGCTCGGGGTCGCAATGGATGAACTGGTGGTCGTCGGTGGCGTCGGCGAACTGGTCGATCATGGTCTGTGTGACCTCGCGCCATGGCGAGACGCCGACTTCCTTGCCGACGCTGGCCAGAAGCACATCGAGACTGATCGGTTCCACTGCGGTGTCCTCCCCTTGCCGCCGACCGCGGCTCATTCCTTGAACAATGTCAGCCCATGCTGCACCGACTGCCCGCCGTCGATCGGCAGGATGGCGCCGGTGACATAGGAACCGGCACGGCTGCACAAATAGAGCGTTGCGCCGCCGATGTCATCCGCCACGCCGATACGGCCGATGGGGACATGGCTGCCGACATGTCTGGCCTTTTCTTCGGTGCCGGTGGCAAAGGCGGTCATCCGGCTCTGGAAGGGGCCGGGGGCGAAGGCGTTGACGGTGATGCGCCGCGCCGCGAGTTCGATCGCCAGCGTGCGCGTCAGGTGGTGAACGGCGCCCTTGGACGCGGTGTAGGAATAGGCGTCGTCGGCCAGCGGCTGCGTGCCCATCACCGAGCCCAGGTTGATGACGCGGGCCGGATCGGCATCGCTCGCGGCGGCTTCCAGCAGCGGCAGCAATTCGCGCGTCAGATGGAAGACGGCGGTGACGTTGACGGCGAACACCTTGGCCCAGCCGCTATAGGGAAAATCCTCCAGGGAGGCACCCCAGGATATGCCGGCATTGTTGACCAGAATATGCAGCTTCTCGGTGCGCGCCTTGACCTCGCCGACCAGCGCGGCAATGCCTGCTTCGCTCGAGACGTCACCGGCAAAGCCTTCGGCACTGCCGGAGCCGCCGAGCCCGTTCAACTCAGCGGCGACCTTGATGCAATCCTCGCCCTTGCGTGAAGCGATCATCACGGTGGCGCCGGCTTGGACCAAAGCGGTCGCCACCATGCGGCCGATGCCGGTCGCGGCTCCCGTCACCAGCGCTGTCTTGCCGGCGACTGAGAACAGTTCTTCCAGATAGCTCATCGGAATTCCTCCGCGCTTTTCTGCTCACGGTCCGGGGCGAAAGGGGCTCGCGTTGACAAGGCTACCCGAAGTACGGTCATCCTTGCCACGGGTAAAGTGCCCAGATGCGTGAAAGGGTTGGAGACCGATGGCGGACATGAATCTCGGCATGACCGAGCGGCTGAAGCCGATCCACGCCCGTGTCGCCGCCATGGTGCGCGATGAGATCATGCCGCTCGATCATGATTTTTTGAGTGAGGTCGGCAAGGGCGGCGACCGCTGGGTCTACACCGCGCGGCAGACCGAGATCCTCGAGGGATTGAAGAAGACGGCCAAGGAGCGCGGCCTGTGGAATTTCTGGCTGACCGGGTCCGAGCGCGGCTATGGTCTCTCGACGGTCGAATACGCCTACCTCGCCGAGGAGATGGGCAAGGCGCATCTCGGCGCCGAGACCTTCAACTGCTCGGCGCCCGACACCGGCAATATGGAGGTGCTGGAGCGCTACGGCTCGGACGACCACAAGCAGGCATGGCTTGAGCCGCTGCTCGAGGGCAAGATCCGCTCGGCCTATCTGATGACCGAGCCGGACGTCGCTTCCTCCGACGCCACCAACATCGCCATGCGCTGCGAACGGCGAGGCGACGACTATGCACTCAACGGTGAGAAATGGTGGGCGTCGGGGGCCGGGGACCCGCGCTGCGCCATCTACATTGTCATGGTCCGCACCGGCGGCGAAGCCGAGCCGCAGCACCGCCGCCATTCGATGATCCTGGTGCCGTCCGACACCATGGGCGTGATCAAGCTTCGACCGATGCAGGTCTATGGCGATGACGACGCGCCGCACGGCCACATGCACCTCCGCTTCGACAATGTCAGGGTATCGGCCGGAAACCTGATCCTCGGCGAGGGCAGGGGGTTCGAGATCGCGCAGGGGCGGCTCGGCCCCGGCCGCATTCACCATTGCATGCGCGCCATCGGCCAAGCCGAAATGGCGCTGGAGCTGCTGTGCCAGCGCTCGGTGCGCCGCGAGGCCTTCGGCCAGCCATTGGCCAAGCTCGGCGCCAATTTCGATATCATCGCCGAGTGCCGCATGGAGATCGAGATGGCGCGGCTGCTCTGCCTCAAGGCGGCGTGGATGATCGACCAGGGCGATGCGCGCGCAGCCGCGCCCTGGATCAGCCAGATCAAGGTCATCGCACCGCGCGTCGCGCTCAAGGTCACCGACGAGGCCGTGCAGATGTTCGGGGCGCAAGGCATCAGCCAGGACACGCCGCTGGCACGCTCATGGACGCATCTGCGAACCCTGCGCCTTGCCGACGGGCCGGACGCGGTGCACCGCCGGCAGGTGGCGCGTACGGAACTCAGGAAATACACGCAGGAAAAGGTCTGAGCGGATGAAGGCCATTATCGCCCGCGATTTCGCGCCGCTCGACCAGCTCGTCCATGCCGACAATCTGAAGGCGCTGGTCGGCTGGCATCTCGCCGGCAAGGTTCGGCCGGCCATCGAAGGCACTTATCCGCTGGCCGATGCCGCCGCCGTGGTGACGCGCGTGCTTGGCCGTGGCGCATCCGGCAAGCTCATCCTCAAACTGTAAGGAGCCCCGCCATGGCGATCCCCTCAGACATGAAAGCACTGCTGCTGACCGGCGACGGCTACACCAGGACGCCCTCCGGCAGTGCGCTGGAGGCGATGGAGCCGTATCTCAAGCTTGGCAGCATCGGCGTGCCGACGCCCGGACCGAGCCAGGTTCTAATCAAGGTCAGCCTCGCCTCGATCAACCCGTCCGACGTCATGTTCATCAAGGGCCAGTACGGTCAGCCGCGCGCCAAGGGCCAGCCGGCCGGCTTCGAGGGTGTCGGCACGGTCGTTGCCAGCGGCGACGAGCCCTATGCGAAAAGCCTGATCGGCAAGCGCATCGCCTTCACCACCGGCGTCACCAATTGGGGCGCGTGGGCGGACTATGCAGTTGCCGAAGCTGCCGGCTGCATTCCGCTGCTCGACACGGTCCGCGACGAGGATGGCGCGGCGATGATCGTCAACCCGCTCACGGCGCTCGCCATGTTCGACATCGTCAAGGAGACGGGCGAAAAAGCCTTCATCATGACCGCCGGCGCCAGCCAGCTTTGCAAGCTGATCGCGGGTCTCGCCAAGGAGGCTGGGTTCCGGCCGATCGTCACCGTACGCCGCGACGAGCAGATTCCGCTGTTGAAGGAGATCGGGGCTGCCCATGTGCTCAACGAGAAGGCGCCGGATTTCAAGGCAGCACTACGCGATGTGGTCAAGGCCGAGCAGCCGCGCATCTTCCTCGATGCCGTGACCGGGCCGCTGGCCTCGGCGATCTTCGACGCCATGCCGAAGCGCTCGCGCTGGATCATCTATGGACGGCTCGATCCGGACACCACTGTCATCCGTGAGCCCGGCCAGATGATCTTCCAACACAAGCACATTGAAGGCTTCTGGCTGGTCGAATGGATGCGCCAGTTCCGCGACAAGCGCGGCCCGGCGATCATGGAAGCACAGAAGCGCTTTTCGGATGGGCTCTGGTCAACCGACGTGACGGCGGTGCTACCGCTGGATGAGGCGATGGCGAAGGCCCCGGCGGAGCTGGCCAAGCCGAACGGGAAGGTGTTTATTAGGCCGTAGATCAGAAGAGTTCGAGGTTCTCCCATGAAGCAACTGTGGTTCGTTGCAGTCGTCCTCACGGGGATGGCAGGCTCGATTTCTGCCGAGGCTGCTGACAAGTTCCCGCCTTCCTGGCGCAAGTCGATGACCAATGACCCCAGCACAAACTTCTTCCTCAAGAAGTATTCGGCCGCCCTGGACAATCCTGCTGCGACCGCAGTCAGAAACATCGTGCTGGCGCGAGAAGTCGGCTCGGAGTGTCAGTCGTCCAAGGTCAATAAAGCCAAGCTCAAAGCATATCGCGACAGCACGCTCGGCGCGCTTTCGCCTGACGCCCTCAAGGCAGCGGCGTTTGAAACCCGCGTTGCGCTGCGCGGCTTTGACTACCAAGATCTCGCTCACCTCTGTGCCGGGATAGACTATCAATTCGGGCCGAAAGGAGCACTGATCGCGGGTGCGATATCACCGGGGAAAGGTGAGCCGAGGTACCGGTACGACCCGGCCAACCCGTACATCCAACTGCCAGAATTCACTGGCAAATAGTGGAGGCGCACGAACGGTTTTCAGTGCTGACGACCGCCCCCTCCCTATATCTACAGCCACTGGAGCCAGCTACTCCGCCGGCTCGACATTGGCGTACGCCGCTTCCTCAAGCTCCCGCTTCAGCCTCGCTTCCTCATGCGCCTTCGGCGTGACGAAGCGGCCGAGCAGGAGGTAGGCGACCGGGGTCAGGAACAGCGTCGAGACGGTGGCGAGACCCAGCCCGCCGACGATGACCCAGCCGAGCGCGATGCGCGCTTCGGCACCGGCGCCGGCGGCCAGCACCAGCGGGACCCCGCCGAGGATGGTGCAGATCATCGTCATCATCACCGGCCGCAGGCGGATGATCGAGGCCTGCTCGATCGCCTCGCGCACGCCGAGGCCGCGGTCGCGCAGCTGGTTGGCGAATTCGACGATGAGGATGCCGTTCTTGGCCATGACGCCGACCAGAAGCACGAGGCCAATCTGGCTGTAGGCATTGAGGCTGGTGCCTGACAAAAGCAGCGCAAAGATTGCGCAGGCAAGGCCGAGGGGGACCGTCGCCATGATGATGACGGCGCTGACGAAGCTTTCGAACTGGGCGGCGAGCACCAGGAGGATGATGACCAGCGCGAAGCCGAAAATGGTGATCATGGCGCTGTTGGTCTCGCCGAGCGTCGCGGCTTCGGCCAGCGGCAGGACGCGGCTGCCCGGCGGCAGCAGCGGGGCGGCGATCTGCTCGGCAACGCCGAGCGCGTCACCCAGTGCGAAATTGCCGTTCAGGTTCGAGGTGATCGCCACAGAAGGCTGCTGCTGTTCGCGGGTCAGCGACGGCGGCACGGCGCGCTCGGTCAGCGTGGCGATGGTCGACATCGGCACGAAGCGGCCGTCGGCGGTCTTCAGGAAGATGTTTTCCAGATCGGTCGGATCATTGATCGGGTTGGTGGTCGAGACCAGCTTCACGCCATAGCTGCGGTCGGCGATGTAGACATCGACGACATCGTTGCCGTCGAGCATCGCCTGCAAGGTGTTGGCGAGCCCTGATATGTCGATGCCGAGATCGGAGGCGCGCTCGCGGTCTATGGCGACAGCCAGCTGCGGCTGCGTCGGGTCGATGGAAAGCCGCGGCGTCTGGAAGCGCGGATCGGCCTGCATCCGGGCGATGATCTTGACCGCCGCGTCGCCGAGCGCCTTGCGGTCGTTGCCGACCAGCGCGAATTGCAGGCCGTTGCCGGCGCCGCGAATGCCGAGGCTATTGGCCTGCACCGGGAAGATGCGCACGGATGGCACCTGCCGGGTCAGCTGGCTTATCTGCGCCATGATCTCCTGCTGGCTGCGCGTGCGCTCGTCCCACGGCGCCAGCGTCATCACCATGAAGCCGGAATTGTAGGCGCCGTTCTGGCCGGCGTTTTCGAAGGTCGAGACGATCTCGCCGGAATCGCGCAGCGGCTGGATCAGCCTCTCGATCTTCTGCATCTGCTGCGTGGTGTAATCGAGGCTGACGCCTTGCGGCGCGTTGATGCGCAACAGCACGACGGCGCGGTCCTCGCTCGGCGTCAGTTCCTGGCGGATGGTGCCGAACAGGCTGAAGGCGACGCCCGCAAACAGCACCGCAACCAGCAGCACGATCCACGGCGCGCCGAGGCAGGCATGCAGGGCGCGCTTGTAGGCCGCGTTCAGCGCGCCACCGACGCGCGCGCCAATGCCGTGACCGCCTTCATGGTGGAGCGATGCGCCGGTCAACATGCGCGAGGCCAGCATCGGGCACAGCGTCAGCGCCACCACGCAGGAGAGCAGCACCGACATGGCGAGGACGAAGCCGAATTCGCGAAACAGGCCGCCGGTCTGTCCCGGCAGGAAGGAGATCGGCACGAAAACGGCAACGAGCGTCAGCGTCGTGGCGATGACTGCGAAGAACACTTCTTGGGCGCCGAGCACGGCGGCGGCACGAGGCCCCATGCCTTCGTTGCGCCGTCGCACGATGTTTTCCAGAACGACGATGGCGTCGTCGACGACAAGGCCGGTTGCCAGCACCAGCGCCAGAAGCGTCAGGATGTTGATGGAGAAGCCGGCGAGATAGATGGCGGCGATGGTGCCAATCATGGCGACCGGCATTGACAGACCAGGGATCAGCGTCGCGCGCCAGTCGAGCAGGAAGATGTAGATGACGATCAGCACCATGGAGATCGACAGGCCGAGCGCGATCTCGACCTCGTGCACGGCGCCGTTGACGAAGACTGCGTCGTCGCTGGTGATCTTGATCGACATGCCCTTGGGCAGGTTTTCCTGCAGCTTGGCGACGGCTGCCTTCACTCCGGTGGAAATATCCAGCGTGTTCGATTCCGCCTGGCGGATGATGCCAAGGCCAATGCCGGTCTTGCCGTCGGAGCGCAACGAGGTCTGGCCGATGTCGGGACCGAGCGTGACGGTGGCGACGTCGCGGATGCGCGTCGTGCCGCCGATGATGATGTTTTCGAATTCTTCCGGCGTCGTCACATCGGCCGTGGTGCGGACGATGAGATCCTGGTTGGTGGTGGTGATCGAACCGGCTGGTGAATCGAAAGCGACCGAGGCAAGCGCTGCCCTCAGATCGGCCACAGTGAAGCCGAGGCTGGCGAGCTTGTTCTGGTCGACATCGATGCGGAAGATCTTGTCGCGGTCGCCATAGACCTGAACGTCGGCGACGCCAGGCACGGCAGCCAGTTCGTCCTCGATCTGGTCCTGGACGATCACCGTCATGTCCTGCACCGACATGGTGTCGGAGGTGACGGCCAGTCGCATCACGGCATCGGAATTCGCATCGGCCTTGACGATGCGCGGCGGGTCGGCGGTCTCCGGTATCATGTTGGCGACACGGCCGACCGCGTCGCGCACGTCGGAGGCGGCGACGTTCAAATCGACGCCGTCGTTGAACTCGATGGTGACGCGGCTCTGGCCGAAGGAAGAGGTCGACGAGATCGACTTGACGCCGGAGACGCGGGCGACCGCGCCCTCGATGGTGTCGGTCAGTTCACGGTCGACGGTTTCGGCGGCGGCACCCTCGAAGGCCGTCGACACGGTGACCACGGCGCGGTCGACATCGGGCAGTTCGCGGATTTCGACGCCATAGAAAGCGGCAAGGCCGGCCACTGCGATCAGCGTGTTCAGCACGAAGGCCATAACCGGCCTGCGGATGAAGAGTGCGGTGAAGCCGGTTTCGCTGGCGGTGCTGACGGGTGCAGTCATGAGCCTTCGGCAGCTTCCGCGGCGCGCTGATCCTGGCCGGCGATGCGGACCGCGCCGCCTTCGCTGACGCTCTGGGTGCCTTCGGTGACGACCATGTCGCCATCCTCGATCTCGGCGTCGATCAGCACCGTCTCGGTGTTGCGCTGGATGATGCGCACGGGAACGCGCCTGGCCTTGCCGTCCTCGACCTGCCAGACATAGGCGCCGTCGGAACCCCACAGGATTGCCAGCGGGCTGACGGCCGGATAGGTGTCGCCGGGGAAGCGCATGGTGATGCCGAACGACATGCCGGCGCGCAGCGAATCCGCCGGATTGGCGATTGCAGCCTTGACCAGCAGGGTGCGGCTCTTTTCGTCGATGTGGTTGTCGATGGCCGACACAGTGCCGGTATAGGCCTTGCTCGGATTGGCGATCGGCGTCGCCGACAGTTGCGCGCCGACCTTGACGGCGGCGGCGAAGCGCTCGGGCATCAGGAAATCGACCAGGATGGAGGAGCGGTCGTCAAGCGTGGCGATCGCCGACTGGCTGGTGACGTAATTGCCGGCCGATATCGGCAGGATGCCGACCGTGCCGGCGATAGGGGCGACGATCGAACGACGCTGCAAGGCGAGTTCGGCATCCTGCAGCGCCAGTTTGGCGCCGGCCAGCACCACTTGGGCATCGGCGACGGCGACCGGGGTCGCGGCGTTGGAGGCCCTCAATGATTTCACCCGCTCGAGCTTGTCCTGGGCATCCTGCAAGGCAAGCTTGGCACGATCTTGCGAGATCACCTCGGTCTCGGAATCGAGAACAGCGATGATCTGCCCCTTGTCGACGCGGGTGCCGGATTGGACGAGAAATTCAACGAGGCGCCCAGAGCTGTATGGGTTGACCGTCACCGAGGCGTTGGCGCGGCCGGTGCCGATCGCCTGCAGGCGATCGTTGATGGTGGCGGTGGTCGCCGGCAAGGCGACGACATTTGCCGGGCGGCCGGCAGCGTTGCGGCCGCCTGCCTGTTTTGTCGTGTCGACCGCACCGGTTGTGGCGGGCGCCGAAGCATAGGTCCAGTCGATGCCCCAGCGTGCTAGAACCTCCGGCGCGCCCGGGAAGAATCGCGCCCAGGCGAGGACAGCCGCGACCAGGATCACAAGCGCAAAAACGATCTGTTTCCAGGCGGCCATCGACACTCCGGTTGGCAAAACGTCTACCGGTTTCGCCAAGCAAAAAAACGCGCAGCGACGCACCCGGTATGTGCGAAGCCGCCGCAATATCATGGCTTTATGGCAATTCTGCCGCTTCCATGCACATTAAATCTGCGTAATTTTGCGCACTTGCGGCGGGGATTGAGCGTGTCAGCGCAGGCTTTCGAGGTCGCGGATGCGCCTGGCGCTGTCGGCCTCGAGCTGCCTGGTGACGGCGCCGATCAGCGTCTCGGCGACAACGAACAGAGCGGCGGAAGAGTCCCACGCCGAAGGCACGGCGGTGCGTCCGGCAATGACATGGCGGGCGAAGCGGGCGATCGGCGATAGCCACTGGTCGGTGAACAGCACGATCTGAACGCCGCGCTGATGCGCGGTCTGGGCAAAGCGGACCAGACTGTCCTGATAGCGCCTGATGTCGAAGATCACCAGCACGTCGCGCTTGCCCATGTCGATCAGCCGGTCGCGCCAGATGCTCTCCTGGCCGGCAAGGTGATAGACATCGGGCTGGATGATGGCGAGATGGGCGGCCATGTAGCGTGCCAACGGATCGGTGAAGCGGCCGCCGATCAGGAATGTCTTGCCGCGCCGGTCGGCAAGCCTTGCGGCGATGTCGGCAAGCTGTCTGTCGGAGAGATGCCTGAAGGTCTCGCGCATATTGTCCAGCGTCGCCTCCAGCATTGGCGATACTGCACCGCTTGGGGAGGCCGGGTTGAGCGTGCGCGATGCCGGCGACTGCAATTGCGCCGCCAGTTCGTCCTGCAGCGCCGACTGGAATTCGGGATAGTTCTGGAACCCCAGCCTGGAGACAAAGCGCAGGATGGTCGGCGACGATACGCCGGCGGCGGTCGAGAACTCGGCGACCGTCTTCAGCCCGATCAGCGGATAGTTCGCAATCAGTGTCTGCGCGGCGCGGCGCTCGCCGGCCGGCATCGTGCCGATGCGGTCCGAAATCAGTTCGGCAATGCTGGAAATCATCGTTTTCCCCACCCCTGAGCCCGTCCAGACCGCTTCCCCGAAATCGCATTTGACAAAGCCGGACAAACTGTATGAAATCATCCACAGGGACGCAATGAGGCAAAATACGTAACATAAGATACAGCGCTCCCCAGGGGACGGCAGACTATGGAGAGAGCACGGCCCGCCAGCCTTGCATCGTCTGATACCGTAGGGGTGACGAACCCCGGCGGGTCCAGCCCTTTCGTGCTGACCTGCGACCACGCTTCCAACTTCCTGCCGTCCGAATTCGGCACGCTTGGCCTGCCGGCCGAGGACCTCTCCCGCCACATCGCCTGGGACCCCGGCGCGCTGCCGGTGGCGCGCCGCATCGCGACCGCCCTCGATGCGACGCTCATCGAAACCCGCATCTCGCGCCTGATAATCGACTGCAACCGTCCGCTCGACGCACCGGACCTGGTGCCGCCGGTCAGCGAGACGACGGCCATTCCGGGCAATGCCGGCCTGTCGGACAGTGAGCGCGCCGAGCGCATCGCTTTGTCGTGGCGGCCGTTCCACGACACGATCGCATCGATCATCGACGACCGGCAGGCGCGTGGGCAGGACACCCGGCTGGTGTCGGTGCATTCCTTCACGCCGGTCTACAAGGGCAAGAACCGGCCCTGGCATATCGGCATCATCCATGATGACGACCGCCGGCTGGCGTCGCCGCTGATAGCGGCGCTGCAGCGGCTCTCCGGCGTCACTGTCGGCATCAACGAGCCCTATTCGCCGGCCGACCGCGTATATTTCACTTTGGAGCGCCATGCACGCTCGCGCGGCCTTGCCTGCGCAATGATCGAAATCCGCAACGACGAGATCTCCGGCGAGACCGGGCAGCGGAAATGGGCGGATCTGCTCACGGGCATTTTTTCTGACCTGGAACCCGAGGAGGCCAAGGGTTCCCGGCGACACGCAATGGGAAAGTCAGTTCAATCGGCCAGCTAGAAAAACAGGGGACGAAAATGGCAGGACCGGACAAATCAGACGCTGAAAGATCGGAGGATGTAAAAACCCTCCATAGCATGGGCTATGCCCAGGAGTTGGCTCGCCGCATGAGCGGCTTCTCGAATTTCGCAATTTCCTTTTCGATCATTTGTATTCTGGCGGGCGGCATCACGTCCTTCCCGCTGGCCATGGCGACCGGCAGCGGCTTCGAGGCGACTGTCGGCTGGGTCATCGGCGGCGTCTTTGCACTTGTCGTTGCCGCGTCCCTTGGCCAGATCGGCTCGGCCTACCCAACGGCCGGCGGTCTCTACCACTGGTCGTCAATTCTCGGCGGGCGCGGCTGGGGCTGGGCCACGGCCTGGATCAACTTGCTCGGCCTGGTCTTCGTCGTCGCCTCGGTCAATGTCGGCGTCTACGCGCTGTTCAAGGACCTTGTCTGGTCCGGCGTGTTCGGCAACGACGTCTCCGCGTGGGGCTATCAGGAGCAGGTGATCGGCGTTGTGATCATCACGGTCGCACAGGCGCTGATCAACCATTTCGGTATCAGGCTCACCACCATGCTGACGGATTTCTCGGGCTACCTCATTCTGGTCGTCGCCGTCGTGTTGACCGCGATGTTCCTGATCTGGGGCGCAAGCTGGGATTTCTCGCGGCTCACCACCTTCGTCAACAACACCGGTGATCCAGGCGCAGGCTACGTTCCGACCGCACGGACGGCACTCGTCGCCTTCCTGATCGGCCTGCTCTACCCACTCTACACCATCACCGGCTTCGACGCTTCGGCCCACACGTCCGAAGAGACCCACAATGCCCGCGTGGCGGTGCCGCGCGGCATGATCCATTCGGTCCTGTGGTCGCTGGTGTTCGGCTTCGTCATGGCCGTTTCGTTCGTACTGGCCAGCCCCGATCTGGCAGCGACGGCCAAGGATGGCGCCAATGCCTGGTTCAATCTCTTCAACAAGCTGCCGGCACCATTCCTGCTGAAGAGCATCATTGCCATCGCAATCGTGCTGGCGAACTTCATCTGCGCTCTCGCCGGACTGACGTCGACCTCGCGCATGATCTTTGCCTTCGCGCGTGACGGCGGCCTGCCCGGTTCGTCGGTGTGGAAAACCGTCAGCCCGACATGGCGCACGCCGGTGGCGGCAATCTGGCTCGGAGCGGTGCTCGCGGTCGCAGCGACATTGTACTCGCCGGCTTTTGCCGCACTGGCGGCCGGCTGTGCATTGTTCCTCTACGTGTCCTACGCCATGCCCGTGGCCGCCGGCCTGCTTGCCGAGGGCAAGAGCTGGACCGAATTCGGCCCGTTCCGCCTCGGCATCTGGTCCAAGCCGTTCGCCGTCATCACGGTGCTTGGCGTTCTGGTGCTGATGTATGCCGGCATCCAGCCGCCCTTCGACATCCTGATCAACTATGCCATCGGCCTGATCGTTCTGCTCATGGTGCTGTGGTTCGGCATCGAATCGCGCCGCTTCAAGGGCCCGCCGATCGGCGCCGACATTGCTCGCCGCGCTTCGGAGATCGCGGCCGCGGAAGCAGCCGTCGGCCAGACGGCAGGCTAACAGCAAAGACTAGATGCTCCGGCCGGCGCAAGCCGACCGGGGCAGGGCCGGCCAGCTAAGAATGCAAAGGGGACTACAATGGCAGCACCGGGTTATTCAGACACAGACAAGGCGGAAGACGTAAAGCACCTCCATTCCATGGGCTACGCCCAGGAACTTGAGCGGCGGCTAAGCCGCTTCTCCAACTTCGCCGTTTCCTTCTCCATCATCTGCATCCTGTCGGGCGGCATCAATTCGCTGGCGCAGGCAACGTCGGGCGCCGGCGGTATCGGTATCGGCATCGGCTGGCTGGTCGGCTGCTTCGTTTCGCTCACCTTCGCGGTCGCCATGTCGCAGATCAGCTCGGCCTATCCGACGGCCGGCGGCCTCTATCACTGGGGTTCGATCCTTGGCAATCGCGGCACCGGCTGGGTGACGGCCTGGCTCAACCTGCTCGGCCTGATCACCGTGCTCGGCGCCATCAATGTCGGCACCTGGACGTTCTTCATCGGCGCCTTCGGGCCGACGCTCGGCATCGAGGGTACGCTGACCAATCAGATGATCTTCCTGGTCATCATCACTGGCGCCCAGGCGCTGATCAACCATCTCGGCATCAAGCTGACTGCGAAGTTGACCGACTTTTCGGGCTACCTGATCTTCTTCGGCTCGATCCTGATTGCTGTCGTCTGCCTGTTCTCCGCCGAGACCTGGGATTTCAGCCGGCTCTTCACCTTCCACAACTACTCGGGTGAGGCCGGCGCCAGCGTCTGGCCGTCCGTCTCGAACGCCTGGGTGTTCGCTCTCGGCCTTCTGCTGCCGATCTACACCATCACCGGCTACGATGCTTCGGCACACACTTCCGAGGAAACCATCAAGGCGGCCTCATCGGTGCCGCGTGCGATGGTGATGTCGGTTATCTGGTCGGCGGTCTTCGGCTATTTGTTCCTGGCCGCCTTCGTGCTGATGATCCCCAACATGGACGACGCCGCCAAGCAGGGTTGGAACGTGTTCTTCTGGGCCTTCGACCAGCGCGTCAGTCCCGGCCTCAAGGAGTTCGTCTACCTCGTCGTGTTCATCGCCCAGCTGTTGTGCGGCCTCGCAACCGTCACCTCGGCTTCGCGCATGATCTTTGCCTTCTCGCGTGACGGCGGCCTGCCGGGCTCGTCGGCACTGGCCAAGGTCAGCCCGACCTATCGCACGCCGGTGGCGGCGATCTGGACGGCGTCGGTCCTGTCGGTGCTGTTCGTCTGGGGTTCGACGCTGGTTTCGGTCGCCGGTACTTCGGCCTACACCATCGTCGTGTCCTGCACCGTCATCTTCCTGTTCCTGTCCTTCACCGTGCCGATCGTGCTCGGCATGCTGGCCTGGGGCACGCCGAAGTGGGACAAGATGGGACCGTGGAACCTGGGCCGTGGCATCTTCATGCTGTTCGGGGTCCTTTCCATAGTGTCGATGATCCTGATCTTCATCATCGGCATCCAGCCGCCGAACGACTGGGCGCTGTACATCACCGTCGGCTTCTTCATCCTGACGGCGATTGTCTGGTTCGCCTTCGAGCGCAATCGCTTCCAGGGCCCGCCGCTGGGCGACATCATCGCGGCGCGTCAGGCAGCGATCAAGGCTGCCGAACAGGCTGTCGGCGAAACCGGCCACTGACGTCACCATCATGGCCATGGCCGGCGTGCAGCCGGCTATGGTTTCGTCCTCAACGACCAAGCACTGGAGTGCCAAAGGAATGGCCGGAAATTTCTCGTTCGATCAGTTGAAGAAAGCGGTCTCCAATGGCGAGATCGACACGGTGCTGGCCTGCATCGTCGACATGCAGGGGCGGCTCGCGGGAAAGCGTTTCCTGGCGCAGTACTTTGTGGATTCTGCTCATGACGAGACGCATGGCTGCAACTATCTGCTCGCCGCCGACATCGATATGGAGCCGGTGCCGGGCTACAAGGCGGCAAGCTGGTCGAAGGGCTATGGCGACTTCGTCATGAAGCCGGACCTTGCGACGCTGCGGCGGATTCCGTGGCTGGAAAAGACCGCGCTGGTGATCTGCGACGTGCTCGACCACCACACCCATGACGACCTTCCGCATTCGCCGCGCGCGATGCTGAAAAAGCAGGTCAAGCGGCTCACCGAGCGCGGCTATATCGGCTACTTCGCCTCCGAGCTCGAATTCTACCTGTTCAACGAGACCTACGATTCCGCCCGCAAGAAGCACTGGCAGGGGCTCGACACCGCTTCGCCCTATATTGGCGACTACCAGATCGGCATCACCACCAAGGAAGAAGGCGTCATGCGCCGGCTTCGCAACGAGATGGAAGCGGCGGGCATTCCGATCGAAAACTCCAAGGGCGAATGGGGCCCGGGCCAGGAAGAGATCAATGTGCGCTATGCCGAGGCGCTCGACATGGCGGACCGCCACGTCATCCTGAAGAACGGCGCCAAGGAGATTGCCGAGTCCGAAGGCAAGTCGATTTCCTTCATGTCGAAATACAATTACGGGCTCGCGGGCAACTCCAGCCACATCCACAATTCGCTGTGGAGCGCCGATGGCAAGACGCCATTGTTCTTCGACAAGAAGGCGGACTGGACTTTGTCCACGCTTGGCCAGCAATGGGCGGCTGGGCAGCTCAAATACGCCAGGGAGTTTACCTGGTTCCTGGCGCCCTACATCAACTCCTACAAGCGCTTCCAGGCCGGCACCTTCGCACCGACCAAGATCATGTGGAGCGAGGACAACCGCACCGCCGGCTTCCGCCTGTGCGGTGAGGGCACCAAGGGCATCCGCATGGAATGCCGCATCGGCGGCGCCGACCTAAACCCCTATCTCGCTTTCGCGGCGCTGATCGCCGCCGGCCTTGCCGGCATCGACGAGAAGCTCGAACTGCAGAAGCCGTTCGTCGGCGATGCCTACCAGGCCTCGCGCCTGCCGGAGATCCCGAAAACGCTGCGTGACGCCACCGAGACGCTGGCCAAGTCGAAGATGCTGAAGCAGGCGCTCGGCGACGATGTGCTCGAACATTATGTCCACACCGCAAAGTGGGAGCAGTTCGAATACGACCGCCGCATTACGGATTGGGAACTGCACAGAGGGTTCGAGCGGTACTAAAACTTTATACAGCTTTAATGTTGACAATGTGGTGAAGTTAGTACCATATGGTACCTGTAAACTGCAGTGCGCTACATTGAGGAGTTTGCAATGTCCAAATATGCGCCGCTCAAGGACTTTCTCATTGCCCAGAATGTCGATCGCGTTCCGATGTCGTTCGCCGAAATCGAGAGAGTGCTCAATCTGCCGCTGCCCGCATCGAAGCAATACCCTGCGTGGTGGAGCAACAATCCGAGCAACAATCCCATGACAAGGGAGTGGCTTGAGGCTGGGTTCGAGACCGAATCCGTCAATATAGGGAGTGGGAAACTGGTATTTCGCCGCGTTCGCAAAGAGCCCATTTCGGCGCCGCCCAGTGGTAGCGTGCCTGCCGCGCCAAAGGAGGCGCGCGCGGATCGCCACCCCGGTTTTGGTTTCATGAAGGGCCTGATAACGATCGAAGCCGGATTTGATATCACCAAACCTTTCGATGACGAGCCATGGGACCGGGGCTATCTGGGCGGTGAGGCTGACGCGCGTGACGGCAAACTTGCGGTGCGTAAATGAGCGAAGGGCCAAACCTGCTTCTGGATACATGTGCGATGATCTTTGTCGCCAACGATAGTCTGATCGATCCGCACGCAAGCCGGGAGATTTCGGAAGCGGCCTATGACGGCCGTCTGTATCTTTCGCCGATGTCGGCATGGGAGATCGGAATTGGCGTAGCCAAGGGCCGGCTCAATCTGCCATTGGCGCCACTCGACTTCGTGGAGCGATTCATCGAGCGAATGTCGGCAAAGCTCAGCGCTATCTCACCAGCCATTCTGATTGCGTCATCCAACCTGCCCGGTCCGCCTCATGGTGATCCGATGGATCGGATACTGATGGCAAGTGCGAGAGCGTTGGACATGGTTCTGGTGACGCGTGACGAGCCCATCCTTCGCTATGGCCGCAATGGCCATCTGCGCACCCTAGCCTGCTAAACTGGAGTATCCTTTGGAAACCGTAAAACTCAAATCGCCCATCGATGGTTCGATTTACGCCGAGCGGCCGATCGCGACCGACCAGGCGATCAATGCGGCGGTCGAGCGCGCCAAGGCGGCGCGGGAGAAGTGGGCGCTGACGCCGATCGTCGAGCGCGGCAAATTTATGCTGGCGATGCTCGAATCGCTGGTCGCGATGACCGACGAGATCGTGCCGGAGATCGCCTGGCAGATAGGGCGACCGGTGCGCTATGGCGGCGAGTTCGGCGGCGTCAGGGAACGCACCAACTACATGGTCGAGATCGCTGAACAGGCGCTGAAATCGGTGCCGGCCTCCAACCCGAAGGATGGCTTCCGCCGCTATGTGAAGAAGGATCCGCTCGGCGTGGTCATGGTGATCGCGCCGTGGAACTATCCCTATCTCACAGCCGTCAACACCATCGTGCCGGCGCTGATGGCCGGTAATACCGTTATCCTCAAACATGCGGCGCAGACGCTGCTGGTCGGCGAACGTTTCCAGCAGGCGTTCGACAAGGTTGGGCTGCCCAAGGGCGTGTTCCAGAATGTCGTGCTGAACCATGCCCAGACCGAGAAGCTGCTCGGCTCGGGCAAGATCGACCATGTCAATTTCACCGGTTCGGTCGGCGGCGGCCGCGCCATCGAGAGGGCGGCGGCCGGCACCTTCATGACGCTCGGGCTCGAACTCGGCGGCAAGGATCCGGCCTATGTGCTGCCCGACGCCAAGCTCGACCATGCGGTGGCCAATCTGGTCGACGGCGCCTTCTACAATTCCGGCCAGTGCTGCTGCGGCATCGAGCGCGTCTATGTGCATGAGAAGGTCTACGACCAGTTCGTCGAAGGTTTCATCGCCGAGACGAAGAATTATGTCGTCGGCAATCCGCTGGAACAGGCGACGACAATGGGGCCGATGGCGCAGGCGCGCTTTGCCGACCTGATCCGCGAGCAGAAGGCCGAGGCGCTGCGCAAGGGTGCAATCGCACACATCAATATGAAGGTGGCTAACGACAAGGCCGGCTCGCCCTATCTGGCGCCGGAAGTGCTGACCGGCGTCGACCACCAGATGAGCGTCATGCGCGAGGAAAGTTTTGGCCCGATCGTCGGCATCATGAAGGTGCGCAACGACGAGGAGGCGATCGCGCTGATGAACGACAGCCCCTACGGGCTGACCGCTTCGATCTGGACCGACGATATCGAGCATGCGGTGGCGATCGGCGACCGCGTCGAGACCGGCACCGTGTTCATGAACCGCTGCGACTACCTCGATCCGGCGCTGGTCTGGACCGGCGTCAAGGACACCGGCAAAGGCGTCGCCCTTTCGGCGCTCGGCTACGACAATCTGACCCGGCCGAAATCCTTCCATCTGCGCGAAGCCATCTGATTTTTTGAAAGACAAGACATGTCCAAGCTGATCTCCAAATGGAACTACCCGACCACCGTCCGCTTCGGCGCGGGGCGCATCAAGGAACTGCCTGAGGTGCTCGCTGCCACCGGCATTAAGCGGCCGCTATTCGTCACCGATCCGGGGTTGGCGAAACTGCCGGTCGTCGCTTCGACGCTGAAAATCCTCGACGACGCCAAGGTATCCTATGGCGTGTTCTCCGAGGTGAAGCCGAACCCGGTCGATTCCAACCTCACCGCCGGCATCGCCGTGTTCAAGAAGGGCAAGCATGACGGCGTCATCGCCTTCGGCGGCGGTTCAGCGCTCGATCTCGGCAAGCTGATCGCGTTCCAGGCCGGCCAGACGCGACCGATCTGGGACTTTGAGGATGTCGGCGACTGGTGGACGCGCGCCAATTCGGATGCCATCGCGCCGATCATCGCCGTGCCGACCACTGCCGGCACAGGCTCGGAAGTCGGGCGTGCCGGCGTCATCACCAATGAGGCGACGCACACCAAGAAGGTCATCTTCCATCCGAAGCTTTTGCCGGCAATCGTTATTGCCGATCCGGAACTGTCGGTCGGCATGCCCGGCTTCATCACCGCCGGCACCGGCATGGATGCGCTGGCACATTGCCTCGAAGCCTATTGCGCGCCGGGCTACCATCCGATGGCCGACGGCATTGCCGTCGAAGGTGTGCGCCTGGTGTTCGAGAACCTGCCCAAGGCCTACGCCAACGGCCAGGACCTTGTCGCGCGCGCCCACATGATGAGTGCGGCCGCCATGGGTGCTGCCGCCTTCCAGAAGGGTCTTGGCGCCATCCACTCGCTGTCGCATCCGATCGGCGCGCTCTACGACACCCATCACGGCATGACGAATGCGGTGTTCATGCCCTATGTCTTGGCCTTCAATCGCGACTCCATCGAGGAGCGGATTGCCCGGCTCGCTGCCTATTGCGGCATCAAGGGTGGCTTCGACGGCTTTGCCAAAGCGATCATCAAGCTGCGCAAGGAATTGAAGGTGCCGCATGCGCTGCCCGGCCTGATCAAGGGGCTCGACATGGACAAGAAGCGCAAGGGGCTGATCGCCGACATGGCGGTGGTCGATCCGACAGCCGGCGGCAACCCGGTCAAGCTGACCAAGAAAGCAGCGCTGACGCTGCTCGAGAACACTATCGCCGGCACTGTCTGAGGCGGTTTCTGCGCCGGACGTGATCTAAAAACGAAGGGAAAGGAAGGGCAAGGGGGCAAAAAGCAAGGCAATAAACCATTAGCCGGGAAATTAAGTCGAGGCTAATTGCTACAGCCGGTTAAAAAGAGTTAACTTTTGGTACCGCCGGGGGCCAGTTTCAAAAAGCTTTCATCTGGCTGTCATATGAAACCGATACCGCATCGCAGGCGTCCAGGACGCCAGTTCAACGGAGAGAACACATGTTCAAGTTCACAGGGAAAGTGCTTTCCCTTTCGGCCGTCGCCCTCATGGCGACCTCTGCTATCTCGTCGGCCCAGTCCATGGATGAACTGGTTGCCGCTGCGAAGAAGGAAGGCCAGCTCACGACCATCGCGCTGCCGCATGACTGGTGCGGCTACGGCGCCGTCATCGACGGCTTCAAGGCAAAGTATCCTGAGATCACCATCAACGAACTCAACCCCGATGCCGGCTCCGGCGACGAGGTCGAGGCGATCAAGGCCAACAAGGACAACAAGGGCCCGCAGGCGCCCGACGTCATCGACGTTGGCCTGTCCTTCGGCCCGACCGCCAAGGCTGACGGCCTGATCCAGCCCTACAAAGTGTCGACCTGGGACTCGATCCCCGACAGCGCCAAGGATGCCGATGGTTACTGGACCGGCGACTACTATGGCGTGCTATCCTTCCTGGTGAACAAGGACCTCGTCAAGGAAGCGCCGGCTGACTGGGCTGACCTGCTGAAGCCGGAATTCGCCAACACCGTGGCGCTTGCCGGCGACCCGCGCGCCTCGAACCAGGCCATCCAGGCCGTCTACGCGGCCGGCATTTCCGGTGGTGCGGCTGCCGGCGAAGCTGCTGGCACTGCTGGTCTCGACTTCTTCAAGAAGCTTAACGCCGCCGGCAATTTCGTGCCGGTCATCGGCAAACCGGCGACCCTGGCACAAGGCCAGACGCCGATCCTGGTGACCTGGGATTACAATGCACTTGCCGGTCGCGACACGCTGAAGGGCAATCCGCCCGTCGACGTCGTCGTGCCGAAGACCGGTGTCGTTGCCGGCGTCTATGTGCAGGCGATCAGTGCTTTCGCACCGCATCCGAACGCTGCCAAGCTCTGGCTGGAGTATCTCTACTCCGACGAAGGCCAGATCGGCTGGCTGAAGGGCTATTGCCACCCGATCCGCTTCAACGATCTTGCCAAGAACGGCAAGCTCCCGGCGGACGTGATGGCCAAGCTGCCGCCGGCCGAGGCTTACGCTGCCGCGGTGTTCCCGACGCTGGACGAGCAGGGCAAGGCAAAGGAAGCCGTCACCAAGAACTGGGATGCCGTCGTCGGCGCCAACGTCAAGTAAGGCTTGAAACCAACCGGGCGGCCTCGCGGCCGCCCGGTGTTCCTCGGAGACGGTAGCCGGCGCATGACAGATATCTCGCTTTCCGATCACGCAGTTGCCGGGAAGACCGCGCCCCCCAGCGAGGCGCGTGCAATGCGACTGCCGACGCAATGGCTCGGCGTTGCGCCATTCTTCATCTTCGCCATCATGTTCCTGATCCTACCCACGCTCTATCTGATGCTGGGTGCATTCCAGAACGATGCCGGCGAATTCACGTTCGAAAACATAGCAGCACTGGCGCAGCCATCGATTGTCGCCGCCTACTGGATCTCGCTCAAGGTCAGCCTTTCCTCGTCGCTGATCGGCGCCTTCGCAGGTCTCGGCATCGCCATCGCCATCGTGCGCGGCGGCCTGCCGGAGTGGATACGTTCGGCGACGCTGACATTCTCCGGCGTGGCTTCCAATTTCGCCGGCGTACCGCTGGCCTTCGCCTTCATCGCCACGCTCGGACGCCTCGGTCTCGCCACGGTGCTGCTCAACACCGTGTTCGGCCTCAACATTTATGCGCACGGCTTCAACATCCTATCGTTCTGGGGCCTGACGCTGACCTATGTCTATTTCCAGATTCCCCTAATGGTGGTCATCATCACGCCGGCGATCGACGGCTTGAAGAAGGAGTGGGGCGAGGCTGCGGCGACGCTTGGCGCCACCCAGACGCAATACTGGCGCATGGTGGTCATCCCGGTGATCTGGCCGAGTTTCCTCGGCACGGTCATCCTGCTCTTCGCCAATGCCTTCGGCGCCATCGCCACCGCCTATGCGCTGACCGGCTCTTCACTCAACATCGTGCCGATCCTGCTCTATGCGCAGATACGCGGTGACGTGCTGCACAATGCCCATCTCGGCTATGCGATCGCCTTCGGCATGATCGTCATCACCGGGCTGGCCAATGTCTTCTACATCTGGTTCCGGACGCGCTCGGAGAGGTGGCTGAAATGAAGTCCGGAAAATTCTGGGCCTGGGTCGTCTTCGGGCTGGGCGCGGCCTATTTCTTCATTCCGCTGATCGCGACGGTGGAATTTTCCTTGCGCATGCGGCGCGGCGCTTATTCCTTCGACGCCTATCAGATCGTGCTTGGCGACCCTCGTTTTCAGGCGACCTTTGGCTACTCAGTGCTTGCCGCCATCTTCACCATCATTCTGGGCGTGTTGATCGTGGTGCCCGCCGCCTACTGGATTCGACTGCGCCTGCCGCAACTGCGGCCGATCGTAGAGTTCATCACGCTGCTGCCGCTGGTCATTCCCGCCATCGTCATCGTCTTCGGCTATATCAGGATGTACGGTTCGAATTCGCCGCTGCCGTTCCTGGCGACCGACATGGGCACAAATGCCTTGCTGGTCATCGGCTATGCAATGCTGGCGCTGCCCTACATGTATCGCGCGGTCGATACCGGACTGCGCACCATCGACGTCAGGACGCTGACCGAAGCGGCGCAGATCCTTGGCGCCGGTTGGGGCACGATCATTGGTCGTGTGATCCTGCCCAATGTGCTGATCGCCGTGCTGTCGGGCGCCTTCCTTACCTTCGCCATCGTCATTGGCGAATTCACCATGGCCAGCTTGCTCAACCGGCCCGCCTTCGGCCCCTATCTGCAAAACGTTGGCGCCAACCGCGCCTATGAGCCGGCGGCGCTTGCCATCATCGCCTTCGCCATCACCTGGGGCTGTATGTCGCTGATCCAGATCCTGTCCCGTTTCGCGCCGAGATCGGCGAACCGCCCGAACTGATCGACAAAGTACTGATCGAAAGAAAAAGCCATGGCCGAACCATTCCTCTCCATCCAGCATGTGCGAAAATCCTTCGGCGCCACCACCGTGGTCGAAGATTTCAATCTTGATGTCGAGCCGGGCGAGTTCGTTTCCTTCCTTGGGCCATCGGGTTGCGGCAAGACCACCGTGCTGCGCATGGTCGCCGGTTTCGAAGAGCCGTCGGCGGGCAAGATCGTCGTCGCAGGCAAGGACATCACGAGGCTGAAGCCCAACCAGCGCAATGTCGGTATGGTGTTCCAGGCTTACGCGCTGTTCCCGAACCTGACCGTGGCGCAAAATATCGGCTTCGGCCTGAAGGTCGCCGGCATGGCAAGGGCAGAGATCGATTCCCGGGTCGCCGAGATGCTCGACATCATCAAGTTGCCGCAGATGGCGGACCGCTATCCCTATCAGCTCTCGGGCGGCCAGCAGCAGCGTATCGCGCTGGCGCGTGCCATCGCGCCGAAGCCGAAGCTGCTTCTGCTCGACGAGCCGCTGTCGGCGCTCGATGCCAAGGTACGTGTGTCGTTGCGCGAGGAAATCCGCTCGATCCAGAAGAAGCTCGGCATCACCACCATCTTCGTCACACATGACCAGGAAGAGGCGCTGTCGATCTCCGACCGCATCGCGGTGATGTATGGCGGCAAGGCCGAGCAGGTCGGCACGCCGTTCGAGATCTACAACCGGCCGGCGACCAAGTTCGTCGCCAATTTCGTCGGCACGCTGAACGTGCTCGAAGGCAAGGTCACTGACGCCGCGGCCGGCACGGTGCAAGTCAACACGCAGGAAGTCTCGCTCAAGGGCAAGCTCAACGGCTCGAAGTCGGGCGACACGCTGTCGCTGGCGCTGCGTCCCGAGGCGATCTCGCTCGGACGCCAGCCCGGTCGCGATTCAAGCCTGTCGGGCGAAATCTCCGAAGTGCACTTCCTCGGCTCGGTCATTCGCGTTCGCGTCGGCATCGGCGGCAACACGGTGTCGCTCGACACCTTCAACAGCCCGGCAACGCCACCGCCGGCTGTCGGCGAGAAGGCCGACATATCGTTCTCATCGAGCGATATGCTGGTGCTGCACTAGCAAAGCAGCATCCTGGGGCGACCGAGGCGGTCGATTCAAGCTGGCGCGATGAACGGCCGTATCATTGCCGGACCACGAGCGCTGGACAATCAACAGCATGTTGTCATCCAGCCACTGCCCACGATGCCACTTCGCCGCTACGATAGGCCATGGCGCTATTCGAACTTACCCTCATCCTGCTTCTGGCAGCCGTCGCGCTGACGGCGCTGTCGCGGCGGCTGGAAATCCCCTATCCGTCCCTGCTGGCTCTGGCCGGGGTCGCGATTGCCTTCGTACCCGGTGCGCCGACAATCGAGATCGATCCGGAACTGGCGCTTGCCCTGTTCATCGCGCCGGTGCTTCTCGACGCCGCCTATGACACGTCGCTGCGCGACCTCAAGCGCTACCGGCTGTCGCTCGCGCTGCTGGCGCTAGGCGCCGTCGTCTTCACCACCGTGGTGGTTGCCTTCGTCGGCTGGAAGATGGCCGGCCTGCCGATCGCGGCGGCAATCGCGCTTGGCGCCATCGTCGCGCCACCGGATGCGGTGGCCGCATCCGCCGTGCTCAGCCAGTTCAAGGTACCGCACCGCATCACCGCCATCCTGCAGGGCGAGAGCCTGCTCAACGATGCCACGGCGCTGCTGATCTACCGGCTGGCGGTTTCGGCCGCGCTTGGCACCATCATGCTCAGCAACGCCGTTCCGGTGATCCTGCTGGCAACAATCGGCAGTCTGGTCGCGGGCTATCTGTTTGGCCGCGTCTCGCTGCTGGCGCTCGGCCGCATCGAGGATGCGGCGAGCAGCACGGTGGTGCAGTTTGCCGGAACCTTCGCCGTGTGGATCATCGCCGACAGGCTCGGCCTTTCCGCCATCATCACCATCGTCGTCTATGCCATGACCATTGCGCGCAGGGCGCCGCGCCAGTCGTCGGCGAGACGCCGCGTCAGCACCTATTCGGTCTGGGAGTCGGCCGTGTTCGTGCTCAACGTGCTGGCTTTCGTGCTGATGGGCCTGCAGGCACGCACGATCGTCGGCAGGCTGGCCGGCGACGGGCAAGGCGAAGCATTCCTTTTCGCCGCAACGGTGCTGGTCGTCGTTATCGTCGCGCGCCTTGTCTGGGTGGCGAGTTACGTCGCGATCATCCGGTGGCTTGCCCGCTTCGGCAGCCAAGAGGCAAGGCGGGAATTGCCGACATTCGGCGGCGCCGTCATTGTCGGCTGGTGCGGCATGCGTGGGTTGGTGACGCTGGTGGTGGCCATTGCGCTGCCGGCCGATTTTCCCGGCCGCGACCCGATCGTGCTTGCCGCCTTCGCGGTGGTGCTGGGCACGCTGGTGCTGCAAGGCATGACGCTGAAGCCGCNGCGACCCGATCGTGCTTGCCGCCTTCGCGGTGGTGCTGGGCACGCTGGTGCTGCAAGGCATGACGCTGAAGCCGCTGCTGCGCTGGATCAACTTCGACCCCGATAGAACCGTCGACAATGAGGTGGCGCAGGCGCGCGTCGCCATCATGCAGGCAGCACTGGACGTGCTGAGCCGCAAGACATCTGCGGCCGCCGCCGTCGTGCGCGAACAGTATGAAGCGCAGCGCCTGATTGCGGAAAACCCGGAGGACGCTCAGGCCGCGACCGAATACGACCGGCTGCGCCTCTATGCCATCAACCGCCAGCGCGACACGCTCGAGGAGTTGCGCAGCAACGGCACGATCGGCGACGAAGCCTACCACCGGCTGGAGGAAGAGATCGACTGGGCCGAACTGGCGGCATCGCCGGCGGGCCGGTTCCAGCCGCTGACCACATCATAGACGCTGGCCCAGTTCCGCCGTCGTGCCGGTACATTGCAACCCGTCTGCCGAACCGCTACTGCCAAAGCGAAATTGAGCCGGATAAGCAATGAAGCTGGTCAGCTACAACATCCAGTACGGGTTCGGCGGCGATGGCCGTTACGATCTTTCGCGCTGCACCAAGCTGGTCGACGGCGCCGATATCATCGCGCTGCAGGAGGTCGAGCGGCATTGGCAGCGCACCAATGAGGACGACCAGCCGGAGGTCCTGTCCAAGCTGCTGCCTAGCTATTACTGGGTCTATGGCCCGGCCTTCGACATGGACGCCAGTGAGCAGCGCGACGGCCGGGTCGTCAACCGCCGCCGCCAGTTCGGCACCATGCTGCTGTCGAAGCTGCCGATCGCCTGGTCGCGGCTGCACGCGCTGCCCATGCGCCGCACGCTGCGGCCGCTCAACACGCGCAACGCCGCGCTCGAATGCATGATCCGCACGCCGGCCGGACCGGTAAGGGTCCTGTCGCTGCATCTCGCCCATATCGCGGCGGAGGAGCGTCTGGAGCAGATCGACTATCTCTTGGCCGAGCATCGCCGCGCGCCGTCCGAGGGCGGCCCGTGGAGCGGCGCGGACGATGAGCCTTCGCGCAACTGGACCAGTGGCGAGGCCGAGCCGGAAAACCCGACAGCTGCGATCTGGATGGGCGATTTCAACATGGAGCCGGGCAGCGCCGAATACAGCCGCATCGTCGGCAGCACGCCCTATCATCGCGGGGCAGCTTATCTCGACGGCTTTGTTGATGCCGCTGCCGTCGCTAGCGAGCCGGCTGCCGATTTCCACACCCATGTGAAAACGATCGACGGGAAAGTGGCAAAACGCCGGCTCGACCATTGCTTCGTCGGCGGTATGTTCGCGGACCGTGTGCGCTCGGTCAGTGCCGATATAGGCGAGATCGCTTCAGACCATTTTCCGGTCCGGATCGATATCGATCTCGAAACGCCTTTGAGCTCAGGAGATCGGTGAGCCCTCGATGACGCTTTTCGTCTTTTTCGCGGTGCTTGCCGCCGCCGCCATGCACGCGATCTGGAACGCGCTGGTCAAGGTGCATCTCGACCGCTTCCTGTCGATCACGCTGATGACGCTGGGCATGGGTTTTGCCGCGCTGTTCGTGCTGCCCTTCGTCGAGTTTCCGAAGGCTGCGGTATGGCCCTTCATCATCGCCTCGGTGCTCTTTCACATGGGCTACCGGACCTTCCTCATCGGCGCCTACAAGGCAGGCGACTTTGCCCAGACCTACCCGCTGGCGCGCGGCACGGCACCCCTGCTTGCGGCCCTCGGCGGCGTTGTCGTGGTGCAGGAGATCCCCGGCCCATTCGCCATCCTCGGCATCCTCTTGTTGTCGGCCGGCACACTGGTGATGTCGTTTCGCGGCGGCGCGCATCTGGAGCGGATCAATCTGCGCGCAGTCGGCTTTGCGCTCGGCACCTCTATCTTCATTGCCAGCTATACGCTGTCGGATGGCAGCGGCGCGCGGCTGGCGGCGACGGCGCAGAGCTATGCCGCCTGGTTGTTCATCTGCGATGCCTTTGGCGCGCTGGTGCTGTGCCTCATCTTTCGCGGACCCAAGGCGCTACCCGTGCTGGCGCGCGACTGGAAGGCAGGCCTGTTCACCGGCGTGCTCAGCGGCGCGGCCTACTGGATCGTCATGTGGGCGATGACCAAGGCGCCGATCGCCTCGGTGGCGTCGTTGCGCGAGACGTCGATCTTGTTTGCCATGATGATCTCGGTTTTCGCGCTCGGCGAGAAAATGACAGGCTGGCGCGGCGCCGCCGCGCTCAGCATCGTTGCCGGTGTGGTGGCCCTCAGACTGGGCTGAGAGCCTGATACTTCAGCCGAGCACGGTCATCGCCTGTCCGCGCCGTTCCGGACTGAAGCGGATGACGACGATGATGCAGACGGCGACCACGCCGGCAAACAGCGCCAGCGCGTAGCCACGAGATTGGGCGAGAAGGCAGCCAGCGCGCCGATCACCGAATAGCTGACGATGTTGAGCATCAGAATGGGCTTGCGGCCATATTTGTCGGCCAGCCTGCCGAAGAAGAAGGCGCCGATGAAGCGTGTCGTCAGAAGGAAGAAATCAAAAGCGTCGAGCGTCCAGCCGAGGAAGGAGGCAAGGACGGTTTTCTTCTGCTGCGCGGTGAGAGCCACGACGTTCCTCCTAAACGCCCCCGGGGAACGATGTGTTCCTTGGGGCGCAAAAGAGAACAGGCGTCAGCCGGCTTTCGAAAGAAGCGCGGTCACTTTTTCGTAATGTCGAGATCGAACACCATCAGCCCGTCGGTGCCGCCTTCGAGCGCTGCGACCAATCGGGCGCCGGCGCGCTGATGCGCTTCATGCACGAGATAGGCGTCGCGGGCGGCGGCATCGCGGAAGTCGATGGTGAAGGCATGGCTGAAGCCGCGCGCGAACGGCTCCGGGCTGACATTGGTGCTGAAATGGACCGTGTCCATGCCGTCGACGACGGAGCGCAGTGCTTCGAGATCGTCGTGGATTGCCGTGCGCTCGGTGGCGGGCACATCGCTGCGGAAGCGTACGAAGACGCAGTGTCTGATCATTGGTTCGTTCTCCTAAGTGGCTATGCGGCCCGATTGCCGGAGAACACCGCCGGCGGAAGCGGCTCGCGGCCGAGGATGATGTCGGCGCCTTTTTCGCCGACCATGATGGTCGGCGCATTGGTGTTGGAGGAAGGCACGCGCGGCATCACCGAGGCATCGCAGACGCGCAGGCCCTCGATGCCGCGCAGGCGCAGGTCCGGTGTGACCACCGCCATATCGTCATGGCCCATGCGGCAGGTGCCCACGGGGTGATGGTCGGTCTTGGCGGTGCGGCAGGCATAGTCGATCAGCTCGTCGTCGCTGGCGAGCGATGGTCCGGGCAGCACCTCGCGCAACACGTAAGGTGCAAGCGCCTTCTGCCGCATGATCTCGCGCGCAAGCCTGAGGCCCTTGATCGACATGGCGCGGTCATAAGGGTCCGACCAATAGTTGGGATCGATCAGCGGGTGGTCGGCCGGGTCGGCGCTGCTCAGCCGCACCGTGCCGCGCGAGCGCGGGCGCAGGAAGGCCGAGTTCAAGGTCACGCCGGGGTTCTTCAACCTCTCGACGCCGGCCTCGATGCCGGAGCCGAGTCCCAGATGGAACTGGATGTCGGGCGAGGCGGCGGTAGGATCGGCGTACCAGAAGCCGCCGGTCTCGAACAGGCTGGAGGCGACCGGCCCTTTCTTCAGCAGCAGATACTGCAAGCCGGCCCACGCGGTGCGGTGCAGCTTGGCGTAGTTGTCATAGGTGTGGTCGCCGGTGCATTCGGCGATGACGAACAAATCGAGATGGTCCTGCATGTTGGAGCCGACACCGGGCAGATCATGCACCGGCGTCACGCCGACCGATTTCAGGTGATCAGCCGGGCCGATGCCCGACTGCATCAACAGCTTCGGCGAACCGATGGCGCCGGACGAGACGATCACTTCGCGCTCGGCGCGCATGATGGTCTTCTCGCCGCCGGGTTTGTCGACGATCTCGACGCCGGTGGCGCGGCCTTTCTCGACGACGATGCGGGTGACCAGCACATCGGTTCGGACCGTCAGGTTCTTGCGGGCGCGGATGGGCTTCAAATAGGCGACCGAAGCGGATGAGCGCCGGGCGTCCTTCTGGGTCAGCTGGTAGTAGCCGACGCCTTCCTGGCTAGCGCCGTTGAAATCCGGGTTGAAGGGGATGCCCATCTCTTGGCCGGCGCGGAAATAGGCTTCGCAAATCGGCAGCGGCGAAATAGGGTTCGACACGCCGAGCGGCCCCTGGTCGCCGTGAAAATCGTTGGCGAAGCGCTGGTTGTTCTCGGCGCGCTTGAAATAAGGCAGCACGTCGCGATAGCCCCAGCCCGCGAGGCCCTCTTCCTTCTCCCATGCGTCGTAGTCGCGAGCGTTGCCGCGCGTGTATATCTGGGCATTGATGGACGAGCCGCCGCCGACCACCTTCGCCTGCGTATACCAGAAGACGCGGTCCTGCATGTGCCTCTGCGGCACGGTCGACCAGCCCCAGGAAGCGATGCCCTTGGTCATCTTGGCAAAGCCCGCCGGCATGTGGATGTAGGGGTGCCAGTCCTTGCCGCCGGCCTCGAGCAGCAGCACGGAGTTCGCTGGATCCTCGCTCAGCCGGTTGGCCAGAACGCAGCCGGCCGGGCCGGCACCTACGATGATGTAGTCGGTCATAACCCTATCCACCTACAGTCGAGGCACGGAGAGCGCGCCGTCGACATTGATAATCGAGCCTGTGGAAAAGCCGAGCTTGCCGGCGGCAAGCGTCGCCACCACGGCGCCGATGTCCGATGCTTCGCCCCAGCGTTTTGCCGGCACCAGGCCGCTGTCGATAAGCGCGTCGTATTTGGCTGATACGCTCGCGGTCATGTCGGTGCGAATGATGCCCGGCCGCAGTTCGAACACGCCGATGTTTTCCGGCGCAAGCCGTAGCGCCAGGTTCTTCACCCACATCGAAAGGCCGGCTTTCGAGATGCAGTAGTCGGCGCGTTCCGGCGAGGCCATATCGGCGCTGACCGAGGTGATGGTGATGATCGAGCGCGGATGATTGCTGGGAGCCGCCAGCATCGCCTTGGCGACGGCCTGGCTAAGGAAGACTGTGCCGCGCAAATTGACGTCCAGCGCACGGTCGAAATTCTCGGGCTTCAGCTCCAGCAGATCGCCGCGCACCACGGCGCCGATGCCGGCATTGTTGACGAGGCAGTCGATGCGGCTGAAGGCACGTATGGCGGCGTCGACGAGGGCCGTGTGATCCTCGAGGTTGGCGATATCACAACGGACATAGGCGAACTCCGCACCCCGTGCGGTGATGTTGGCGGCCAGTTCGTCCGGCGCTTGTTCGGCAAGGTCGGCGATCAAAATGTCGAAGCCGTCCCCGGCCAGCGCCTCGGCGCAGGCGAGCCCAATGCCGCGCGCACCGCCGGTGACGATTGCTGCGGGGCGGGTCATGCCGCGAGGTCCGTTCGGCGAATATGCTCGGCCACGCGCAGCGCCTGTGCCGCAATCGACAGCGCCGGATTCACGGCGGCCGAGTTCGGCAAAAAACTGGCGTCGACAACGAACAGGTTCGGGTGGTCGAAGGCGCGGCAGAAAGGGTCGAGCGGCGACGTCGCCGGATGGTCGCCCATTTTCACCGTGCCGCACTGGTGCGAGGGCGTGCGCTTGTCGAAGGGACGCGACAGCACGATGGGATAACCGCAGGCGCGGAAGTTCTCACGCATCACCCTGGTCAGCCCGTCCAGCGACTGCATGTTGGAGCGCCGCCATTGCATGACGATGTCCTTGCCGTCGACCATGATGCGGCTTTCCGGATCGGGTAGATCCTCGCACATCAGATACCAGTCGACGGCGTGACCGGCCATGTAATCGAGCGCGAATTTCGGCACGCGTTTGACGTTGGCCTTCAACATGTTGCCGTCGATCTTGCCGAGCAGCTGGACGTTGCCGAGCGGCTTGCCGCCTTTGCCGTCGGAGAGATAGTAGTCATTCAGCATCAGCGTCTTCTGGTAGACGCTGTCGTTCCTGCGGCGCGGATCGATCGCCAGCATGGCGCTCGAATTATGGTTCATGAAATTGCGGCCGACCTGGTCGGAGCTGTTGGCGAGGCCTTTACCGTCTGATGAAGGCGAGCGCAGCAGGATGACGGCGGAATTGACCGCGCCGGCGGACAGGATGACCAGCTTCGGCGCGACTTTCTTCAGCTCGCCATTCTGACGGTAGTGAACGGCAGCGATGCTTTTGCCGTCGGACGACGCTTCGAGATATTCGACATGGCAGCCGGTTTCGAGTCGGATATTGCTGTCCTTGAGTGCAGCCGTCAGCGGTCCGGTCTGCGCATCGACCTTGCCCTGGGCGGTATTGGGGAATGCGTCCCAGCCGGTCTTGCCCTCTTTCAGCCAGTTGTCGATGTCGACGCCGAGCGGCAGCGAGGCCGGATGCAGGCCGAGGGCTTTCAACTCAGCGCGGGCGCGGGCAATCGGCGCTTCGTCGGGCACCGGCTTGAAAGCATAGGGGATCGAGTGGAACGGTTCGGTCGGGTCCTCGCCGAGCGAGCCGCGGACGCGAAACAGCTGCTCGGCTTTCGAATACCAAGGCTCGAATTCATCGTAGGAAAACGGCCATGCCGGCGAGACGCCACCGAAGTGCTCCATGGCGGCGAAATCCTCTTTGCGGTAGCGGATCAGCACCGCGCCGTAGAATTTCGAATTGCCGCCGACATAGTAGTAATTGCCGGGGTTGAAGGCCGCACCGCCGGCCTCGCGCCACATCTCCTTCGGACGGTAGTGGCCGTCGACGAAGATGGAGCGCGTGTCGCGGGCATGCGGCGTTGCCGTCAAGGGCTCACCGCGCTCCAGCATCAGGATCGAGGCACCGCTGCCCGCCAGACCGGAGGCGATCGTAGCGCCGCCGATACCGGAGCCGATGATGACGATATCGGGGCTGACCATCTCGATCAGCGGATGCGGTGTTCGGTCGCCGGATCGAAGAACACGGCCTTGGTCAGGTTGAAGGCGAGCGGCGTGCTGGTGCCCGGCTGGATGTTGGCGTCGGCCCGCAACCGCGCCACCACGCCCTTGCCGCCGAGGTTGGTCACCGCGAACGTGTCGGACCCTGCCGGCTCGACCACTTCGATGTGCAGGTCGGCAGTGGCAATGTTGGAGGCGTTGCGTTCCGCACCTTCCGGATCGGTCAGCGCTTCCGGGCGCACGCCGAAGATGATCGGCTTGCCCTGGAATGCCGAAAGACCCGCTGGCGCGTTGGCCATCGGCAGCGTGATCGGCTCGCGCGCCTCGCGCTCCAACACGACGGACAGCGCATTGCCCGACGTGGCAATGGTCGCCGGGATCAGGTTCATCGCTGGCGAACCCATGAAGTCGGCGACGAACAAATTGGTCGGGTTGTTGTAGATCTCGGCCGGGGTGCCGAACTGCTGCACCTCGCCGTCGCGCATGACGGCGATCTTGGTAGCCAGCGTCATCGCCTCGATCTGGTCGTGGGTGACGTAGACGATGGTTGTGCCGGTGGTGGCATGCAGGCGCTTGATCTCGATGCGCATGTCAACGCGCAATTTGGCGTCGAGGTTGGACAAAGGCTCGTCGAACAGGAACAGCTTGGGGTCGCGCACCAGCGCCCGGCCCATGGCGACGCGCTGGCGCTGGCCGCCGGAAAGCTGGCTCGGCTTGCGCTGCAGGAGGTGGCCGATCTGCAGGACCTTGGCCACCTTGTCGATCGCCTTTTGGCGTTCGTCGGCCGGCACGCCGCGCATCTCCATGCCGAAGGAGATGTTTCCGGCCACCGTCATGTTCGGATAGAGCGCATAGCTCTGGAACACCATGGCGATGTCGCGCTTGGATGGGTGCAGATCGTTGATGGCGCGGCCGTCGACGCGGATTTCGCCCTCGGTGATCTGCTCCAGGCCGGCAATCGTGTTGAGCAAGGTGGACTTGCCGCAGCCGGACGGGCCGACCAGCACCAGGAAGCCGCCCTTTTCGAGCTCGACATCGATGCCCTTCAGGATCTCGACATTCCCGAAGCGCTTCTTCAGCCCATCAATTTCCAGAAAAGCCATGGTCGTTCCTTCCGAATTGATCAGCCCTTGACCGCGCCAGCCATCAGCCCGCGCACGAAATAGCGGCCGGCGACGACATAGACGATCAGAGTGGGCAGAGCCGCGATCATCGCGGCCGCCATGTTGACGTTGTATTCGACGACGCCGGTCGAGGTGTTGACGACGTTGTTGAGCGCCACCGTCATCGGCATGGAGTCGCCTGTGCCGGCGTAAGCCGAAGCGAACAGGAAGTCGTTCCAGATGTTGGTGAACTGGTAGATGACGGTGACGACGAAGATCGGCATCGAGTTCGGCAGCATGATGCGGCGGAAGATCTGGAAGAAGGAGGCGCCGTCGACCTGCGCCGCCTTGATCAGTTCGTTCGGGAACGCCTCGTAATAGTTGCGGAAAAACAGCGTGGTGAAGCCGATGCCGTAGACGACATGGACGAAGACCAGGTTGACCGTCGGATTGCCGAGACCGAAACTCGTACCCGTCGCATTCTGCAGCTTCACGCCGAAACGTCCCAAGCTGCCGAGAATGGTCGCCATCGGCAGCAGCACCGACTGGAACGGAATGAAGCAGGCAAACAGCATCAGCCCGAACACCAGCGTGGCGCCGCGAAAACGCCATTTGGTCAAGACGTAGCCGTTGAGCGCGCCGAGCATGGTCGAGATCAGTACGGCTGGAACCACCATCTTGATCGAGTTCCAGAAATAGCCCTTGATGCCGGCGCAGGTGAGGCCGACGCAGGTCTCGCCCCAGGCCTTCAGCCACGGGTCGAAGGTCGGCGCCGTGGGCAACGCCAGCATGTTGCCGTTCTGGATCTCGTCCATGGTCTTGAACGAGGTCACCAGCATGACGAACAGCGGCATCAGATAAAACAGCGCAAACAGCGCCAGAAGCCCGTAAATGACGATGCGGTTGAGGGTCTTGGTGCTCATGCCGCCGGAGGCCTTTTGGGAAGCAGCGGGGCGGGCAGGGGTGGCGACAGCGCTCATCGCGGCTTCTCCCGCAGTTCGGAATAGAGATAGGGCACGATGATGGCGACGATGGTCATCAGCATGATCACGGCACTGGCCGAGCCGACAGCCATTTCGTTGCGCTTGAACGTGTACTCATACATGAAGTTGGACGGCAGCCAGGCCGAGCCACCGGGGCCGCCGCTGGTCAGCGCCACCACCAGATCGTAGGACTTGATGGCAAGGTGCGCGAGCACGATGAAGGCCGACAGGAAAATTGGCCGCAGCAGCGGAATGACGATGCGGCGATAGAGCTGGAAGGTGGTGGCGCCGTCGATCTGCGCCGCCTTCATGATCTCGCCGTCGATGCCGCGCAGGCCGGCCAGGAACATCGCCATGATGAAGCCGGAGGCCTGCCAGACGCCGGCAATGACCACCGTGTAGATGACGAAATCCTTGTTCTTGATCCAGTCGAAATGGAAGCTCGTCCAGCCCCACTGATGCAAGGTCTGCTCAAGACCGAGGCCGGGGTCGAGGAACCATTTCCAGGCGACGCCGGTGACGATGAAGGACAGCGCCATCGGGTAGAGATAGATCGGCCGCAACACGCCTTCGCCGCGAATCTTCTGGTCGAGCAGGATGGCCAGGAACAGGCCGAGCGCCAGGCAGATGGCGATGTAGAGAAAGCCGAAAATGCCCATATTGACGATCGACGTGTACCAGCTCGATGGCGGGTCGGAGTCGAACGTCCAGCCCCATAGCCGTAGGTAGGCGCGCGGTCCGGTGATGACATAGGACGGAAAAGTCTTGGAATTGGTGAAGGACAGATAGACCGTCCACAGGATGAAGCCATAGACGAAGACGATGGTGATGGCGAAGCTCGGCGCCAGCACGATCTTCGGCAGCGCGTCCTGCAGTCGCGCGCGCACGGAGGGGCGAGACCGCTCGGGCGTCAGCTTGATCTGGGTTGTCGCTACACTGCTCATAGGGCTCCTCCCGTTCGGGTCGTCCGTGCCTGCCGTCAGGCGGCAAGGCGGCCCCGTGCATACGGGTCTCTGGTCGGCATGGTGTTCAAGAGGGTTTCACCGTTTCACGGAAACGGCGAACCTCTCTACTCTTTCTTTTACGCAATTCCGGCCGGAAAACCGCTCACACTTTTCCTGGAATTGCGCCAGCCGGCCAATCCTGAGGCGAACCTTCCCCGCCGAAGCGGGGAAGGTGTCTTGCTGGCCAGGGCTTACTTGGCGTCGTCGATTGCCTTGACCAGTTCGGTCACGGCTTCGTCCGAGGTCTTGATCTGACCGTGGACGAACTTCGAAACGACGTCCTTGTAGGCATTGGCGACCGCCGGAGGCGCGCCATAGCCCTGGGCAAGCGAGCCGAACAGTGTGCCGCCTTCGTTGGCAGCCTTCAGGTCGGCGATGCCCTTCTTGCCGCACGCGTCGAAGTCGGTGTCGGGAACGTCGGTACGGGCGGGAACCGAACCCTTGACGACGTTGAAGGCCGACTGGAAGCTCTTCGACAGGGTGGCGGTGGCCAACGCGACCTGGGCGGCCTTGCGGTCGTCCGGAACGTTGAACATGCCGAACATGTCGGAGTTGTAGACCACCGAGCCTTCCGTGCCCGGGAAGCGATAGCACAGGAAGTCGGTGCCCGGCGTTTTCTTGGCGGCGTTGAACTCGCCCTTGGCCCAGTCACCCATCACCTGCACCAGGGCATCGCCCTTGATGACCATGGCGGTGGCAAGGTTCCAGTCGCGGCCCGAGAAGTTCGGGTCGACATAGGTGACGAGCTTGGCGAGGTTATCGAACGACTTCTTCATCGTGTCCGACTTGAGGGACTCGTCGTCGAGGTCGTTGAAGGCCTTCTTGTAGAACTCAGGTCCGCCGGTCGACAGCACAACCGAGTCGAACATGGTGGCTTCCTGCCAGTTCTGGCCGCCAAGGGCGAGCGGGATGACGCCAGCCGCCTTGGCTTTGTCGAGCAGGGCGACGAAGTCGTCGAAGGTCTTTGGCTCGGTGCCGCCGATCTTGTCCATCACCGCCTTGTTGATCCACAGCCAGTTGACGGAGTGGACGTTGACTGGAGCAGCGACCCACTTGCCGTCATAGACGGAGAACTTCTGCAGGGCTGCCGGAACCGACTTGTCCCAGCCTTCCTTCTTCGCCGTCTCGGTCAGGTCGCCCATCACGCCGGCCGCCGCATAGTCGAGCACGGTGTAGCCGAGCATCTGCGACGCGGTCGGGTAATTGCCGGCCGCGACCATCGCCTTCAGCGCAGTCATGGCGGCGTCGCCGCCACCACCGGCCACCGGCACGTCCTTCCAGGCATAGCCTTCCTTGGCAAGGTCGCCCTTGAGGACATTGAGAGCAGCCGCTTCGCCGCCCGACGTCCACCAATGCAGCATCTGCACTTCCTTGACGTCCTCGGCATGGGCCGAGAAAGCAAAGGCCGTCGCCAGAGCCGTTCCGATAAGCAGTTTGCGCAACATGTTCTACCTCCCTTGTTGCATTACACGACCGGTGGAAGCCCACCGGGTTCTTCCAAACTCAGCCGACCCACCAACCGGTGCGCTGGCCGCGATGAAACTGGATTGTCTTTTCCTCGGTATAATCCTCGACAGCGCGTTTGCCGAGTTCGCGTCCGATGCCGGACTGCTTGTAGCCCCCGAATGGCAACTCGGGAAAGCCTTCCATGAATGTGTTCACCCAAACGGTCCCCGAACGCACACCACGCGCCACCGACATACAAGTGTCGATGCTGGCGCTCCACACCCCTGCAGACAGACCATAGGGCGTGTTGTTGGCGATGTGCAACGCCTTTTCAATCGATCCAAAAGTCAGCACGGAGAGCACCGGGCCGAACACTTCCTCGCGCGCAATAGCCATGTCTTCGGTAACGCCGCGGATGATGGTCGGATCGAGGTACTGGCCGGCATTGGACGCCAATTGGCCGCCACCGCTATAGACATTGCTGCCGTCTTTTGCTGCTGCCGCAACGTAATCTGCGACCTTGGTCAGATGGTCGGCGGAAATCATCGCGCCAACCTTGGTTCGGTCGTCGAGTGGGTCGCCGACCGTTACCTTGGCGGTCAGGGCCTTGACAGTGGCGAGGAAATCGTCGGCGATGGCTTCATGCACGATCAGCCGACTGCCGGCATTGCAGCATTCGCCGGCGTTGAAGAAGCCGCCGAACACTGCTGCGTCAGCGGCCGCCTCGAGATCGGCATCGGGGAAGACGATCTGGCCGTTCTTGCCGCCGAGCTCCATCGAGACTTTCTTCAGCGACTGCGCGGCGGAAGCCATGGTCATCTTGCCGACGCGGGTAGAGCCGGTGAACGACACCATCTCGACCAGCGGATGGCTGACCATCGGCCCCCCGACATCGGCGCCGAGGCCGGCCAGGATGTTGACGACGCCCGCGGGCAGGCCGGCCTGCATCAGGATGTCGCCGAGCACGAAGGTCGAGGCCGAGGTCATTTCGCTCGGCTTGACCACCGCGGTGCAGCCGGCGGCGAGCGCGAAGGGCAGTTTCTGGCTGACGATCAGGAACGGGAAATTCCACGGGGTGATGATCGAGACGACGCCGATCGGCTCGCGCAGGACGACGCCCAGCATGGCGTCGCCGAGATTGGCGTAGCTCTCGCCGTGCAGCGTGCGGGCGAGCGAGGCGGCATAACGCCAGATGTCGACGGCGCCGCCGATCTCGCCACGCGCCTGGGCGATCGGCTTGCCGGACTCCAGCGCATCGAGGCGGGCGATGTCTTCGAGCTGGGCCTCGATCAGGTCGGCCGTCTTGAGCAGGATGGCTGCGCGCTCGGCCGCCTTCGTGCGCGGCCACGGGCCGGTCTCGAATGCCTTGTGCGCGGCCTGCATGGCCGCCTCCACCTCGGCCTCGCCGGCCTGCGCATAGCGCGAAACGGTGAAGCCATGGCCGGGGCTGTTGCGCGCAATCGTGCGGCCGTCACGGGCATCGACATGCTTGCCGTCGATCAGGAGCTTGTAAGCCTTCGGCGCCTTGGACGCCTCGGCCGGCATGGAAATGTTGAGCGGTGCGTTCATCATGCTTTCTCTAGGATCTTGAAAAGGCCGGCTTCTGCTTGGCCTTGAAGGCGCTCACGCCGGCTTTGAGGTCGCCGGTCAGCGCAACGAAGCCGCTGGCGAGCGCCTCGGTGGCGGCCGCACTTTCCTCGCCTTCGGCGACTGCGATCATCAGCTTGGCGGCTTCGGTTGCGAGCGGCCCGCGCCCGGCGATTTTTTCGGCCCAAGTCCTGGCCTCTGCCAGCGCCTGGCCGGTCTCGACCACGCGGTCAACGACGCCGAGGGCAAGCGCGTCGGAGGCGGCAAAGAGCTCGCCGCCGAGTGCCATGCGGCGCACGATCTGCGCACCAAAGCGGCGCACGGCGCGCTGCGTGCCGGACCAACCGGGGACGACGCCGATCGATGTCTCGGGGAAGCCGAGCTTCACCTGCGTTTCGGCGACACGGAAGTCGCAGGCGACCGCCAGCTCCAGCCCGCCACCCAGCGCATGGCCGGAAAGCACCGCGATGGTCGGCTGCCGCAGCCGCGCCAGTCGGTCGAAGACACGGTGCCCGTAGCGCACCCATTGCACCTGAAAGTCGGCAGCGCTCATTTGTGCCCAGGCCTCGACGTCGCCGCCGGCGCAAAAGCCTTTGCCTTCGCCGCGGATCAGCACGACGCGCACGCCTTCAGCCATTTCGGCTTCGTCGAGCGCTGTCTCGAGCGCGCGCAGCATCGGAATGTCCAGCGCGTTGAACTTCTCCGGCCGGCGCAGCGTGACGATGCCGATGGCGCCGTCCTGCTCGAAGGTGACGAGGCGCTCAGCCATGCGCGCCTCCGAGCGAAGCGCCACCATTCAGCGACAGGCCGATCGGCCGGTCCTGATAGAGAGCTGCCGGCGTCACTTTGAGGTCGTTGGCGACTCCGAGCGGTGTTTCGGACTGAGCCAACACATCGCGCTCGAGGTCGACGCCCGGCGCAAGTTCCGTCACCATCAGGCCGTCCGGCGTCAGCTTCATCACGCAACGCTCGGTGACGTAGGTGATGTCCTGCCCTTGTGCGACGGCGCGCTTGCCTGAGAAGGAGATGTGTTCGACCTCGTTGACCACCTTCTTCACCTTGCCTTCCTCGTCGATGCGGATGCCGCCATCGGCGAGCGACAGTTTTGCGCCGGCATTGAAGAAGCCGGAGAAGACGATCTTTTTCGCCCGTGCCGTGATGTCGACAAAGCCGCCGGCCCCGGCGGTGACATGTGGCCGGGCCGAGAGTTTCGACACGTTGACCGAGCCGTGGCGGTCGATCTGCAAGAAGGAGAGCAGCGAGGCATCGAAGCCGCCGGCCTGGAAATAGATGAACTGGTGCGGCGAGGGCATGATCGCCTCGGCATTGGAAGCGCAGCCGAACTTGAAGTCGAGCAGCGGCACGCCGCCGACGGCGCCCTGCTCGATCACCCAGGTGACCTTGCCGTGCTGGCCTTCCTCGAGAAGGATGCGCGGCACGTTGGCCGAGATGCCGAAGCCGATGTTGACCGCCATGCCGTCGCGCAATTCCATGGCGACGCGGCGCGCGATTACTTTCTGGACGTTCATCTCGACGTTGCGGAAGCTGGACAACGGCCGGAAGATTTCGCCCGAAATCGCCGGGTCGTAAGGCGTCAGTGTGGTCTGCAACTGGTCCGGCGCCACCACGATGTGGTCTACCAGCACGCCTGGCACGCGCACGTCATGCGGCTTCAGGGTGCCGTTCTCGACGACGCGCTTGACCTGCGCAATGACGATGCCGCCATTGTTGCGCGCGGCAAGCGCCTGTTCGAGGCCGCCGAGATAGGCGCCCTCATGTTCATAAGTGAGGTTGCCGCGTTCGTCGGCGGAGGTGGCGCGGATGATCGAAATGTTGGGCACGATCGAGCGGAAATAGAGCCATTCCTCGCCGTCGAACTGCTGCACCGAGACGATCGGCTCGCTTGCAGCCGCGTTCATGGCGCAGCCCTGGTGGCGCGGGTCGGCAAAAGTGTCGAGGCCGACCTTGGTCAGCACGCCCGGCCGCTTGGCGGCGGCCTCGCGGTGCATGTCGAACAGGATGCCGGAGGGCACGTTGTAGGCGGCGACCGAATTGTCGCCGATCATCTTCCATATCTGCGGCGGCTCGGACGAGGAGGGGCCCGAGGGATAGGAGCCGCAGAGCGTGCGCTTCAACAGGCCGGGCTTGGCCAGATGGTCGATGCCCTTGATGCCATACATGTCGCCGGCGGCGATCGGGTGCAGCGTGGTGATGTCTTTGGGATGGCCTTCAGCGTCGAAGCGCTCGCCGATGGCGGCCAGCACGGCATCCGGGCAGCCGAGGCCGCTCGATGACGAGACGGAGACGGTCATGCCGTCCTTGATGAGGCTGGCGGCCTGCTGAGCGGAGACGAGCTTGCTCACTTGGCGCTCCCGAGTTTCGGCTCGATGGCAACCGCCTTGCCGGATTTCCCGGACAGCAACGCTGCTTCGGCGCAGGCTAGTGACCAGACGCCGTCCTCGCCGGTGGCGGAGGGCTGGCCCGCGCCGCTAATAGCGGCTTGGAACTGGCGCAGCGACCTGACGTAGAGGTCTTCGCGGTCGAAGCTCAGTTCCTCCTCGCCCTTGGCGGTGCGTAGCAGCACCGAACCGACCGGCTTCTGCGTCATCACATTTTTAGCGATCAGCGAGCCTTCGGAACCATGCACCTCGAAGCCGGTATCGGCGAACTTGGTTGTGAAGCCTTCATGCGACTGGGCAATCAAACCGGACCTGAAGCGCCAGATGCACATGGCACCGTCTTCCAGCCCGCTGCCGGCCATGCCGGCCGACTGGGTGAAGGCCGAAATCTCGATCGGGTCGTCGCCGAGCACGAAGCGCAGCGTGTCGGCATCGTGCACGGTGATGTCGAGCACCACGCCGCCGCCGGCTTCCGGTCTGGTGATGCGCCAGCCCTGCAGGTTCTCCGGCAGATAGACGGCATGGAACACACGCGCGGCAATCGGCTTGCCGATGCGGCCGGCTGATATGGCGTCGCGCATGGCGTGGTGGGCGCCGGCATTGCGCAGATGATGGTTGGTGCCAAGCACCACGCCGGCTGCCTTGGCGGCGGCGACCATTATGCGCGCGTCAGTGCTGTTCAGCGCCAGCGGCTTTTCGCACAGAACGTGCTTTCCCGCCTTGATCGCGGCCAGCGCCTGTTCGAGATGCAGTTCGTTGGTGGTCGAGATGTAGACGGCGTCGATGCCGGCGCCGAGCAGGTCGTCCAGCGTCGAGACGGCAAGCGGAATATTCTGTTCCGCGGCATAAGTCTTGGCGCGCTGCGGGCTGGAGCTCATCACCGCCGCGATCTCGCCACTCTCTTGCGCGCGGATTGCGTTGATCATGAACTGTTTGGCGATCGTGCTGGCGCCGATCAGTCCCCATCTGACGCTCATGCCGCGTCTCCCATTCCTGCTGATGTGTTCTGGGCGCGGCGACCGGGACCGCAGCTGTCCCTGACGACCAGATTGACGGCGCCGATATGGTCCTCGGCATGCGTGGTGCGTGACTGGATCATCTTCAGCATGACGTGGGCGGCGCGTTCGCCGAGGCCGGGTGTGTCGACCGAGACGCTGGTCAGCGCCGGCATATAATGCTCGGCCTCGACCACGTCGTCGAAGCCGACGACGGCAAAGTCCGCGCCGGGCTCCAGCCCGCGCTTGCGCAGCGCCAGCATGACGCCGAAGGCGACGGCGTCGTTGAAGCACAGCGCCGCCGTCGGCGGCTCGGCCATGGCAAGGGCGGTTTCCAGGCACGCGATGCCGCCCCTGCGGCTGGTCTCGCCTTCGACGACAAGCACGTCGCGCCTGGCGATGCCCAATGTTTCGCAAGCTTCACGAAAACCGCCCAGGCGCTCCTGATAGACGACCAGGTCGGAGGTGCCGCCGAAGAAGGCCAGCCGGCGATGGCCCTTGCCGATCAGATGGGCGGCGGCGAGATACGCGCCGCGATGATTGTCAGGCGCGATCACCGGGATGCGGCTGTCCGGCAGGCGGCGCATGGCGAAGACGACCGGCACGCCGGCCGTCTCGATACGGCGGAAGGCACCCGGCGTAGTGCCGCGCGCCGGTGACACGATCAGGCCTGCGACGCCCTGTTCCATCAGGGACTTCAGCACTTCTTCCTGGCGCACCGGGTTCTCCGCCGTGTTGGCGATGAACGGCACGATGCCGGCTGACTGGAAGACGCGCTCCATGCCGACCGCCAGCTCGGCGAAAAAGGGGTTGGTGAGATCGTTGATGACCATGCCGATGACGTTGGAATGGGCTTTGCGCAGATTGGCGGCGCCGCGGTTGTAGACATAGCCGACATCCTCGATCGCCTTGCGAACCTTGACCGCGGTTTCAGGCCGGATCAGCCCTGAGCCTTGCAGCACAAGCGACACCGTCGATTTGGACACACCAGCCTCGCGGGCGATGTCCAGGATCGTTGCCTTGGCCCGGCTGGCCATGTCGGTGGTTTCCTCCGCCTAAATGGGCAAATCTATTGGAACGTTCTAATCACTCTGCCAAACGAGAGTCAATCGGGATTCTTGCGGAGATCGAAAAGGTGATAAATGCGGTTCCCAGCAAGGACTCTTAGCCTTCTTCGGCAGTTGGACCGGTTCAATCGCCGGAATCATAAAGGTTCTTGATTTATTGGAACGTTCCATTTACAGGATGCCGAAAACGGAGGTTGCCATGGATATCACCCTGCCTACGCAGAATGGCGGCCGCGTCAGCTACAAGCTCGCGGGCAGTCCGGTCGAGCCCGTAATCGGTGCGGTTTTCCCGCGCATCGCCTATGCCGCGGCCCATGTCGTCGCCGACCCTTTCGCGATGACCGACCCCTGGTCGAAGCCTGCGGTCGACTGGGACAAGACGATGGCGTTTCGGCATCATTTGTGGCGGCTTGGCTTCCGCATCGCCGAGGCGATGGACACCTCGCAGCGCGGCATGGGTTTCGACTGGGCGAATGCGCAGGAATTGATCCGCCGCTCGATCGCCGAGGCGCGCAGCGTCGAAGGCGCAGACCTCGCCTCGGGCGCCGGCACCGATCATCTGGCGCCGGCCAATTCGAGATCACTCGAAGATGTGATCGCCGCCTATGAGGAGCAGTTCACCTTCATCGAAGGCGAGGGCGGCAAGGCGATCATGATGGCAAGCCGGGCGCTGGCAGCCGTGGCCAAGAGCTCAGATGACTATGTGCACGTCTACGATCGCATCCTCAGCCAGGCATCCGGCAAGGTCATCCTGCATTGGCTGGGCGACATGTTCGATCCGGCACTGAAAGGTTATTGGGGCAGCGGCAATTTCGAGGCCGCGCTCGACACCGTCGTCGCCATCATCGAGCGCCATGCCGGCAAGGTCGAGGGGATAAAGATTTCCCTGCTCGATGCCGGCAAGGAAGTTGCCTTGCGCAACCGGCTGCCGGAAGGCGTCGTCATGTTCACCGGCGACGATTTCAACTATCCCGAACTGATTGCCGGCGACGGGAAGCGGCACTCGCACGCCTTGCTCGGCATATTCGACGCCATCGCGCCGGTCGCCAGCGCGGCGCTGGCGAAACTGGCTGATGGCGACCGCGCCGGCTATGACGCGCTGATGGCGCCGACAGTGCCGTTGTCGCGCAAGATCTTCGAGGCGCCGACCGAGTATTACAAGGCCGGCATCGTCTTCATGGCCTGGCTCAACGGCCATCAGGACCATTTCGCCATGGTCGGCGGCATGCAGTCGGCGCGCGGCATCCTGCACTATGCCGACATCTTCCGCCTTGCCGACCAGGCAGGGTTGCTCGCCGATCCCGAGCTTGCGCTGGCCAGGATGAAGCATTTCTGCGCGGTCGCAGGTGTCTGAGAACAACGCTTCGCCTGGGTGAAAAGTATCTCCCGTACGGGGGATTTGCGTTCTCGCGCCAAATCTGTATTCGGTTGCCGGGATTGGATGCGGACGGAGCGGCAATGACGGAAAAAGTGGCGCTCATCACCGGTGTAACCGGGCAGGACGGGGCCTATCTCGCAGAATTGCTTCTGCAGAAGGGCTATATTGTCCATGGCGTCAAACGCCGCTCGTCCTCGTTCAACACCGAGCGCGTTGACGACATCTATGTCGATCCGCACGAGCGCGGTGCGCGTTTCTTCCTGCATTATGGCGACCTGACCGACGCGACCAACCTCATTCGCCTGGTGCAGGAGACACAGCCCGGCGAGATCTACAATCTCGGCGCCCAGAGTCATGTCCAGGTGAGTTTCGAGACGCCGGAATACACCGGCAATGCCGATGCGCTGGGAACACTCAGGCTGCTCGAGGCGATCCGCATTCTGCGCCTGGAGAAGTCGGTGCGTTTCTATCAGGCCTCGACCTCGGAGCTCTACGGCAAGGCGCGCGAGGTCCCGCAAAGCGAGGCGACGCCCTTCCATCCGCGCTCGCCCTATGCCGCGGCCAAGCTTTACGCCTACTGGATCACGGTCAACTACCGCGAGGCTTACGGCATGTTCGCCGCCAACGGCATCCTGTTCAACCACGAAAGCCCGACACGCGGCGAGACCTTCGTCACCCGCAAGATCACGCGGGCCGTCGCCTCGATCCATCACGGCCTTCAGGCCACGCTCTATCTCGGCAATCTCGACGCCAAGCGTGACTGGGGCCATGCGCGCGACTATGTGGAGGGCATGTGGCGCATTCTGCAGCACAGTGAAGCCGACGATTTCGTGCTGGCGACCGGTGAGGCGCATTCGGTGCGCGAATTCGTCGAACTGGCTTTTGCCGAAACCGGACGCACCATCCGCTGGCAAGGCGAGGGTGTCGATGAAGTCGGTGTCGATGCCGGTTCGGGCACTGTCCTGGTGCGCATCGATGCGCGCTATTTCCGGCCGACCGAGGTCGACCTGCTGCTCGGCGACCCCGCCAAGGCCAAAGCCAGGCTGGGGTGGTCGCACACGACCGGCTTCAGGGATCTGGTGGCGGAAATGGTGCAGGCCGATCTGGCGCGCACCGCCGGCGGCACGCGGCAGAACAGCCGTTCTGCGTGAGGCAGGTTCATGGACGCGACATTTGATCTGAAAGGCGAGCGTGTCTTCGTCGCCGGGCATCGCGGCATGGTCGGTTCGGCCGTCGTGCGCCGGCTGGCGAGCGAGGACTGCGAGATACTCACCGTATCGCGCGACAGGCTCGACCTGCTCGACCAGGCAGGGGTGCGGCGCTGGATGGCCGAGCACAGGCCGGATGCGGTGGTGATGGCGGCCGCCAAAGTCGGCGGTATCCTGGCCAATGACCGGTTCCCTGTCGATTTCCTGCAGCAAAACCTGGTTATGCAGGGCAATGTCATTGACGGCGCCTTTCGCAGCGAGGTCGGCAAGCTTTTGTTTCTCGGCTCGTCCTGCATCTATCCAAAGCTCGCGCCGCAGCCGATCAGGGAAGACGCGCTGCTGACCGGTCCGCTCGAACCCACCAATGAATGGTATGCGATCGCCAAGATCGCCGGGCTCAAACTGTGCCAGGCCTATCGGCGCCAGCATGGCGTCGACTACATCTCGGCGATGCCGGCCAACCTTTACGGTCCTGGCGACAATTTCGATCTCCAGTCCAGCCATGTCGTGCCGGCCCTGATGCGAAAGGCGCATGCGCTGGCGCTGAGCGGCGGCAACAGCCTCGAGGTCTGGGGCTCGGGCACGCCACGGCGTGAATTCCTGCATGTCGACGACGCCGCCGATGCCTTGGTCTGGCTGTTGAAGAATTATGCCGGCGACAGCCACGTCAATGTCGGTTCGGGCGAGGATGTCACCATTGCCGAGCTTGCCCAGACCGTCGCATCGGTCGCCGGCGTCGAGGCTGATATCGCCTTCGATACGACCAAGCCAGATGGCACGCCGCGCAAGTTGATGGATGTTTCGCGGCTGTTTGCGACGGGATGGCGCCCGCGCTACGCGCTTCGCGATGGATTGGAACAGACATATGCGTGGTTTCTCAACCATATTGAGAAGGGTGATGTCCGCCTCGGCGCGGCCTGATTCCAATTTTCCTTGAACCATTTCGCTGCCGCCCGCGACCAAGCGGTGTGTAGCAAACACGGTCCATCAAGGAGAACGTCAATGTTTATCACTTCAAGAAACGCATTTCTCGCCGCCATCGCGGTTTCGGTGCTGGCAGGGTGTCAGACGGCACCGCCGAGGGAATGCGAGAAGACCAAGCCCGGTGTCACCTACAACGGCAAATGCTGCGGCATCGGCACACCGTGCCGTGAAGGCAACAACACCCCTCATGACAAGCCCGACAGGCCCGATCCGCGGCCACAGTGATCCGCGAGCCAGAAACGTCCCGGCACGTGCCGGGACGTTTCGCCCCCGACAGGGTGGATTTACGGATCGCAAGGCCGCTACCCGGTTCCTTGCTGGCCGGCATTTGAATACGAAACGGGACGGCGGGGCAGTAGACGATGCGGTCGCGCAGATCGCGCGAAAACTTCCCGCCGGATCTGTACTTCAAGGGGCTGTTCGACTGTTCGAAGGGAAGGTCCCGTAGAAACTCAGATTTCGCTTTCCGTCGATGCGAAGGATGCTACTAAAAAAAATTCGAGATGCTCTTGAACTCATTTGGGGCGCCTCCTAATTCGATTTCCGCCAAGGCCATAAGGCTCGGCAAAAAATGGCGGCGCCGCACGGGGCGGCGTCCTTGTACCCATGTTGCTTCAAGGAGGATGTGGCTATGAGAACCTTTGATACCCTCTATCGGACCACCGTCGGTTTCGACCGGCTTTTCGACATGCTCGACAGCGGCACGCGTCCAGACTGGCCGCCCTATAACATCGAGAAGGTCGACGAGAACGATTACCGTATCTCGATGGCCATCGCAGGCTTCAGCCAGGATGAGGTTGAGCTGACCCAGCATGGACCCGAACTGGTCGTGGTAGGCCAGAAGGCTGATGATCAGAGCGGACGCCAGCTGCTGCACCAGGGCATCGCCTATCGCAGTTTCAGGCAGACGTTCAAGCTTGCCGACCACATGAAGATCAAGGCAGCCAAACTGGAGAATGGCCTCCTCTCGATCGACATCGTCCGTGAGATTCCCGAAGAGCTGAAACCGCGCCGCATTAGCATCGGCGTCGGCGACACGCCGACGGCCGCCACTCAGATCACGCAAGACACGGACCGCGCGCGTAAAGCCGCGTAATCCTGTCGATCTGTCACACTTTGAACTGCGGGTCCGCCTCCCGGTTCCGGCCGGGAGGCTGTGATTGCGGAGAAACGAAGATGATCACTGCAGGACGTACTGGCGCGCCTCTGTCGCGCGCCTGCAGTTGGCCTGGACCGCGCAAACCATGAAACTCAATGGTTCGTTCAATTTGGAGGATCATATGAACGATCGGATGTTTGACAGCGCCGTTTTCGTGAAAAGCGGCGACAACCTTGTTCAGGAAATCACGTGTCTCGAGGACGCTCTGGAGTTCCTCTATGAATGGCCAAAGGACAGGCGCGGCCCCATTCACCAAACCGCATTGCGGGCCTGCCAGCGAGCTTTCGATAGCGATTATCCGCTTTCCGCAGCCAGAGACGCGTTCAGCGGTTTTGCGAAAGCAGCCAGAATCCTTGAGGAAGTATCCACGACAATGCCGTGGATGATGGGCAGAGGTGGCGAAGGCGGAGGAGTGACTGCCTAAAGCGCGTCGCGAAACGGATTCATGCGACACGCTTTAAGTCTTTGTTTTGATGCATGTCGTTGTCCCAGAACCGCGGCATACTTCTGGGTGACATGCATTAGGAAAGGAGGTCATGATGCTATCGAAACCTTTTGAAAAGCCAGTCCGGGTGTGGGTGGGATTGGGCTTTCCCCGCCAACTCAACACGGTCGCAGATGCCTATCAATTCGCATCCGAATGGTGTGGCAACAGCCCGGAGCAGAGAGCTGCTATTCGCGCTTGCAAAGCCGCTCTGATTGGCGATGTGGAACCCGAGACAGCACGAGGCGTCTTCGTCGCGTTCGCTCGCAAGAAGGATATTCTTATGGAGGACGGCATCGAGCCTGCGCCTTCAAGGACGCTAAGCCCGCACCACGTCTAAAGCGCGTCGCGTTTGAACGAGGCGGCTGCCACAAGCGGTGGCCGCCTTACCGGCTAAGTTGTCGAAGGGGTGCGCCAAAAACGGGCTTGGCCAAGTTATCGAAAGGATGGTGGGCGTGACAGGGATTGAACCTGTGACCCCTGCAATGTCAATGCAGTGCTCTCCCGCTGAGCTACACGCCCATCCGAAGCCGCGCATACACCATTTTTGGTCCAGCGCGTCAATAGCCGGAAAGGGAAAGAAAGGCTCGTTTTGTCGCGCCGCCGACGAAGCGGCGAGATCACACTGTGCGTGCTTCAGGCGGCCTGCAGCATTTTTTCGACCTCGTTGACGAGATCGCGCAGGTGGAAGGGCTTGGACAGCACCTTGGCGTCTTTCGGCGCCTTGGAATCGGGGTTGAGCGCGACGGCCGCGAAACCGGTGATGAACATCACCTTCAGGTCGGGATCGATCTCGGTGGCGCGGCGGGCGAGTTCGATGCCGTCCATCTCCGGCATGACGATATCGGTCAGCAGCAGGGAGAAAGGTTCTTCGCGCAGCCGCTCGTAGGCGCTGGCGCCATTGTCGAAATCGCTGACGTGGTAGCCGGCCCGCTCCAGTGCCTTGACCAGGAACCGGCGCATGTCGTCGTCGTCTTCCGCCAGCAGAATGCGTGCCATCTTGTCCCGTCCGAATCACCCCAGCCAAGCCTGCCGTCCGGCAAGCCCGTTAACCATCCTGTATATGAGGAGCTGACGGTAAACATCAAGTGAACGTTGGCGGCATTAATCCTGATTTGACGGGGTTCCTGACATGCCGAAATGCTGGACATGCGGCCGATGAGGTGGCAGTTTCCCATCATGATGCATTGCTGTTTCCGGGTTCGTTCAAATTGACGACGGCAGCCGAAGATTTTTCGGTCGTTCCACCCTTCGAAATCCGATCGGGCGCCGAGCAGCGCGTTCCCTTCGTCTTCAACTCACCGCATAGCGGCCGCTATTATCCAGACCGCTTCCTGGCCATGGCGCGGCTCGACCGGAACGCCATCCGCCGCTCCGAGGATTGCTATGTCGACGAGCTGTTCGGCAGCGCGGTGGTGCTGGGCGCGCCGATGCTGGCGGCGAATTTTCCGCGCGCCTACCTCGACGTCAATCGCGAACCCTGGGAACTCGACCCGCGCATGTTCGCCGAGCCGGTGCCGTCCTTCTGCAACATCCGCTCGGCGCGCGTTGCCGGCGGGCTCGGCACCGTGCCCAAGCTGGTGGGTGAGGGGCTCGACATCTATTCCGGCCGTCTGCCGCTGGCGGAGGCCGTCCAGCGCATAGAGGCGGTCTACAAACCCTATCACGAGACGCTGAAGCGGCTATTGACCAGAACCCATGCCAGGTTCGGCTATGCCGTGCTGATCGACTGCCATTCGATGCCGGCGAGCATCAGGGTGGGCGACAGCGGCCTGCGGCCGGATTTCATCGTCGGCGACCGTTTCGGCATCTCGGCCACGGCAGCCCTGACCGAGACGGCGATCGGCCTGCTCATCGGCATGGGCTACACCGTCGCCCACAACAAACCCTATGCAGGCGGCTTCATCACCGAGCATTACGGCCGGCCGGCGCGCCATCTGCATGCGCTGCAGATCGAGGTCAATCGCGGCCTCTACATGAATGAGCGGACGTTCCAGAAATCGGCCGGCTTCGATGCGCTGGCCGACGATATGGCGCGCTTTTCGGCCGACCTGATGGCGATGCCCGACCACCACTTCGTCGACCTGCCGCTGGCCGCCGAATGACGCCGGGGCGGCGGCTGTTCATGAGATCCCGCGCTGGCCATCCCGCAGCGTAAAAAAAGACCGCATCGTTTGCACGACACGGTCGAAGTCTAGGGAGGAAACGCCCAAGGAGGGCATGGACAGGAAAACCTGTCCGAGAACAAATTTATTGTGCGATGCACAAATGTCAATCGATCCCACGCTTTTTTAATTCACTCTGATGTGAAAATGCGTTTCGATGGTCCCGATGTGTGACATTTCGGCAACGATGATGTCTCTGATAAATCGATAAACCGGCTTGTTTTGGCGGGAAAGTGCCGCCAGACCGGTTGGCACTCTGCAATGCGGGAGAATCACGTGGACATCAGCATCGATTTCATGCGCCGGATCGCGCAAGCGGCGGCGGCTGAAACCTTGCCGCGTTTCCGCGCACAGGGCGCGGTGGCCAACAAGGAAAAAGGCAGTTTCGACCCGGTCACCGAGGCCGACCGCGAGGCCGAGCGCGCCATCCGGGCGCTGATCTCGGCTGAGTATCCCGATCACGGTATCCTCGGCGAAGAACATGGCAGCGAAAACATCTCCTCAAGGCATGTCTGGGTGATCGATCCGATCGATGGCACCCGCGCCTTCATCTCAGGCTTGCCGGTGTGGGGAACGCTGGTCGGATTGACGGTCGACGGTGACGCCGTCGCCGGCATGATGGCGCAGCCCTTCACCGGCGAGCTGTTCTACGCCAACGCTTCCGGCTCCCACTACGAAGGCCCCGGCGGGCCGCGGAAGCTGTCGACCCGCAAGAGGACGAAGCTTGACGAGGCGACCTTGTTCACCACCACGCCGGCGCTTTTCAAGGGCGAGGCGCGCACCCGCTACGACGCGTTCGAGAAACAGATCCAGCTCGCCCGCTACGGCGCCGATTGCTACGCCTTTGCCATGATTGCCTCGGGCAGCGTCGACATCGTCGCCGATCCCGGATTGAAACCCTACGACATCGTGGCGCTGATCCCGATCATCGAAAAGGCCGGCGGCGTCGTCACCACATTCGAGGGCGGTCCGGCGGAAAAGGGCGGCGACATCCTGGCCGCCGCAACGCCGGAGCTTCACGCGGCTGCAATGGCAGCCCTGCGGGGCTGATAGTCGACCCGATCAGCGCGGCTTGATCGAGCGCTGGAATTCCGCCGGCGTTCGCCCGTAGACCTGCCTGAACGCTGAGCTGAAATGGCTGTGGCTGGAGAAGCCGAGGTCCAGGCCGAGCGTGGTCAGATTGTCGTAGCGGCCAAGCAGGTCGAGCGCGCGCGCCAGCCGCAGGCGCAGATGGTAGCGATAGAGCGGCATCGCCTCGACCTGCTGGAAAACCTGCGTGAGATAAACCGGTGATACCCCGACTTCAGCGGCGATCTCGGCCAGCGTCCAGCGCCGCGAAAGATCCGAGGACAGGACGAGCTTGGCGCGATCGACCAGCTTCTGCCGGCCAGCGCTTGCGCCGGCGGCATGCGAGGTGCGCTCGCCGAGGGAGCGCCGCACCAGCGTCAGCGCCAGGGTTTCGGCCTCCAGCGTTTCGGCAATGTTGCGGCTCAGGCTGTGGCGCAGCACCGCCACCAGCGCCTGAGCCCGCGGGTCAATACGGCGGCGCTGGCGACGAAACGCCACGGCGCTGCCCGAGCGCAACTGCTCCTTCGGCGTCAGCTCCTGCAGTTGCGCCTCCTCGACAACGAGATCGAGGCAGGAATCGCCACCCTCGACGGGATGGCTGATCCGGTAGCCTTCGGCGTTGTTGAAGAACAACAACTGGTTGGCTTCGGCGACCGCATCGTTGCGGCCGACATGGCGCACGAAGACGCCGCGATAGGGAAACACAAGATGCGTGGCAGCGGTGCACTCTTCTTCGCTCTTGTGCCGGCATTCGCCGCTGCACACGACATCCCTCACCCTGACGGTGCCGGTGTCCAGAAGCGTCTGTACCGTGAACTGCGACATGGTGAGCTGAGACATGGCCGTTGCATTCTACCCTTGCGCCGAAAGCTGCTCCGGCACATTAGGCGATTGGCTTGTCCAAACCTGTCAGGACACTTCACCTGTCGGGCCCTTCGTACGGCCATGGCTCAGTCCCACAAACGGCGCATGTATTCGCAGTGAGCGTCGCTGCGCGACAGGCCGATGTCCTTGAGCTGTTCGTCGGTCATTTCGAGCAAGGCAAGGCGGCTTCGGCGCCTTTCCAGTTGACGGCCGATCCAGTTGGCCGCCGCGATGCCTTGTGTCCGCAAGGACCGCCGGAACGTCGCGGTTTGAGTTGTCGGCTGATGTGCGAGGCATTGCGCTGCATGATCGGGGCGCATCGCTCAGGCTTCCCTGTTGCCGGCGCCGGCCACTGAGGCGCCGGCTTCGTTCAGCGCAATCGCGCATTCCTCGCAGCAGACCTCGACGGTCTTGCCGCCGACCTTGACGCGGATCGGATTGGCGTCCAGCTGGCAATCGCAGGCAGCGCAGGTTTTCTCGGTCATGACGTCATCTCCTTGGCGTTCGGTTCGACGCGGAGAGATGGGCATTCCGGGGCGGCACCGGCTGTCAGAATCTTTAGCTCTTTGTGCGCTGCCGGCGCTGCTCCTGACAGAAGGCTGTCAGCAGGCGCAAGCTCAAGGCGCCGCAACATGCAGCGCCGGCGGCATCAGGCTGTGGGGTCGTCGTTGCCGGGTATGAAGGCGTCGAAGGCGGCGAGCAACTGCTCGCGATAGACATCGGCCTCCTGCAGGATCTCGTGTTTCGAGCCATCGATCATCAGCAGCGAGCCGAGGCGCAGACGCCTGGCGTAGGCTTCCACGGCCTTGGTCGAGACGACCTGATCGGCGCCGGCGGCGATCATCAGCAGCGGCACCTGGATCCTGGCCATGAAGTCGGGCTCGCTGATGGCTTCGCCTGCCTTGATTGCCGCCTGCAGCCAGCGGATCGTCGGCCCGCCGAGCGCCAGTTGCGGATAGTGCTCGTAGATTTTCGTGTTGCGCTGATAGCGCTCGGGGTCCGATGTCACCTTGTTGAGGGCGAAGGGCAGGGTTTCCCTGGGACGCGGACCCCAGGCGGCGTAGAGCCGGCCGAGGCCGAGAAAGCACAATACCGAGCAGACGCGGCGCGCCGTTTTTGCCGACACGGGCGAGTCGGGCACCGTCAGGAAAGGCGCAATCAGCACCATGCGACGCACCCGGTTGACCATCGACGGCGCCGCGAGCAGCGCGATCACGGCGCCCATGGAATGGGCGAGGATGTAATACGGGCCGCGGCAGTCGGGCAGCACGATATCCTCGAAGAACTGTTCGAGGTCGCCGGTGTAATCGTAGAAGGAGCGGACATAGCCGCGTTGCGGGTCGGCGATCAGGCGGTCGGAATCGCCCTGGCCGCGCCAGTCGAGCGTGGCGACGCCGAGGCCGCGGTCGGTCAGGTTGCGGATGGTTTCGAAATACTTCTCGATGCACTCGTTGCGGCCGGGCAGCAGCACGACGGTGCCTTTCAGCGGCCGGGTGACCGCGGCAAACAGGCCGTAGCGGATCTTCTTGCCGTCGCGCGTGGTGAAAAAGCCGCTGGCGACATTTTGCGGCGGCGGATTGCCTGGCGTGGGATGGAAGAGATCCGTCATTAGGCGCTTGCGTCTTCGTGGTGTCTCACCCGGCAGGGCGTCGGCATGGTGATAGACGCCAATGGATGAAAAGCAAAGGGAGGACGCCAAGGGGGCGGACGAACGACAAGCAAGGCCGGAAGCAGCCTGCGGCGGCGTGCTTCCGGCCTCTGTCGATCCGGGAGGAAGGGACGTTACACCCGGTCGGCCTCGTCGCGGCGCTTTCATCCGGCGCCGCCTGGTTCTTTATCCTGGGGGCACTCTAGCGCCGGCCGGCTGAACGGGCGCCGAAGCAGCGGTTCATCTGCCGTTCATCGACGCCTCGATTGGCGCTCTTCAAAAATCCTTGAAATGAGCTTTTGCGCTCCCCAAATGTCGGATGCAGCCGCCGATGTCGGGGCTGCTGGTCCACCCGAAACGCCTTTCCAGGGTTTCGCACCGGCCACACGCAAACATGTTGCTCAACAGGAGAACACCTCATGCGTCACGTTGATTTTTCCCCGCTCTATCGCTCGACCGTCGGCTTCGACCGACTGTTCACCATGCTCGACTCGCTGGCCCAGCCTGATGGCGCGCAGACCTATCCGCCCTACAACATCGAGCGCACCGGCGAGGACGCCTATCGCATCTCGATGGCGGTTGCCGGCTTCTCGGACGAAGAGATTTCGATCGAAGCCCACCGCAACGTGCTGACCGTCAAGGGTGAGCGCAAGGAAGAAGGCAATGGCGAAGGCTCCGAGTTGCTCTACCGCGGCATTGCTTCGCGTTCGTTCGAGCGCCGCTTCCAGCTTGCCGACCATGTCGAGGTCGTCGGCGCCACGCTGAAGAACGGCCTGCTTTTCGTCGACCTTAAGCGCAACATCCCCGAGGAGCTGAAGCCGCGCAAGATCGCGATTACCGCCTCTTCGGCCAACGCCAAGCAGATCGAGGCCAAGAACGCCGCGTGATCAAGACGGCGGCGTCACAACGCCCAAGGTTAAAAGCGTCTCCTCCCGAGACGAAAGCGGCGCCGCGAGGCGCCGCTTTTTTTCGCCGCAGCCTCTGTCACCCCAACCGAAGAGTTCTGGCTCTTTTGCGGCGGGCGCCGTCTTCCCATGAAGGGCGATGTCTGATCTCTCGGCTGATTTTTCCCTGGCCCTAACGGCAACCATTGCGGTGCTCTTCCTGCTGGCCGGCATCGTCAAGGGCGTTACCGGTATGGGACTGCCGACGTTGGCGATGGGGCTGCTGGGCACAATCATGCCGCCGGTCGCCGCGGCTTCGCTGCTGATCGTGCCGTCCTTCGTCACCAATATCTGGCAGCTGTTTGCCGGCCCGAGCTTCGGATGGATCCTCAGTCGGCTGTGGCAGATGATGGTCGGCATCGTCGCCGGCACGCTGGCCGGCTCATGGCTGCTGGCCAGCGACAATGTCAAATGGACGACGGCCGGCCTCGGGGCGGTGCTGATCGTCTATGCCGTCTATACGCTGCTGGCGCGGCAGTTGACGGTTCCCGCGTCAGCCGAGCGCTGGTCGCCGCCCATCGTCGGTTTCCTTACCGGCATCGTCACCGGCGGCACCGGCGTGTTCGTCGTGCCCGCTGTACCTTACATTCAGGCGCTGGGCTTGAGCCGTGACGATCTGATCCAGGCGCTCGGCCTGTCCTTCACCGTGTCGACGATCGCGCTCGCTGCCGGCCTTGCCTCGCACGGCGCGTTCCAGGTCGGGCATGTCGCCATGTCGTCGCTGGCGGTTGCGCCGGCCTTGCTCGGCATGTGGCTCGGACAGTTGCTCCGGCAGCGGATCAGCCCGGCGACCTTCCGGCGCTGGTTTCTTATTCTCCTGATCTTGCTTGGCCTCGAGCTTTTGGCGCGGCCTTTCCTTGCTTAGCGACCGGTGCCGGTTGCGAGAACGGCCTCGATGTTTTGCCGGTGGACGGGCTCGTACAGCGCGAAGTACTCGACCGCGCCAGTGGCGAACATGTCGGCGCCGAAGGTTTTCAGATCCTGCTTCGCAAGATCAGGCTCATGCCGGCAGCGAAGCAGTTTTTGAACGTAGGCTTGCGTGGCGGCGACGAGGCCTTTGTCGTAGCCGCCTCGCTCAATCGCTTCGAGCGAGCCGTGATTGGGCAAGATGCGGTCTATCGGCCACCCGCTCATGCGTTCGAGATCGACCAGATGTTGCGCCAGCCGATCCGCCTCGCTGACAAAGGTGATCGGATCCTCGAGCGTGTCGCCTGCCAGCAGCAGGCCGATCCCAGCCATGAAGAGCACCGTGCCGTCATGGCTGTGGATTTCGACCTGACGCAGTTCGACGGCGATTGATCCAACGGCGAGGTCAAGACTGCCTTCGAAGGTCCTGTTCGGCAGCACGAGAGGCTTGATCGGTGGAACACCGCTTTCGATCTCGGCCCGGTTGTTCGCGAGCGCCGAGGCGGTGAGCGTGTTGGCGATAATCTCGCAATCCTGAAACACCTCATTGCCGGCAATATGATCGTCATGCCAGTGGCTGAGCACGACCCGGATCGATGTTGCGCCCATGTCTTCGAGCGTCTGCCTGATGAAGCGCGCGTGAGGCAGCGAAATATGCGTGTCGTAGACAAGCGCCTGCGAACCATCGACGATCGCATAGGTGCAGATGCCGAGGGCATAGGCGCCGTCGTCCAGCCAGTTCGGCTCGTCCGACCAGGCGCGAACGCCGTCAACGCGGCCATCGTAGAAGCCGAGCACGTTTGGCGCCGGACGAACCAGCCGCATGGTTGAGCCGAGAGGTGGCTTTGTCATTGGCGCGGTCTCGCGGGTTCAGGCGATCATCTGGCCGAAGCGATCGACCTCATCTGAAGTCGTGGCAAAGCTGGTGACGAAGCGATAGAGCAACTCGTCGTCGCCGACATGGCCGTCGAAGCCGTGCGGCCTGTGCCAGTCGTAAAAGGCTGCGCCGACGGATTGCAGCCTTTCGGCTTCCGCCTTTTTCATCACCGCGAACACCTCGTTGGCCTGCGGCAACCAGGCGAGCTTCGCCGTTGCCGAATCCTCGATCGCAGCCGCCAGGCGCGCGGCCATGGCATTGGCATGACGGGCCGTGTCCAGCCACAGGCCGTCTGTGAAGTAGGCGTCGAACTGCGCTGCGATGAAGCGCGACTTGGAGAACAGCTGTGCGGCGCGCTTGCGCAGGAAGGACAACTCCTTGGCGCGGTCTAGATCGAACAGCACCACCGCTTCGGCGCACCAGCAGCCGTTCTTGGTGCCGCCGAACGAGACGATGTCGACGCCGCGCTTCCAGGTCATTTCGGCCGGCGTCGTCTCAAGCGCGACCAATGCGTTGGCAAAACGGGCGCCGTCCATATGCAGCGGCAGGGAAAAGCGTTTGGCGATCTCCGAAATGGTGGAAATGTCGTCGAGCCCGTACACTGTGCCGACTTCGGTCGATTGGGTGATCGAGACGGCCGTCGGGCGTCCCCAATGGACGATTTCGGGTGCGAAACGGGCGACGGCGCGTTCAAGATTGTGCGGATCGATCTTGCCCAGGGCGCCGTCGACAGCATGGAGACGCGAGCCGCCGCTGAAATGTTCCGGCGCGCCGCATTCGTCCTCGATGATGTGCGATTCGCGGTGCGCAAAGGAAATGCCGCCGGGCTTGTTGTAAGCGGCCAGGGACAGCGAGTTGGCCGCCGTGCCGGTAGCGACGAAGAACACCGCTACCTCGCGTTCGAAGATCTCGCTGAAACGCTGGTAGACGGCCCGGTCGAGATCGCCATCGCCATAGGCGGTCGAAAAGCCGCCGGCATTGGCTGACAGCCCGGCGGCAATGTTGGAATGGACGCCCGCCCAGTTGTCGGATGCAAAGAACATCAGGAAAGTCCCTGCCTGGTTGAGAAAGTCTGGTTGCGACAAGAGCGCGACCATGGCCGTTTCGGGGTTTGACGCGCAAGGGCCAAGGGCTGAAAAAGCGGTAAAGCCAAAGGCGATCACGAAGGAGTGCCGGGACCGAAATTTCGTTTCAACAGCGCCCGACGTAATTTTCTGTCGCCAAACGTCCAAGAATTTGGTGAATCGGTCTTGTGTGCGCCCAGGATTTCTGCCATAAAAATTTAGGACAGTAGTGCTGTCTTATTTTGTCGCACAAGTCAGGCTGGATTGGCGTATCATTTGGGCCACTCCGGCCGTTGCCGCGAGCGACGGGTAGACGGCTCGGCTGTGGCCTGTACGATACCGGATACGAACCGGCGGTGCACCGCACGGTCCGCCAAGGATTTCGAAAAGACGTGCCGCAAGAATGAGAGCGGAAGCCAGTCGCTTCCCAAGGTAGACCAGCGCCCCAAATGCTAGACGTGCAAGGGGCCGGAACGGAGGACAGGACGATGACGGAACTGACGCCATCTGCGATTATCGGCCAGGCCGCGCAGACGAAAGCAGCAGCCGTTAAAAATACCGTTCTGACCAAAGAAGGCCAGACCACCAACGGCCTGACCACCAATGGCATGGCCGCGCAGGGTCTCTATGATCCGCGCAACGAGCATGACGCGTGCGGCGTCGGCTTCATCGTCAACATGAAGAACGTGAAGTCGCACCAGATCGTCAAGGACGGGCTCTTCGTGCTCGAAAACCTGACGCATCGCGGCGCTGTCGGCGCCGATCCGCTGATGGGCGACGGCGCCGGCGTGCTGGTGCAGGTTCCCGATCATTTCTTCCGCGAAGAGATGGCGGCCCAGGGCGTCGAACTGCCGGCGGCAGGCCAATACGGCGTCGGCCACTGGTTCATGCCGCAGGATGCGGCACTGCGCGCCCATATCGAAGAGATCATCGCCGAATCGGCGCAGTCAGAAGGGCTGCCGCTGCTCGGCTTTCGCGACGTGCCGGTCGACAATTCATCGCTGTCGAAGGCGCCCGATATCGCGGCCTCCGAACCGTTCCATCGGCAGGTCTTCATCGGCCGCACATCAGACATTCCAGATGACGAGGAATATGAGGCCAGGCTGTACCTGCTGCGCAAGGTGATTTCCGGCCGCATCTACGCCGAGAACAACAACAAGGATATCGGCGCCTACTGTGTGTCGCTATCGGCGCGCACCATTGTCTACAAGGGCATGTTCCTGGCCTACCAGGTCGGCGCCTATTACAAGGATTTGTCGGATCCGCGTTTCGAGACCGCGCTGATCCTCGTCCACCAGCGCTTCTCGACCAACACCTTCCCGTCATGGAAGCTCGCGCACCCCTACCGCATGGTCGCGCATAATGGCGAGATCAACACGGTGCGTGGCAACAACAACTGGATGGCGGCGCGCCAGGCCTCGGTCGATTCCGAACTGTTCGGCAACAACATCTCGAAGCTGTGGCCGATCTCCTATGACGGCCAGTCCGACACGGCGTGCTTCGACAATGCGCTCGAATTCCTATTCCAGGGCGGCTACAGCCTCAGCCACGCCATGATGATGCTGATCCCGGAAGCCTGGGCCGGCAACAAGCTGATGGATGCCGACCGCAAGGCTTTCTACGAATACCACGCAGCCCTTATGGAGCCGTGGGACGGGCCGGCCGCGGTCGCCTTCACCGACGGTCGCCAGATCGGCGCCACGCTCGACCGCAACGGTCTGCGCCCGGCGCGCTACATCGTCACCGACGACGACCGCGTCATCATGGCGTCAGAGGCCGGCGTGCTGCCGGTGCCGGAGGAGAGGATCGTCAAGAAGTGGCGGCTGCAGCCCGGCCGCATGCTTCTGATCGACCTCGCCAAAGGCCGCATCATTTCCGACGAGGAGATCAAGTCGGAGATCGCCACCAGGCATCCCTACAAGACCTGGCTCAACAACACGCAGCTGATCCTCGAGGATCTGAAGCCGGTCGAGCCGCGCGCGCTGCGCAAGGATGTCAGCCTGCTCGATCGCCAGCAGGCGTTCGGCTACACGCAGGAAGACACCAAGCTGTTGATGTCGCCGATGGCGACCACCGGCCAGGAAGCGGTGGGTTCGATGGGCACGGACACGCCGATCTCGGCGATGTCGGACAAGTCGAAGCTGCTCTACACCTACTTCAAGCAGAATTTCGCCCAGGTCACCAACCCGCCGATCGACCCAATCCGCGAGGAACTGGTGATGAGCCTTGTCTCGTTCATCGGGCCGCGGCCGAACATCTTCGACCTGGTCGGCAATTCGCGCCGCAAGCGGCTCGAAGTGCGCCAGCCGATCCTGACCAATGGCGATCTGGAAAAGATCCGCTCGATCGGCCACACGGAAGACCGTTTCGACACCAAGACCATCGATATCACCTACGGGTCGAGCGAGGGCGCGTCCGGCATGCAGGGCGCGGTCGAACGTCTGTGCGAGCGGGCGGAAGCCGCTGTCGCCGGCGGCTACAACATCATCATCCTGTCCGACCGCCAGGTCGGTCCCGACCGTATCGCCATTCCGGCACTGCTGGCGACGGCTGCCGTGCACCACCATCTGATCCGCAAGGGTCTGCGCACCGCGGTCGGCCTGGTCGTCGAATCCGGCGAGCCACGCGAAGTGCATCATTTCTGCTGTCTCGCCGGCTACGGCGCCGAGGCGATCAACCCCTACCTTGCCTTCGATACGCTGCTCGACATGCACAAGCGTGGCGAACTGCCGGCTGAGGTTGACGCCTACGAGGTGGTCTCGCGCTACATCAAGTCGATCGGCAAGGGCATCCTCAAGGTGATGTCGAAGATGGGCATCTCCACCTACCAGTCCTATTGCGGCGCGCAGATATTCGACGCCATCGGGCTGAAGTCGGATTTCGTCGAGAAGTACTTCACCGGCACAGCGACGCTGATCGAAGGTGTCGGCCTGGACGAGGTCGCGGCCGAGACGCTCAGCCGCCACACCGACGGTTTCGGCAACGATCCGGTGCTGCGCAACAGCCTCGAGGTCGGCGGCGAGTACATGTACCGCATGCGCGGCGAAGCCCATATGTGGTCGCCCGACGCCGTCGCCACCTTGCAGCACGCCGTGCGCCAGGGCTCGTGGGAGACGTTCAAGGAGTATTCCGCGCAGATCGACAGCGAGACGGCCCGTGCCCAGACCATACGCGGCCTGTTCAGGATCAAGCTTGCGGAAGAGACCGGCCGCAAGAAGGTCGCGATAGAGGACGTGATGTCGGCGGCCGATATCGTCAAGCGCTTCTCGACCGGGGCGATGTCGTTCGGCTCGATCTCGCGCGAGGCACACACGACGCTGGCGCGCGCCATGAACCAGATCGGCGGCAAGTCGAACACCGGCGAGGGCGGCGAAGAGGCAGACCGCTATCTGCCGCTGCCCGGCGGCGGCAAGAACCCCGAACGTTCGGCGATCAAGCAGGTCGCCTCGGGGCGGTTTGGCGTCACCGCCGAGTATCTCGTCAATTCCGATGTCATGCAGATCAAGGTCGCGCAGGGCGCCAAGCCCGGTGAGGGCGGCCAGCTGCCCGGCCACAAGGTCGACGCCACCATCGCCAAGGTCCGGCACTCGACGCCCGGCGTCGGCCTGATCTCGCCGCCGCCGCATCACGACATCTATTCGATCGAGGATCTGGCGCAGCTGATCTACGACCTGAAGAACGTCAACCCGGCGGCCGACGTATCGGTCAAGCTGGTGTCGGAAGTCGGTGTCGGTACGGTTGCGGCCGGCGTCGCCAAGGCACGCGCCGACCACATCACCATCTCCGGCTATGATGGCGGCACCGGCGCGTCGCCGCTGACCTCGCTCAAGCATGCCGGCAGTCCATGGGAAATGGGCCTTGCCGAGACGCACCAGACGCTGGTGCTGAACGGGCTGCGCTCGCGCGTTGCACTGCAGGTCGATGGTGGCTTGCGCACGGGGCGCGACGTCATCATCGGTGCGCTGCTCGGTGCCGACGAGTTCGGCTTCTCGACCGCGCCGCTGATCGCGGCCGGCTGCATCATGATGCGCAAGTGCCACTTGAACACCTGCCCGGTCGGCGTCGCGACGCAGGACCCGGTTCTGCGCAAGCGTTTCAAGGGCACGCCCGAGCATGTCGTCAACTTCTTCTTCTATGTTGCGGAAGAGGTGAGGGGGCTGCTGGCCGAGATGGGCTACACCCATATCGACCAGATCATCGGCGACAGCGACCTGCTGGAGAAGCGCGAGATGATCCAGCATTGGAAGGCGCGTGGGCTCGATTTCGGCAAGATGTTCTTCAAGCCGGACGCGCCGCATGAGGCGGTGCACTGGACCGAACGGCAGAAACACCCGATCGACGATGTACTCGATCGCAAGCTGATCGAACTGGCGACGCCCGCGCTCGAAAGCAAGCAGCCGGTCAAGATCGAGGTCGACATCCGCAATGTCGATCGCTCCACGGGCGCCATGCTGTCGGGCGAAGTCGCCAAGCGCTTCAGGCACAAGGGCCTGCGCGAGGACACGATCCAGGTGAAGCTGACCGGCACCGCCGGCCAGTCGTTCGGCGCCTTCCTGGCGCGCGGCATCTCGTTCGATCTCGTCGGTGCGGCCAACGACTATGTCGGCAAAGGCCTGTCGGGCGGACGCATCGTCATCCGGCCGCCGGAGGAGTCCAGGATCGTCGCGGCGGAATCGATCATCGTCGGCAACACCGTCCTCTATGGCGCGACCGAGGGCGAGGCCTATTTCGCAGGTGTCGCCGGCGAGCGCTTCGCGGTGCGCAATTCGGGCGTCGCCGCCGTCGTTGAAGGCGTCGGCGATCATGGCTGCGAATACATGACCGGCGGCATCGTCGTCGTCATCGGCCAGACCGGTCGCAACTTCGCTGCCGGCATGTCGGGCGGCGTGGCCTATGTTCTGGATGAGGCCGGCGATTTCGCCGCGCGCTGCAACATGGCGATGGTCGAGTTGGAGCCGGTTCCGGAAGAAGACGATCTGATGGAAAGGCTGCTGCATCATGGCGGTGACCTCGACCACAAGGGTCGCGTCGACGTCTCGGGCGACATGACCACCCATGACGAGGAACGGCTTTACCAGCTTATCTCGAACCACGTCCATTTCACCGGTTCGGTACGCGGCCGCGAGATACTCGACGACTGGACGACCTTCCGGCCGAAATTCCGCAAGATCATGCCGGTCGAATACCGCCGCGCGCTGATCGAGATGGAACGCATGCGCATGGGCGTGGCGGCGGAATAGGTTTTTCGACTTGCCGGGAGGCGCAGGCTTCCCGGCGGAACTTTCAGCGACAGTTTGACCTCGGATGCAAGGTTGCCACGGCTGCCTCAAGGGGTTAACGGGTGCGAAAACCGCACCATCTGGACAGCAGGAACTGGACTATGGGCAAGGTAACAGGCTTTCTCGAAATCGACCGGCAGGTGCACAAGTACCAGCCGGCCTCCGACCGCATCCGGCATTTTCGTGAATTCACGCTGCCGATGTCGGACAAGGAGGTCGAGAAACAGGCGGCGCGCTGCATGGATTGCGGCATCCCGTTCTGCCACGGGCCGACCGGTTGCCCGATCCACAACCAGATCCCGGACTGGAACGACCTCGTCTACAATGGCGACTGGGACAATGCGATCCGCAACCTGCATTCGACCAACAATTTCCCCGAGTTCACCGGCCGCATCTGCCCCGCGCCCTGCGAGGAAGCCTGCACGCTGAACCTCGAGGACATTCCGGTTGCCATCAAGACTGTCGAACAGGCAATCGCCGACAAGGCTTATGAAACCGGCCATATCCGGCCTTATCCGCCAGAGAAGAAGACGGGCAAGCGGGTCGCTGTCATCGGCTCCGGCCCGGCAGGGATGGCGGCGGCGCAGCAGCTTGGCCGCGCCGGCCACGAGGTCAGCGTTTATGAGCGTGAGAGCCGTCCCGGCGGGCTGATGCGCTACGGCATTCCCGACTTCAAGATCGAGAAGCACTATATCGACCGCCGCATCGAGCAGATGCAGGGCGAGGGCGTGACCTTCCATTGCGGCGTCAATGTCGGCGTCGACAAGCCGGTGGCAGAGTTGCTCGCCGGATACGATGCGGTGCTCTATTGCGGCGGTTCGGAATCGCCGCGTCCGGCCAACATTCCGGGCGACGATCTCGGCGGCGTCTATGACGCCATGCCCTATCTGGTGCAGCAGAACCGTCGCGTCGGCGGCGAGCCGATCCAGTCGGTGGCCTGGCCGTCGCATCCGATCATCGCCGGCGGCCAGCATGTCGTCGTCGTCGGCGGCGGCGATACCGCGTCCGACTGCGTCGGCACCGCCTTCCGCCAGGGCGCGGTGCGCGTCACCCAGCTCGACATCCGCCCGCAGCCGCCGGAGAAGGAAGACAAGCTTTCGGTCTGGCCTTACTGGGCGACCAAGATGCGCACCTCGTCCTCACAGGCCGAAGGTGCGGAGCGCGAATTCCAGGTGGCGACGCTCGAATTCATCGGCGAGGACGGCCAACTGACCGGCGTCAAATGCTGCGAAGTCGACGAGAAGCGCAAGCCGATCGCCGGCACCGAATTCGTCATCCGTGCAGACCTCGCCTTCATCGCCATCGGCTTTGCCGGACCGGCTGCCGCCGGCGTCGCGAAAGAGCTGGACGGTGAGATGAAAATCACCACCGACAGCCGCCGTTCCCGCAATGTCGAAGCCAACGATCGCGACTACAAGACCAGCGTCGACAAGCTCTACGCCGCAGGTGATGTGCGCCGCGGCCAGTCGCTGGTTGTGTGGGCGATCCGCGAAGGCCGCCAGGCCGCGCGCTCGATCGATGAAGCGCTGATGGGGTCGACGGTACTCCCCCGTTAACGGTTGATCGCCGTCGTCGTATCCGTCGCGGCAGCGGCCTTGGGCGGCCAGGAGAAGTCGTCGGCGCGGCCGGGCGAGGCCTCGGGCGCCTTGCCTTCGAGGATTAGTTTTTCGCCGGGCAGATCCGGATTGGCTTTCGGCGCCGCCGCCGCACCGAGAAGCTCGGTCCCGCCGTCGAGCGCCGGATCGTTGAGCAGCATTGGGACGGTGCGGTCGACCACGATCGGGGCGGCGGGCAGCGACGGCGCCTCGACCGG